>DATEKE010000259.1:0-7592 GCA_035277605.1 Terriglobales bacterium | reverse complement strand
TTCAGGCACGTGCATATCCTGCGGTCGCCCGAGGAGATTGATGCTGCAGAGATCGTCCGCGAGCCGCTTTGGAACAATCTGAAGCATGAACACGGGCCGTTTGACATCATCGGCGATGTGCACGGCTGCTTCGACGAGCTTCAGGACCTGCTCAAGCAGCTTGGCTATTCCGTCGAGGCGCAGGCTAACGGTGACGCATCGCCAAAGTATTCGGTCAAGCCGCCAGAAGGCCGCAAAACAGTTTTCCTCGGTGACTTGGTGGATCGTGGCCCAAAGATTCCTGACGTGCTCCGCCTGGTAATGAACATGGTCGAGGCGGGGACGGCGCTGTGCGTTCCCGGCAATCACGATATCAAGCTAATGCGGAAGTTACGCGGGAAGGACGTGCAAATCACGCACGGTCTCGCTGATTCGCTAGGGCAGCTCGATAAGGAAACGTCAGAATTCCGTGGCAAGGCGGTGGAATTCATAGACGATCTCGTTAGCCACTACGTTTTGGATGACGGAAAACTGGTAGTTGCGCACGCCGGAATGAAAGAAGAGATGCAGGGCCGTGGTTCGGGCAAAGTACGAGAGTTTGCTCTGTTCGGCGAAACCACTGGCGAGACCGACGAATTTGGCCTTCCAGTCCGCTACAACTGGGCCGCGGAGTATCGCGGTAGGGCCATGGTCGTCTATGGCCATACTCCAGTACCGCAACCTGATTGGTTGAATCGAACGATTAACATCGATACGGGGTGTGTGTTTGGGGGAAGTCTGACTGCATTGCGCTACCCGGAGAAGGAACTCGTATCCGTGCCAGCGCGGGCTACGTATGCTCAGCCCGCTAGACCTCTTGTCGCTTCGGAAGAACCTGCTCCGGCGCTCACTTCTCAGCAGATTCATGACGACTTGCTGGATATCGACGACGTAATCGGGAAGCGCATTGTCACGACGCGTCTCCATCACAATGTGACGGTGAGAGAAGAGAACGCGTTGGCGGCGCTGGAAGTCATGAGCCGATTCGCCGCGAATCCGAAATGGCTCATCTATCTGCCGCCTACGATGTCACCCACCGAGACGACCTCGCAGCCGGGGCTTCTCGAACATCCAGCAGAGGCTTTCAGGTATTTCCGCCGGGAGGGAGTACCGCGCGTAGTCTGCGAGGAAAAGCACATGGGTTCGCGGGCTGTCGTCATTGTGTGTCGCGACGAAGACGCGGCGCGGCGACGCTTCGGTGTTGTGGGAGAGGGAATCGGCATCTGCTATACGCGGACGGGCCGACGGTTTTTCGACGACCCGAAAATTGAGAAAGCGTTCCTCCAAAAGGTGTGCGCTGCTGTAGGCGCGGCGGGGTTCTGGGAGCAATTCCAGACGGATTGGATTTGCCTCGATGCAGAACTGATGCCGTGGTCCGCCAAGGCACAAGAATTGTTGCGACAGCAATATGCCGCTGTAGGGGCAGCCGCCAAGGCGTCATTATCGGAAACCGTCGCCTCGCTTGAGCAGCTTGTATCTAAGAATGGCGATACCCTGCCTCTGATTGAACGATACAAGCAGCGCCTCGAAGCTGCGAATCGTTACGTGGACTCGTATCGTCGCTACTGCTGGCAAGTTGAATCCGTGAACGACTTGAAGCTTGCTCCTTTTCATCTGCTCGCGACGGAAGGGCAAGTGCATGTTCAGCGGGATCACGCGTGGCACATGGAAAAGCTCGCTGAGCTCTGTCGTGCCAGCGATGGGCTCCTTCTTGCGACGCCTTACAAGCAGGTCGATGTAACGAATCCTGAGAGCGTTGAGGACGCCACTCGTTGGTGGGAAGATCTCACGAGTCGAGGCGGTGAAGGAATGGTAGTTAAGCCGCTCGAATTCATTGTACGGGGTCGGCGCGGCTTAACGCAGCCTGCGGTCAAGTGCCGTGGTCCAGAGTACCTCAGGATCATCTACGGTCCCGAATACTTGCTGCCAGAGAATTTGGAGCGTCTCCGCAGCCGGTCTGTTTCGACAAAACGGTCGCTGGCCCTGAGAGAGTTCGCTCTAGGGATTGAAGCCCTAGAAAGGTTCGTTCGCCAAGAGCCGCTCCGCCGCGTGCATGAATGCGTGTTCGGTGTGCTCGCTCTTGAAAGCGAACCGGTCGATCCCCGTCTCTAAGATTGACCCGACGCGATGATTTCGATCCAACGATAGCTCTTGTGGAGGACGCCCCTAGAAGGGGGCGTCCTCTGAGGGTTGATCCGGGCTGTGTGATCCGGGCGTGCCCGCCTGTGGCTCTTTCTCGCCGCGATTGAGTTTGCGAATTGAATCGGCGCGAATCTGCCAGACCGTGTGCTTCACGGTCGTGGCCTTCTTGCCTTTGCCGTACTCGCGCTGGTAGCTGCTGCTCACAAGCGTGCCTTCGACGAGAATGTGATCGCCTTGGTGAAGCGATGCCGCAACGCGCTCGCCCAAGCTGTTCCAGGCGACGACGCGATGCCATTCTGTCTTCGAGGCCCACTCGTCGTCCGCGTTCTTCCATGATCGCTGTGTGGCAACCGAAAGAACGGTGAACGCCGCGTCATTCGCTCGCGCTTGGCGTCGCTCCGGGTCTTTGCCGACGAAACCGATGATCTGAACTGAATTGAGGTACATTTTCGAATCTCCTTTTTCTGCCCCTTTTGCTTGGGGCGCCCGAAAGCGAGTGGAGACCACTCCCAAGGCGAGCGGCTGCTTTGTGGGAGGGACCCGTGGGGTTCGGGAGGAACCGGGAAAGCAGAAGCCGCGAAGTGCGCACTCTGCATCCCGACAACGGGACTGCGGGCGTGGGAATTCTCCCGAAGCAGCGCCCAAGCAAATGCGCGGCAGAAAAGAGACAGTTGCGAAATTCAAATCGAGGCGGAGAGTGAGCGGTTGCGATAGTTCTACGGCAGATGACGATATTGTAAATCGCTTTTTGGCGGCTGCAGAAGAGGCACCGGCACCGTGGTAGGATGCGTTGCAAACCTGATGTTGTGAGAGACGCTTGTAGCACGCGCCGCTGAGATAACGCGACTGATCAGAATGCAGCGCGGGCAAGCCGAAAGTAAGCGGGTTTCCTGTCACGGCGCAAGCGCCGCTGCATTGGGCTTAGTTGAAGAGGAATATGATACTGCCGCCTCCAGAATGTCGCATATATACGCCGGCGCCTCTGGCGCACGCCATGGTGGAAGCCATAGATTCCACATCGAATGGTCGCTGGCTAGACCCTTGCATGGGGCCGGGAGTATTCATCGCGTGTCTGCACAAGAGGGGTGTTCATAAAGAACGTATCGTAGGAATTGACATCGATCCGAAATCGGAAGCGGAAGATAGATTTGCGACAGCAATTCGTGGTGTCGATTTTTTCGAATGGTGCGCTGGGACGCCGCAAAGATTTGATCGAATAGTGGCAAACCCACCCTACGTTGCAATCCGCAAGCTTCATCCTAAACTCCAGAAGTCTGTTACATCTTTGGGTGCCAACCGGGGCGGATCGTTCGCACGGCGATCGAATTACTGGTGTGCATTTTTGTCGGCCTGTCTTCGTGTTCTTGCCGATCATGGGAGCCTAGCTTTCGTCCTCCCGGCAGCGTGGGAATACGCTCAGTACGCCTCCGACGTTCGGCGCGCAATCCACGAACGTTTCGAGAACGTGGCAGTGCATCGCTCGCACGAACCGCTTTTCGCAGAAGTCCGGGAGGGCTGTGTCGTTTTAGTTGCGAAGGGATATCGGAGGAATCCGACGAAGGCTGTGCGTGTTGCGCACGAAGACGCTCAAGCGCTTATTGCTGCTCTAACGAAAAACATTCGGAGGCCTACGGTACGACCGAGCGTGGCGAATGTGGCGGACACGTCCTTCACCGCGTTTTCTGATCTCTATGTAGTCAAGATCGGCTGCGTTACAGGTGACGCAAAGTACTTCTTGCTTAGAGAATCGGATCGAGTGCGCCTGAATCTGCCAATTGAGTCGGTACGCCCGGTTGTTTCAAAGGCACGCCACCTGAACACGGCATACCTGAATTCGGCGGAATGGCATCGCTTGCTGAAATCTGATGAGCGAGTGTGGTTATTCTACCCGGAGCGCAGCGTGCTGCGGCGAAAAGCCGTTCTAGCGTATCTGGAGCTTGGTCGTCAGAAATGCGACCTCAATGGGTACAAGCTCCGCAACCGCGAACCTTGGTATCGAGTCCTCGATGTGAAGCTTGGGGCCACTGGCTTCCTGAGCGGGATGACAAAGTTGGGGCCGTGGATTTGTTTTCGGTCAAAATCTGATTTGATTGCCAGCAACACGCTTTATACAGTCACCAAAAAGATGAAAATGAAGTCGGAAGAGGAAGCAGCCTGGGCCCTGTCTCTACTTTGCACGCCAGCGCGGAGGCAGTTTTTGGAAATTGCGAGGCGGTACCCGGACGGTCTTCCGAAACTTGAGCCGCATGACATCAACTCATTTCGGTTGCCAGTCCCGCGACGCACAAGAGGCGCTCGCGACGAATACGCCCGCGCAATCAGCAATCTCGTAACTGGGAGGCTCGCGGACGCAGTAGCGATCGCAGATGCATTTACGAGGTGGCGATGAATCGGAACTTCTAACACTGTTGGAAGCTCGCTTTTTGCCAATGCTTGGGTCGTTTGGAGTGTTGCGTGGCGTTGATGCCCAGCCAATCAATGGAAATTGATCCCTGTGCCCCTATCGATGAGGCACTCTTGCCGTTGCTTGATCTGGCCGAAAGTGCAACAGCCACGCATTCGCGATTGCCGGTGTTATCGATGTGGAAACAAGTGCCGTTTGTAGCCTTATTCGCGTCGCATCTCCATTTGCGATGGCCGGGTCGGATTAAGTCTCTGCCGCTAAGCCCGCGAATCGGAATCTTTCCCTTTTTTGCATCCGATTTCGATCTGTTTTCGCGGCCGCTTTATCGCGTTCAGGAAGCTCGATTTCTCCGGCAGACGGCGCGCGCCAAACGATTTTCGGCAAGCCCGAATTCAAAGGGCGAGCTATACCCCGATTGGGAGCAGGCGGTTGATCGTAGGCGGGAGAAACTCGAGCAGCTGATCTTGCCCGCATCGTCGTTCATCTCCATCGACCGAGTCAATGAGAATGGGGATATAAGACAGGGCAACCGAACGACCATCGGGAAATTTGCACCTCGTGGTGAGCCTCGACCGCAGTTGTTGGTCCCCGCGCGAGGAGAACTGACTCGCCGCATGGTTCAAACCTTTAACGATCTCGATCTGGTACTCGTAAATATCCAAAACATTCGCGGGAAACATCTCGCGGCATCGATCGCTTATTTTCTAGGCGAGGTAAGCGCGACGGTGCCCATGTTAATCGTCGCGGCGAGCCCGGCAGACCTTATGTTTGCGCAGGCAATCGAGCCTCCCTCCAAGAAGCCGGTGATGATCAATCGTGTGAATAACGGTCCGGCCATGAAGATAATAGAAGTTAATCGGGACCGGCCGCTGGCCGAACGAAGGTTTTGCTTTGCGATCGACGACCTTGCGGAGAAATCCGACACGATCGCGGGGCTCGTTTCACAGGCCAAACGGACGTGGTGGGCCACGAGACAGTCGATGTCGCTCGACACGCCACGGGAAGCACTGGCGTTCGAAAAGTTTTATGCCGACATATTAGCCCGGTCCCCGAATTGCGAATTCGAGCTGTTGGAAGAGGCGAAGCGACTAATCCTGGAGGAATCTCAGAACGCTTCGATGCGGGAGGATCGCCGAAATGCGGTGGTCAGGGCCGCGCTGCACGACGCGAAGGATTATCGCCTATTGATCGTTACGAGATCGGATGCCACAGCGGAAGAGCTTAAATCGATACTGGCACGTTATTTGGAGATTCGCATTGAAGACCTCGCGTCCCTGGGCATTGATGTGCTAAGCGTTTTCAGTCTGTGGCCTGCTGAAAGCTACGGGACGACCGTGTTATGCGGCTATTTTGGAACCAGCACAATCGACATGTTACTGGCAGCAGGAGCGCGACAAGCGATCCTCGTCGTTGATCCGATCGAGGCGAGGGTCGCGATTTGGGATATCGAAAAGCGGTTCTGTGGTGTTCCTGAGCTGCCGGAAACGGTGCGATCGTACTTCCTTCAAGTTTCTACCGTGTTGGAGACAATCGCCTCTCCGTCAAGCACACCCATTTCACTTCCGACACTTTCGGGGAACGGAATGCACTCCGTGAGTTCAGTGACGACAGCATCGGCGTCCGGGAACAAAACGGCCTACGTTTGTTTGTGCTTCGCTGACGGCTCGACGCAAGAAATTGCATCGAATGCTCGGTTTGAAGTCGTGGGCAGGAAGCGGTTACAACTTCAGAGTATTCCAGCCAAGGATTTGCAAATTGGCGATCAAGTTGTGCTGCTGAACGACGACGAACGCGCCGGGTTTTCTGAGCGCCTCATTCACGCAATGGATGAAGGACGCTTTCGGGTCGACCGACAGACACGGTCGACGTGGCTGACCACCCTTCGCGCTGTTCGCGGCGCATATAAAATAAACGTCCCCGATATCAAACAACGGATGGAGAGGGCAGGTGTCGACGTTGATCCGAGCACCATCCGCACATGGTTGCCGGTGGGCTCATCCGAAGAATGCGGCGTGCCCGAGGGCGAAAGCGCTTTTCTGGCGTTTGCGCAAGCGCTTGAGATTGCGACGCCCGCAGATGAGCTCCGCAAATGGTTCACTGGTATTAACCGCCTTCGGATCAATCACCGCAGAGTCGGGCGCGAACTCGTTCGGGCGATCCGGGGCGCTTACCTTGGCCGCCTTGACCCGGTTACTGTCGCGAGAATGGAAAGAGAGTGGGGGGTAGAAGCAAAGGCACTGCTTGAGGCCGCGCGTATCGCGACTGTTGATGATGTGATTCCCCTGGACAGTGAGGCAGCATGATTAACGACGAGACATACAATGCGTTCGCGAGAGGCCTAGCCGGTCAGATTCGACAACGGGCGAAGGGCCTCGACGACGAGAGTGCGCGCGTTGTTAATGCCAGGCCCCAGGAACACATTCTCGCGGGGTTTCTCACTCCCAGGTCACACTTGGCCGACGATGCGGCCAGCGGAGATTCCGAGAACGATGATCTTCCCCGAGATTCGTCTTTTGAGCTAACGTCGCTCGGACTCGAGTGGCTTGCAGATTTCGGTGCGCTCTCACATGTGACATCACTTTCGATTTCGGCGTCCGTAAACGTTTACGTACGTTGCACACCTTCATTCGAGGAACAAAGGAGACTTGGCTCCTGGCGTCGGGAACACGGTGGTGGTGCTCAGGTCCAAAAGACGCAAGCGATCGTTCCTGTGTGGAAGCGGGTTCGGATTCCCGAATTTTCACTCGAAGTCGATGTTCCGAACCTTATTCGCGACAAGCGGCAAAGGATAGAGATATCGTCGTTTCTCAATTTGCCGGTGACGGTCATCCCACCCGATATCTATTCCGGTAGACGCCCCGTTTATCTCACAGAGAACGAATGCCAAACAGAGGCCGCGTTCGCTGCGGCTGTAAGTCGGGCACGAACCCAGCCATTCGTCTCATTCTGGGCGGCATCGGTAGACGTGCGCCTGATCAGCGTTCCCACAGAGCGCAATGCAGTGCGCGTGGCAATGAGGGTCATAAAT
>DATEKE010000258.1:0-2865 GCA_035277605.1 Terriglobales bacterium | reverse complement strand
GGGGAGTTTACTGCTGCAAGGATTATAACGGGGTGACGGGCCGAGGCCCATCACCCTATTCGAGAGTATCTCCCAAATCGGGAATCAGCGATCGTCGTGATCCTGCTCTGGTTTGGCATTGTCGGCGGGAGTGATGATCCCAAAGAGTCCATCGGCCTCATCGTTCACGCCGGCGGTAAAGAACAGGGTATTTGGCGGGCCTTGGGTCGGCGGAGCGCCGGCGCGCGCGACCCCGTCGGAGAAGTAGAGCGCCCACAGCCGTTGATTTTGCAGCGCATGTCCGCTCTGGTCGCGCAGCAGCCCATCGAAGCGGCCGCTATTCGCATCGTATACGGCGATTTGTCCGCTGCCCGCGTTGCCGATGAGCAGATGCCCGCTGTAGAAGCCGAAATTCGGAGTTGTGGAAGCCGGCGGAGCGAGGGCCACTCCCCACGGAGCATCGAGCCATGGGCCGGGTTGGAGCCGCTGCAGGAGCTTGCCGCCCGGCGAGAATTTGTCGACGAATCCCAATCCGGGAGCGTCGAAGTCGTCGTGCTTGTCGGCATTCTGCTTCGCATACGTGACATACAGGCTTCCATTCACAGCTTGCACATTGAAGGGAGCGAAGCCATGGGGAATCGCGCGATCGCGAAATGCGCCGTCTCCGTCGTTATCTCCGTCTGCATCGAGATGTATCAGTTTGAAATTCGTATCGTAGGTCTCAATCGTTCCCGCGCGGAAATTGGTTACGTACAGCAGCATGTGCGTTCCATTGGCAGCGACGGTTGCGCCTTTGTATACCGCGCCGGGTCCCACATTGGAATTGTCGAAAATCTGCGTAGCGTTGTTGCCGTTGGCAGAATTCCAGGCAGAGATGGTCCCGTCTTCTGTCACGAACGTGAA
Source organism: Terriglobales bacterium (assembly GCA_035277605.1). Lineage (GTDB taxonomy): Bacteria > Acidobacteriota > Terriglobia > Terriglobales > Acidobacteriaceae > Gp1-AA112. Next base: position 1,983 of record DATEKE010000258.1, on the reverse strand, counting down.
TAGCGCGGCTTGTGGCGGATTTGTTCCCGGAATGGTAAATCCGGAAGCGCCAGTGAATGCGATGCCGGTCGGAGTGCTGCTATCTGCGCTGTCCGCGCAGCTCGTCTTGAAAACGGCTGTTGGCGGAATTTTGACCATCAGCGATTTCAGATTTCCGGCTGCGTCATAGAGCGTGGATGTGCCGGAGTTGTTGTTGGCAACCCACACGGGACTGCCTGGTCCGGCAGCCATTCCCCACGGGTTGCATAAGAGAACATCAGGCCCTTGCGGGTTTAAAGCCAAGCCTGCGATATCGGAATCGAGATTGGTTTGTTGATATTGTTGCGCGCCGGCGAAGCTGCTCAGCGCCACAACTGTGACGGAAAAGAAGAGTTTGCACCAAGAGATCTGGAACGTTTCAGATCGCATATTTCCTCCCAGTAGACCCGCGAATTCTAATTCGCGGATTGTTGGGACAGTGCGGTCTTGGGACTAACCGGATGGGACGAAATTCTCGGCAGTCTATTTCGAGACTTGCTCGATGACACCTTTTTCTGCTGTCTCGCGACTCTGCTCCCGCTCGAATGCCCTTTGGCTTTCGATAATGAGCCGCCTGGCCACCGAGGCATCCTGCCAGCCTTTTGTTTCTACGCGCTTGCCTTCTAAGTCCTTGTAGATGGAGAAGAAATGTGTGATCTCACGCAGGATGTGCGGGTAGATTTCTGAATAATTCCAGACGTCTCTGTACCGCGGGTTGCTCTTGCCGACCGCCAGCAGCTTTTCGTCGTGAATGCCCTGATCGAGCATGTCGAGCACGCCGATGGGACGAACTTCCATCACGCAGCCGGAGAAGCTTGGGCTATCGACCAGCACCAACACGTCGAGGGGATCGCCGTCGTGGCTCAACGTACTCGGAAGAAATCCGTAGTCGCCGGGGAAGTGCACAGGAGAGTAGAGGTTGCGGTCAAGACGGAAGACGTGCAGCTTCTTGTCGTACTCGTACTTGTTGATCGACTGCAGTGGAATTTCGACTACGACGTTCACAACTTCCGGAGCCTTCTCGCCGAGCGGCAGAGTGAGATAGTCGAGCATTCCTCAAGTTTATCGCGGCAGCTGCTTTGAGGTTCGGCAGTGCCTGCTCACCACCGAACCAGCCTGTCCGGATCATCCACCAGGCACACTTCATATTTCTCGATCATTGGCATAAGCACATGCTCCAGCTCGCGTTTCCACAACTCTCCCTCATAAAACCTGGCCTTCATCGGCTCGCGCGATTCCAGATCGGGAAAGCCGCGCATGAAGAAGAAAGTATCGGGATCGTCGATAGAGAGAAACGGCCCGAGAATCCTCATACCTATTTCATGGTGTTCAGGGATCGACTTCGAACGAAAAATCTCGAGGAACTCAGCGCGCCTGCTGAGCTTAATTTTGTAGGTGCGCATTTCGATAATCATGGGCATCATCGTTGCGCGACCCGAACGAAAAGACAAGCAGCAGAATGTGAGCAGTTGCGAACAACAGAACCGCCGTCGGTAGCGCGGGGTCCCCGGCAACCGCCGATTTTGCGGTTGCTGGGGTGCTGGCCGGTGGGCGGTGCTGGGCGACTAAGCCCAGCGCCGCTTAGAGCATGCTGTCCAATCTGGAGAAAAAGCGCCAACGTCAGGCGCTTTGTGATGCCCGAAGCCTGGCACTGGAGGAAGTCTCAGCTTCCCCTGTTCCCATAAATCTGCGAGCGGCGAGCGCAATGGGAAGGCCCACCATGAACATGTGCTGAATCAAATTCACGAAGAACAACGTTCCCATCGTCGGCCATCTATGGATTGCAGACAGAGGCACAACGACAAAGTTCATGAAGAAATAGACTGCAACGCCGAAGAGCAGGCCTGAAGTGAACGCGCGGCGGATCATCCACGTGAGCTTTCGGCTTGCGAGGCAATATGTGGTCGCGGCGCCAAAGGCAACGGTGAAGTGCAGGAGCAATCCAAGAAGGGCGGTTGCCATTCC
>DATEKE010000257.1:0-6862 GCA_035277605.1 Terriglobales bacterium | reverse complement strand
CAGAGGAATCGAGGCTTTTTCTGGCTTGTCCTCCCTCACCTCTGTGTCCTCTGTGGTTAATTATTGCTCTTTCGATCAACCCTCCTGGCAGCTTCAGTTTTGCTCGGAGTTTTTGTTCTAGAGCAGCCATTTCGCCGTTGTCCAATTCGTGATCATGTCCTGCCAAGTGCAGCAATCCATGCAGTAGAAGAATTTTAACTTCGGTAGTCAGCGAATGGCCTAATGCTCTCGCGTTTTGCCGAGCAATGTCACGAGAGATGGCGATATCGCCGGCTATCTTCCCGTTCTGGGCTGCGGGGAATGAGAGGACATCTGTAACTTTGTCTTTGCCGCGGAAGTCTCGGTTGAGACGGCGCATCTTGTCATCCGAGGTGATCAGAACGTTAACCTCGCCGCGAATGCCGACGGTGCGTTGCGCGGTACGCAGGAATGTCTTTATTTGGGAATTGTTCGCGGGATGGTCAGCGTCCGCCATAGGGCACAGGGAACAGGGACTTAGGCGCGTCGTTCGGCCATTGTCCTTTCTGACTCGTCTTGCCATCTCTAACATCGTGCCGGCAGGCGAGGTTCAACCCTTACACTTTCTGCTCACGTAACCGCTTGGGCAGTCGGACTTTTGCGTCCTACCGAAAGGAGCGACGTACCCCTGTCCCCTGCTTTCATTGCTCCAAAATGGGGGGCGCTTCCGTCACCAGCGGCTCAGCCGGAGGTGCGGGCAGCAGCGACAACTGCTGTTCCAGGCGCTGCTTGTGGTCATCGTAGGCTCGGATGATGCGCTGCACCAGAACGTGTCGCACTACGTCGCTTTCATCGAAGTAGTTGAACGAGAGGCCGTTTACGCCCTTCAGCACGTCAATCGCTTCTATCAATCCGCTGCGGCGTGCGTTCGGCAAATCGATCTGCGTGATGTCGCCAGTGATGACCGCCTTGGCGTTGAAGCCGAGGCGCGTCACAAACATCTTCATCTGCTCCGACGTGGTGTTCTGTGCTTCGTCGAGAATGATGAAGCTGTCGTTCAGCGTGCGCCCGCGCATAAACGCAATTGGCGCGATTTCGATCACATTGCGCTCAAGGTAGCGATCGACCTTTTCCTGATCGAGCAAATCGTAGAGAGCGTCGTACAACGGGCGCAAATAAGGATCGACCTTCTCCTGCAGCGTGCCGGGCAGGAATCCCAGACGCTCGCCGGCCTCTACCGCTGGACGGGCCAGAATGATGCGATTGACCTGCTTATTTACCAATGCCGCAACAGCCATCGCGACGGCAAGATACGTCTTGCCGGTTCCAGCCGGACCAATCCCAAACACCATGTCGTGCTTCTCGATAGCTTCGAGATATCGCCGCTGGTTCAAGCTCTTAGGCTGCACTACTCGTTTCCCGAACGATCGTTGCCTTCCCGTTTCGGCGAGTCCGCGCAGCGTGGCGGACGGATCGGAGATGACGATCTTCAGCATCGAGCCGAGGTCGCCGTTGTGGAACGTATAACCCGACTTCCGCAGGTATTCGTAGTCGCCAAAGACTTGCTCAGCACGCGCTACGTCGCGGGCGGCGCCTTCGACATTCAGATGGTCGGAGCGAAGGTCGATCGAGACATTCAATCCACCTTCCAGCAGGTGAAGGTTTTCATCCCTGGTACCGAACAGGGCCTCCAGATTTGGAGTGATATCAAGCTGCTTGTTCATCGATGGTCGGGGTTCATCCTCCGGGCTAAATGCGAGCAGACGGACAACGACACGCGTTCTCCGGTATCGCGATCACAGTTTTGGGCTGATGAGTCGGGCGGAAGGGCTTCGGAATGTCGTCCACGAGCGTGGAGCACATCCATCGCGCGTAGAGTAACCGTGCTTTGCGGCGAAGTCAATAAATAGAATGTCAATTCCGGTTTGCCGTCTCCGAGGCTCAATTTTGCTGCCATTCTGCTCTAAACTTTAGATGCCTGCAGGTGCCGAAAGGGCACTGCCACTTGTGCTTCCGAGTACCGGAGTGGAGAATCCTCAACTTGGAAGTTATTCTCGGTTAAGGCAATCCAAAGCTGGATTCCGGCAGGTCGATATGGGACAATCAGTTGGGCACAACCTTATGTTTAAGCGACTCCTCAAGCCCGCCCTGATTCTGTTGGTTGTGCTGGTAGTGTGTTGGGTGCTCATCTCCCCGGCAGTCGACCTGGAGCCCGGTACGCTTCGCTCGCTTCAGTTCGTCGCTATTTTTGCGTTCCTTCTCGGCTGCCTCAAGCTTTGCATACTGCCTCCCGCCCTACATCTGAAACTGCACCGTCTGGATCCGATTGAGACCGTCCCGCTCGCTCCAAGGCCTCGCAGCGCCAGTGCAAGTTGCGTCCTTCTCTGCTGATTCCTGTCTAGCCATGTTTGCTGAGGCATGATCTCGCCTCGCGCTGTCCCATTCTCTGAAAAAGGAATCTGACTATGGCCGACACAGCTGTTGCGCGCCCTCAGGGTGATTGCTTCCGCTCTGAAAGGTTCCAATCATTCTTTGCGAAGCTCCGTGCCTGCGGTCGCGGCACTTTGATGCTCGATTACGACGGCACCCTGGCGCCGTTTACTCCTGATCGCGACGCCGCACGTCCTTATACGCAAGTTCCCGGCTTGCTCGACGGGATCATGAGAGGCGGGAGAACGCGTGTGATTATTGTCAGCGGCCGGTCGGCAGGATCGGTGGCTCTGCTTCTGGGTACACGCCGCATTCCGGAGATATGGGGCCTGCATGGGATCGAGCGAATTAATGCTGTAGGTATACGCGAGATGCTGCCGTTCTCCGACTCCGATCTGCAGGTGCTGGCAGAGGCCGACATGTTGCTTTCTGCTGCGGGTCTTTCGGAATATCTGGAATTTAAGCCGGGCAGTGTCGCCGTTCACTGGCGCGGTCTGCCGGCGCCAAAGAAGAAAAACATCAGGCTCGAAGCTACGAAGATTGTGAATTCCCTGGCCGAAGAGTCGGGGCTTGTTGTGCTGGATTTTGCCGAAGGGCTAGAGCTGAGGGTGTCCAGTGCCAACAAGGGAGACGCGATTCGGAAAGCTCTGGGGGAGCGGACTGCGTCTCCAGCGGTTTATATCGGCGACGACATCACCGACGAAGACGCCTTTCACGCAATCAACGATCTCAAGGGATTCTCCATCCTGATGCTCCCAGTTGATCGCGAGACGTGCGCGCAGGCCCAGTTTCGCACACCTACGGAGCTGTTTGCATTTCTTCAGCAATGGAACGAATGCTGTGGAGGCATGCGATGAGCAACGATTCGCGTCTGATCATCGTCTCCAACCGATTGCCCATGACCTTTGAAATTGCGCCGGACGGGGTGGAGCTAAAGCCGAGCGCCGGCGGACTTATCGCTGCCCTTGGGCCGATCGTCAAAGAATCCGGAGCCGCCTGGGTGGGGGCCACCGGAACATCTTTCGACGCAGCCATTGAGGATGTGCTGGCTGAACTGGCCAACCAGCAATGTCTCATTCCTGTGTACTTAACCGATCAGGAAACTCATGACTTCTACAACGGCTTTGCCAACGAGATCCTGTGGCCTCTCTTCCACGATCTGCAGTCAAGGTGCAATTTCCAGCCGCAATACTGGCATTGTTATCGAGAGGTGAACGAGAAGTTCGCTTTGGCGGCCGACTCGATTGCCTCAGATGACGATGTGGTCTGGGTACACGATTATCACCTCATGCTGCTGGCCGAGGCTTTTCGAGAGGTCTCGATTGCGACACCGCGCATGGCTTACTTCCACCATATTCCGTTCCCGGCGTTGAACATCTTCCAGAAGCTGCCGTGGCGGGCACAAATCCTGCGCGCACTGCTGCAATTCGATCTTGTGCTCTTTCAGACCGCCGGCGATGCAGCAAACTTTGTTGAGTGCGTGAACTCCTGTCTGAAGGACGAAGCTCAGGTTGAGCGGTTCCATGACTATCACCTGCTCACATATTCCGAACGAGAGACGGTTGCAACCAGTTTGCCGATCAGTATTGATTTTGAGTCGCTATCTCACGATGCTGCCGATCCCGCCGTTGCCCGCCTTGCGGAGACACTCAAAGCACAGGCCGCCGGCAACCGGCTGGTACTGGGTTTGGATCGTCTCGATTACACAAAAGGCGTCGGCTATCGTCTGCAGGCATATCAGCATCTGCTGCGTACTTCACCAGAATTGCATGGCAAAGTGTCGTTCTGGCAGATTACGATTCCAAGTCGGGAATCGATTCCGCAATACAAACGGCTCAAAGAAGAGCTTGAGACACTGGTCACCGCAATCAACGACGAGTTCGGCACGCGTGATTGGACTCCGGTGACGTACATGTATAGGCATCTCACTCGAACGGAACTGCTCGCGTGCTACTGCGCAGCCGAAGTCGCCATGGTGACCCCAGTCAAAGACGGCATGAACCTGGTAGCCAAAGAATATTGCGCCGCAAGAAACGACAACGCTGGAGTGCTGATCCTGAGCGAGTTCGCCGGTTCTGCTTCGGAACTCGGCGATGGAGCACTGCTCGTGAATCCCTATGACGTAGAAGGGATGGCCGCAGCATTAAAGCAGGCATTCGCGATGCCCGCGGTTGAGCGTGGAATCCGTATGGTGACGATGCGTTCCAGAATTCGTGCCAGCAATGTTTATGACTGGTATGCAAATTTCCGTGCCGCGTTAGGATTCGCCAGTCATCATCCTGTAATAGGGGCAGAAAAGAGCCCTCTGCCAGGGCGATTCACAACGGCTGCAGGATAGTTGAGAGAAGCGTAGAGACGGGGTTTGCCCATCCTTACCGAAAAGAAAGAGGCGAGCCTGAAGGCTCGCCTCTTTTGCTTTTTATGCAGATGACTTATCCGCGCACGTTCACCGTTGAAAATGCCAGCACTACATGGCCGCTAGCGGGCGCTCCAAACGCTCGAGCCGGTTCAAAGGTGGTGAAGATCAGGGCGTTGTCGATCTTCACGCGCAGCGTGTCCGAGTCGTGTCCCGAAAGAATGCGATAGTCCAGAACGCGTCCGGTGGAATCCACGTTGGCTTCAATCAGCACCGGCCCTTCGATTCCCTGAATCTCGTACGGACCGGCTGCCAGTCGAGGTGGCGTGTAGAGCGAGGTCGGAATGTCGTTTGCCACTTCGGGAAGAGCAAAGAAGCCGATGAGCACACCGAACATAATGACGGCAGTTACGAGTCCCGCTGTAGCCGGCAGCATGAAGCTGTTGATGGCGTGCTCGATGCGCAGCCCAATGTTCTGCCAGGTGCGAGCGATGCCACGCGAGCGCTCCTGTTGGATCGCAACTTTCAGGCGCAGACGAAGATCGCTCGGAGCTTTGCGGGTTCCAAGTGAGGAAAGCAGCGCCTGCGTACGCTGCAGTGAGAGATAGTTTGCGTGGCAATCGCCGCAGTTCTCCATGTGCAGCGAGATGGCACGCATCTCATGACCGCTCACGGCCCCGTCCAGATAAGTAGAAAACATCGACTTGGCTTGTTTGCAGTCCATCACTTGTTTCCCACCTCCAACGACGCCAACTCCGGCGAAACTTTGAGCCCCATCTCGCGGCCGACCTGCCGCGCATAAGCTTCGAGGCGCTTCTTCAGCGCGAAGCGTCCACGCATCAACCGCGATTTCACAGTTCCCAGCGAGACTTGCAGGATCTCGGCAATCTCCTCGTACGAAAGTCCCTCAATGTCGCGCAGTACCAAAGTGGTCCGGAACGGCTCGGGGACCTGTGCCAATTCCTCTTCGACTTTGCTGCGAATCTCTTCGTGAGCAGCCGAATCGAAAGGCGACTCATGTTCGTCAACCAGAGTCTCTTTGAGTCCAAAACTCTGATTTTCGTCCTCGCCCGGAGCACCTTCCATCGAGGTCTCGCGCCGTTTATGCCGGAACCACCAGCGGCGCTGATTCGACGCCTCGTGCAGCGCGATGCGGTAAATCCATGTCTTCAGGCTCGCTTGGCCATTAAAGCGCTTGATCCCGCGGAAGACCTTGAGGAAAACCTCTTGAGTGGTATCGGCAGCGTCGGCAGAATCGTTCAGGATGCGATATACCAGTCCATAAACCGGCTGATGATAGTGCGCGATCAGCCATTCATAGGCATTCTCCGAGCCCGCCTTGAGTTCGGCGACAATCGAGGCTTCTTCGGCTCGGGCTGATATCGCGCTTGCCAGGTTTGCCAACGTAGTAACTCCCGCCATTCGCACGGCGTTAGGCATAAGTTAGCAGGTCTCCTCGTAAATGGCGATTCGACAGCCCTTACAAGATAGACCCCAACGTGCTCTGGAAGGTTCCCACCTGTCAGGTTGCAGGTAACCGATGGCCATTCCGAGCGGCTAACCCCGTGAACTCTGTTCTTAAGAGAACAAGATTAGAACGCCGGTTGCAAGCTTACTTTCGTTTTATTTTCGATCATTTCGGCTGGGAAGCCGAGTTGGAAGCGGCTGCATTTGAAGAGCTCGTTTTGGAAGAGCTCGCTGCCGACTTTTTCCGGGATTTCTTCTTTGGCGCAGGCGCGGGCTCGGTATCGTCTACGATGATCTTCTTCGGAGGCTGCGCGGCAGCCTGCGCCGCAGCCTGCTGATATGCGGCGATCCGGGAATCTGTCGAGGCAGTCATCTGCGCCAGGAGATCGCCATAGGCCCGACGGTCGTCATCGATAGCCGCAACATGCGGCGCAATCACCTCGTATTCTTCACGCTTGCCAAAAGCTCCGGCGGACTCGGCCAGATTCGCAAGCACGTCGTAAAGAGCATTGATGTTCCGGTAGAGCTTGAAATTCGCGCCCAAGCTTTGCGGAGCAGACCGCACGCCAGAGATGAGGCCCGGGAGCGCGTTCGATATATTCCGCTGAATCGACTCCAAATTGTCTGTCGCCTGCGATTTAGTGGAAGAAT
>DATEKE010000256.1:0-10450 GCA_035277605.1 Terriglobales bacterium | reverse complement strand
CCATGACTGAAAATCAGCGCCGGACTGCGGCCAGTCTGATTGCGCGGCGTGAAGAGCTGTCCGTGAATCGTGTATCCATCGCTGCTTTTGAAGATCACCTGCTTCGGAATCACGAGCTGCGCCGAAGGAAAATCTTTCGGCAGGACATTCTTTGCCAGTAATTCCCTTCCCGAACTGGTAACGCGATACGCAAGCGCTGGAGTCGTGGCGCTTGAGCCGAGACAAAACACCTGACCGTCGGTGCTTAGGACTGGAGACCATTCAATGGTGTCTCCTTTCGTGATCGCCTGCTGTGAAGCTCCGCCTTTGGCATCAACTTTCCAGAGATGGCGTCGATCGACGTCATTCTGATTCGACGAAAAGTAAATCGCCGTGCGTCCGGTATCGTTGGGCGTGACATCTTCCACGTCGAAATCACCCGGAGTGAGTTCCATTGCCTGTCCGCCCGAAATAGGAATCGAGTAGAGGTGATTGCGATTCGTCTGCTCGGAGACGAAGACGATGCGATCTCCGGCAAACTGCAGCGACTCTCCCGCAAATGGCGGCAGCGAGTCGCGTGGACCTTGCCCGCTCTGCCATATTGAGTGCGCGGTGTAATTATTTGTATCCGCAACCCACAACGACCACGGCGTTGGCCGCAGCGGGATGAGGGGCAAATGGTTCTCCTGACCGGGTGTGCGAATGAAGACAATCTCACGTCCGTCCGGTGACCAGCGAGGAAAACGATCGCGTTCAGTGCTTGGCGCGACGTAGTGAACATCAGCAAGAAGGGGTGTCTGCTCCTTCTTTCCCGCACCAGAACTCTCTGTCTTATTGGATGATTCTCCGGCAAACGCCTGATCCAAATTGGGAATCAGGTCGCCAATGGCAACAAGACTATGCGATTGCCGGTTCACGCGAAAGGCGATGCGCCGTCCATCCGGCGACCACTGCGGCCAGGAGAGTTCACCGCGGATATCCGTGAGCTGTTTCGCTGTTGTCCCTGCCTGACCGCTGACAGGAGCCAGCCAGAGTTCGTGCTTCGTCTCCCAGATCGCGTAGCGGCCATCAGGCGAAATCTGGATATCCTCGCAGCCTTCCTCTTCGCAGCCCATGTCACCGAGCAAGCGTGGCTCGCCGTTGTCCACAGCACCAGCCCACACTTGCTGCTTCGGTTGCGCGGGAACGCTCAATGGATTCGCCGACCGTCCTGCGCCGTTCAGTTCCGAGCCGCGCGCGTAAACAATGGTGCGACCATCCGCCGTCAGTTTCAACGAGGCGATTCGCTGCCCGTCATCGCCGGAATAATGCGTAACCTGGCGACCTACATAGTCCGGACCATTTGCGATCCACACATTATCCGAACCTTTGTTGTTGAACACCCAGACGACGACATTGGCGTGACTCGCCGCGGTGAGCTGCGTGGGAAATGGCGAGCTCATCACCTGCTCAAGCGTGAAGCTTTGACCGAATGCTGTAGCGTAAATGAAGAGAGTCGTGAAAAAGAAAACTTTGAGTGCTTTCAAGTGTGATCTCCGGAGTATCAACTTTTCAGGAATTTCGCATGATACTCGCAGAGGTCGTTCAGGCCAAGATTGCCGCCGCAGAGAACGAGTGCAACATGATGTTCCGGCCGAAAATGCTGCTTCATCCTGATCGCAGCAGCCAGCGTGCAGGATGCCGCCGGCTCGGTGAGAACCTTCGTCCGCTCCAGCAATAACCCAAGCGCCTGCATGGCTTCCTGATCGGAAACCACCGTGATGCTGGCAAGATGTTCTTTCGCTATAGCCAGTGTCGTTTCGGAAACCGCCGGCGCGCCGAGCGTCTTCGCAATCGATGTCGGACGAATCTCCACCGGATGACCTGCATCCAGAGCGCGCGCCATTGCGTCAGCTCCTTCCGTCTCGACGCCCCAGAAGCGAACGTCCTTCTGGGAGCGGATCGCAACCGCAGTGCCGCTCATCAGTCCGCCGCCTCCGATGCTGACAAATACATCGGTCAATTCAGGAACTTCTTCGAGAATCTCAAGTCCAAGAGTTCCCTGGCCGGCCATGACCAGCGGATCGTCAAACGGATGCACAAACAGCATCCCTTCACGCTCGTACTCGCGTGCTTTGGCGAATGCCTGCGAGATCTCGTCAAATTGAACGACCTCCGCGCCGTATCCGCGTGTAGCGTCGAGATAATTCCGCGGTGTTGTGTGCAGCATGAGAATTACAGTGCGACATCCAAGCAGCTTTCCTGCGTATGCCACAGCCTGCGCGTGATTTCCGCCGCTCACTGCGACCACGCCGTTCTTACGCGCCGCATCGAGTTCGACGAGGATCTTGTTGAACGCTCCGCGAACTTTGAACGCGCCTGTTGTTTGGAAAATTTCCAGCTTGAGATAAAGATTCGTGCCGAGCATCTCGCTCAACGTGCGGCTGCGAACGGTCGTCGTTCGCTTCACGCAAGGACGAATGCGTTCCTGAGCGGCGCGGATGTCGGAGAGAGAGATCATTGTGGACGTTCTCTATGAGGGTACAAAGAAAGCTCCGTGATTCGAGAGAGTCGCGAGAAATCCTCATCGATGGTGAATAACGTCGCGCGATGCTCTAACGAGATGGCGGCGATGATCGTGTCGATTGTCGTGAGGGTAAGGCCACTCGCGCGAGCCGTCCTGTAAATGCGTGCCGCATGTTGGTAAGTGCCTGCGCCGCTGGGCTCCAGTAACTCCCACTGGGAAAGATACTGCTCAATCTGATCCACGTTGCGGGTCAGGCCCTGCAGAACCTCAGCGACGACAACTCCCGTCAGCCCAAGTGGCTCAGCTCTCTCAATAAGCTGCTTGAGTTCGCTTGCAGCTCGTCCAGGATAACGACCAAAAAAATCGATCCATACAGAACTATCGACAAGGATCAAACGCGGTTTCTCCGCGATTTCTTCAAATCCCCGCTCCAGATACCTGAGCCGTAAAATTGTAGAATTCCCTTGCGGCTTTCAGAACGGACCAATAGTTCGAGTGCTCTATCTACAATTTCCCGCTTAGTCTTGAGCCCTGTTAGTCTCTTCGCTTTTCGAATGAGCTCGTCATCGATTTCTATGTTGGTCCGCGCCATACCGCAAGCATACACCAGTTATGCCGATTTTGGTGTATTCGTCTGATAACTTAATTTCCAGCGTGTAGCCGGTTACGGGCACTCAGAGGAGACCAATGCCTCGACAAGCTCGATCACGATGCAGCGACGACGGTCCGGCCTCCATTTCTGTCTCCCGGATAAAGAACCGCAGCATCATTCCATAGAGTCCCAGGTGAGCTATCTCTTCGGCGCGATTGAGTCCAGTTCGAGGTTCAACTCCAGCACATTCACTCGGGGCTCGCCCAGGAAACCGAATTGACGACCCTCCGTATGTCGCGCGACAAGTGAATGCAACTGAGACTCGCTCAAGCCCCGAGCTTTCGCCAGTCTGGGAATCTGAAATTCCGCGGCAGCAGGAGTGATATGCGGATCGAGCCCCGAGCCCGACGTTGTAACCAGATCGATAGGAACGAGTTGGCCGGGGTTTTCCGATTGGTATTGTGCAACCGAGCTATTCACGCGATCGATCAAAGCATGGTTCGTTGGAGCAAGATTGGAAGCTCCAGAATTTGCGGCATCATACCCGCTTCCGGCTGCAGAAGGACGGGAGTGAAAATAATTTTCCGAAAGGAATGGCTGCCCGATGATTCTAGATCCCACGATAGTTCCGTTCTGGTAAATCAGTTGACCATTCGCTTGGTCATGAAAGAGTCCTTGGGCCACCGCTGTGACAACCAGCGGATAAATGATCCCCAGCAAAATCGTCGTCACAACCGTCATCCGTATCGAGGTGATCAGATTCTTCTTCATATCTCCTCCTACGCCAACCCGATGCGGGTAATCGCCAGATCGATGACCTTGATGCCGATGAAAGGGACAACGATTCCGCCGAAGCCATAGATCAGCAGGTTGCGACGAAGCAGGGCAGCAGCGCCCATCGCGCGATACCTCACACCTCGAAGAGCCAGGGGAATCAGCGCAATGATGATCAGCGCGTTGAAAATCACGGCTGACAGCACCGCGGATTGAGGCGTTCGTAGATGCATTATGTTCAAGGTGTTCAAAACCGGAAACGTCGCTGCAAACATAGCCGGGATGATCGCGAAGTATTTGGCAACGTCGTTGGCGATTGAAAAGGTCGTGAGCGAGCCTCGAGTCATAAGGAGCTGCTTTCCGATCTCAACAATTTCGATCAACTTCGTCGGATTCGAGTCGAGATCAACCATATTTCCGGCTTCCTTTGCGGCCTGAGTACCGGTGTTCATCGCGACGCCGACGTCGGCTTGGGAGAGGGCAGGAGCGTCGTTGGTGCCGTCGCCAGTCATCGCTACGAGCTTTCCGTCGGTCTGTTCGCGGCGGATCAGGTCCATCTTGTCCTTGGGAGTCGCCTGTGCGAGAAAGTCGTCGACTCCGGCTTCCCGCGCGATCGCTGCTGCTGTGAGCGGATTGTCGCCGGTAATCATGACCGTCCGAATGCCCATTGCGCGAAGCTGAGTGAAGCGTTCCTTCATTCCACCTTTAACAACGTCCTTCAAGTGGATGACACCCATGGGACGAGAGCCTTCGGCGACGACCAGTGGAGTGCCTCCCGACCGCGCGATCGTGTCAACCGAAAGCTGGAGCTGTTTCGGGATTTCGCCGCCGCGTTCTTCCAGGTATCTCTGGATAGCATCGGCTGCGCCTTTGCGCACTCGGCGCCCGTTGAGATTCACGCCGGACATGCGCGTCTGCGCGGTAAAGGGAACAAACTCGGCATGAGGTTCGGAAAGCTCGCGTCCCCGCAGACCGTATTTCTCCTTCGCGAGTACGACGATGGAACGACCTTCAGGCGTTTCATCTGCCAGCGAAGAGAGCTGCGCTGCATCGGCAAGTTGGTCGGCGCTGACGCCCGGAGCGGGAATAAACTCCGCCGCCTGTCGATTGCCGAAGGTGATCGTGCCTGTTTTGTCCAGCAGCAGCGTGTTTACATCGCCGGCCGCTTCGACTGCGCGGCCCGACATTGCGAGCACATTGTGCTGAATCAGGCGGTCCATGCCGGCGATCCCGATTGCGGACAGCAGTCCTCCAATGGTTGTCGGGATCAGGCAGACAAGTAGCGAAACCAGCACGAACACGGTCTGAGGGCTACCCGAGTAGATCGCGAATGGCTGTAGCGTAACCACAGCAAGAAGAAAGATGATCGTCAGTCCGGCGAGCAGAATGTTCAACGCGATTTCATTGGGCGTCTTCTGGCGTTCTGCGCCTTCGACGAGAGCGATCATGTGGTCGAGAAATGTTTCGCCCGGATTTCTGGTGATCCTGATTTTGATCTGATCCGAAAGAACTCGAGTGCCGCCGGTTACTGCAGATCGGTCTCCACCTGCCTCGCGAATTACGGGAGCGGACTCGCCAGTAATCGCCGATTCGTCCACTGAAGCGATGCCCTCGATGATCTCGCCGTCGGATGGAATGAACTCCCCTGCAGAGCAGATCACGACGTCGTCCGTACGCAGTTCCGAACTGGGAATTGTTTCGATTGTGCCTTCGGACATCAAGAGATTCGCTTGCGTTTCCGAACGCGCCTTGCGCAACGTATCCGCCTGCGCCTTGCCGCGCCCTTCGGCCATGGCTTCCGCGAAGTTGGCAAAGACTACGGTGAACCACAGCCACAAAGTAATCTGCAGATTGAACTTAAAGTCCATATGGCTGCGGAAGAGCAAGACGGTAGTGATCACGCTGCCGACTTCGACCACGAACATCACCGGATTGCCCATCATCTTGCGCGGATTCAACTTGAGTACCGAATCCCAAAGCGCACGCCGGACCATCTTCCATTCCCAAATCGCTTTCGACCTGGCCATAGTTACCTCGCTTCCTCAACTCTCCTCAACCACCAGCGTTTCAGTGCAATCCCCGACCACACGGCCTCAACCAATCCGAATGGCCACGCGCCTTGAAGGAATCCATACGTCGATCCCAGCAGGCACGAGAAGGCGAATGCCAGAACAAACCAGGCGCTGCGCTCCTCGAGCGCGTACGCGATCAACATCGCAGTAACTGCGAACAGCCCAAAAGCGGAAAGAAGAGTCATGCATCGTTGTCTCCGATCTAGAAGGTCTTACCGGCTGCCATCAGCAGATGTTCAAGAATTGGCCCAAGGCTGAGGGCAGGAAAAAACGTTAGGGCTCCGACGATCACAATCACGCCAATCAGTAGGATCGTGAATAGTGGCGTCGTCACTGGAAATGTGCCCAGCGACGGAGGCACGTACTTCTTGCGCGCCAGACTGCCCGCAATTCCCAGCATGGGAATGATCATCAGGAATCGTCCGATCAGCGTGTTCACACCCAGAGCTGTGTTGTAGTACAGCGTGTTGCCGTTCAGTCCGCCAAACGCCGAGCCATTATTTGCAGCCGTTGAAGTAAAGGCGTAGAGAACCTGCGACAGCCCATGCGGGCCTGGATTGCTGATGCTCGAAGTTCCGAACTGATACAGAACCGATACCGCGGCCAGCGACAGGATGGCCAGAGGGAATACGAGCGAGACGAGCATCGCCATCTTTACGTCGTAAGCTTCGATCTTCTTGCCCAGGTACTCCGGCGTACGCCCGACCATCAGCCCAGCAATGAACACCGCCAGCACGATATAAATCAAGACGCCATACATTCCCGCGCCGACACCCCCAAAAATCGTCTCGCTCAGCATCATGTTCGTGAGCGGAACCAGACCGCCAATCGGCGTGAAGGAATCATGAAATCCGTTCACCGCGCCGCAACTTGTGTCTGTTGTGATCGTTGCCCACAGAGCTGTGTTAGCAATCCCGAAACGGACCTCTTTGCCTTCCATGTTGCCGCCGGACTGCAGTGTGGAGACTTGCTGATTGGTTCCGGCGAGCAGTGGATTACCCTGAGACTCTGCCCAATACGCCGTAATCACGCCTGCAAAGAAGAGAATTGCCATCGCGGACCATACTGCCCAGCCATGTCGCTGCGAGCCTGTCATCCTGCCGAGCGTGTAGGTAAGTCCTGAGGAGATCGCGAAAATGCAGAACATCTCGATCAAGTTTGAGAGCGGGGTGGGATTTTCGAATGGATGAGCACTGTTGGCGTTAAAGAAGCCCCCGCCGTTCGTCCCCCATTCCTTGATGATCTCCTGCGAAGCTACCGGCCCCTGCGCGATGCTCTGATCTGTGACTGTGTCCATTACCGGCTTGCCATTCGCATCAACCATGGGCTTGCCATCGGGGCCTGTCTTCTGCACCTGTTGTGGTTCCACTAACTTGGCAACGTCGTAGGGCCTCAGGTTCTGGGGCACTCCTTGCCACACAAGCAGGAGCGCGCCGACTATCGAAAACGGAACCAAAATCCACAGAGTGCAGCGCGTTAAGTCGACCCAGAAGTTGCCAATTGTTTCCTTCTCCCGCCGCACGATGCCGCGAATGAATGCAATGGCCAGCGCGATCCCGACTGCAGCTGAAACGAAGTTGTGATAAGCGAGCCCGGCCATCTGCGTGAAGTAGCTCATCGTGGTCTCGCCGCTGTAGTTCTGCCAATTGGTATTAGTGGTGAACGAGGCGGCCGTGTTGAAGGAAAGATCAGGAGCGACGTCGGCAATCTTCTGCGGATTCCAGGGCAGGTGCAGTTGCACACGCTGCATGATGTAGAGCACGAGCATCGACACCGCGCTGAACAGCAGCATGGCGATTGCGTATTCGGTCCACCGCATTTCGCGGTTCTCGTCGACGCCGGTCGAGCGATAGATCAGCCTCTCGATCGGACGCAGCACCGGGTCCATGAAAGTACGCTCGCGATTGAAGACGCGCGCCATGAAGATACCGAGCGGCTTAGTAACCGTAAGCACCAGCGCGAA
Organism: Terriglobales bacterium; assembly: GCA_035277605.1. Classification (GTDB taxonomy): domain Bacteria; phylum Acidobacteriota; class Terriglobia; order Terriglobales; family Acidobacteriaceae; genus Gp1-AA112. Next base: position 2,564 of record DATEKE010000256.1, on the reverse strand, counting down.
GAAGAACAGGATTTGAAACCAGCCGTTCGCAGTCATCAGAACTTCTCCGGACGCAACAGCGCGTAAAACAGGTAGATCGTCATCAGGACGCAAATCACAAGCATCACAGCGGATTCGGTATGCATGCGTGCCTCCTACTTCGCGCGTTCACAAAAGTGAACGTATGCAATCGAAACCGCGAAGAAAGCCATTGTTACCAAAATGAAAATTACGTCTTTCATAGTTGCTCCTTACCACGCACTGTGCTTGCGCCCATCAAAACAGGAATCCCACTTCCATCACTCCGCGAGGTTGATTACGATTCGTGCCCACCGGACCGAAAGCCGCCCCGGGCGCAACACTGTTCGCGCGTACAAACGCGAGATCTGCGCGCGCAAAGAATCTGTGATATTGGAAAGTTGGCGTCAGCGTGATCGACCAGGCCGAGCTGCCCGGACCGTACATCAAATTGATGGATCCCTCTGCGGTGCTGCCGGTGCTTGCGAGGTACTCGCCCCGACCTGCAAGCGAGAATCCATGCTGTAGTATGCGACTCGCGAGCAGCGCTCCGCCGTTGGTTGATGCTCCTCGCCTAACTCCAACAGCCGGATTCGTAGGAACGTTGCTGTATTGATAGTAGGGCTGCACGATCCATCCGCTCTTCGTGTACGTGTAGATCGCGGCGTAGATCGCACTGTTGTTCTGCACCGGTGTCGCGAGAGTCCGGAACGCCGTCTGCCCGAGATTGCCCATGCCGATAAACGACAGGCTATGTGGGCCATTGACGTACGTGAGCGAACCGCTCAGCCAGGAGTAGCGATTCGAATAGTAGCCATCGTTCCAACTAAGCGACGCGGTAAACTTGCCGACCGTCTGATTCACCTGGATTCCGCGGTTGATATCGTTCTCCTGGTTCCACAGCAGGCCGCGGTTGATGTTCATGTTCTGAAAATCAAAGGTGTATTCCGCGCCCATCAACGTTGGCAATGAGCCGATCATGACGGACGTGTTCTTTGCCGGCGCCAACTTCACATACCAAACCGGAACTGGGCCAAAAAGATTCGAGATCGTTTTCCCGGTTGAGAGCAAGGGAGTGCCAAGAGTCAGGATGTTGTAGGCGCCTGCCTGAACATAAAACTGCCACCAGCCGGTGGACTTCTGTAGAAATATCTGGCCGTTGCTAACATCGGCCTGTGTCGAGTTATCGCCAGGTATGTGATTCCCCTGCCAAAGGCCTATCCCGCTCACGATCCCGTTCAAGTTCAGTTTGCCGAGAGGGCCGCCCTCAAAGACGATGGCAGGCGCCGCCTGAAGCGGTCCCGTAATGCTGGGCGTAGGCAGCGGGGCTGCGGCAGCAGCCTTGGCGTCGCTGCTCGCGCTCGTTTCGGAATCTAGCGGATCCTGACTGCGCGCGTCAGTGGGCGCTAACAATGAAAAGCAGATGGCGATAACGAGCACCGCCTTGACGGCTCCCATGAAAGCGCCGCTTCGATACGTCGCCGTGATCACGATCACAACCATCCAGCATCAATTTACGAACTGGGCGGTAAGGTCGGGCTAAGCCAGTCATAAAGATTTTGCTAAGGGCAGCATGAAGCTCCTCAAATGAGCCGTGGCTAATCATTGCGAATTGCAGGACTCATCAAGTAGCGAACTTATTCGCCCGGAGTGAAGCGGTACCCGATCCAAGGTTCGGTAAGGATGTAATGCCTCTCGTCGCTGCCTTCGAGCTTTTTTCGGAGCTGGCCGATAAAGACGCGCAGATATTCGTTCTGATTCACACTCTGTGCTCCCCACACCGAGCGCAAGAGGATCGCGTGAGTAATGACCTTCTCCGGATGGCGAGCGAAATAGACGAGGAGATCAAATTCTTTGGGAGTAAGTCTGACTTCTTCGCCGCGAACGAATGTCCGATGGCCCGCGAGATCGATCCTGAAATCGCCAACTTCGATCTCCGACTCTTCCTCTTTGGGCGGAGAGAAGCGGCGCAGGTTCGCTCGCACACGCGCCAGCAGTTCATTCATGCTGAATGGTTTGGTGACGTAGTCATCGGCGCCGGCGTCGAGAGCCTCAATTTTGGAACGTTCCTCGCCCCGCACGGAAAGAACGATGATCGGCACCTCCGATTTGCTTCGCACTCGCTTGGTCAGCTCAATGCCATTGATGTCGGGCATCGAAAGGTCGGTGATGATCAACTCCGGCGGCCAGTCATTGACTACATCGAGCGCGGCTTGGGCATCATTGGCAACGCGAATTTCGTAACCGTGACTGGAGAGCGTTGTGCGAAGAACTCGCGTGATCTGCGGTTCGTCGTCGACGACTAAAATGCGGCGGCCGGCCACTAGTCTGCCCTCTGCGTGATGATGTGTACGTCAACCGGCGGCGCATTGCGTAAAAATCTCTGGATCGCTCCGAGATAGAGATACTCGCGCCAGCCTCCCACTGCGGAACGACCGAATACTACCTGGGTGATGTGTTCCTGGCGCACGAACTCAGCTACTGCGGAAGCAATGTCTTTCCCTTTTAGCCGCACGATCTTTCCCGAGAGATTTTCCGCAAATTGGAAATTTGCATTCAAGCTGCGT
>DATEKE010000255.1:0-35805 GCA_035277605.1 Terriglobales bacterium | reverse complement strand
CAGGTCATCAATCCCGATTTGGGCCGCCTCGCGAAAGCCAATCGAGCAGAGGTGCCCGGTGATCTTCAAATTGTGTTTGTGTGCCTCTTCCACGGCGGTCTGCAGCTCGTCGTGCGTAATGTTCATGTAAGCCTTGAAGTTCTCGACCCCTTCAGCGCTCCAATAATCAACCGTGCGCCGCGCATCCTCGGCGTCCGCGAGCTCGTGCATCTGTGGTGTGTATGCGCCTTGTCCCTCCAGATATGGTCCCGTCACATGCATCTTCGGGCCTGGCATCTTGCCTAAGTCGATGTCTTTCTTCAGTTCCAAATCGGTATAGGGCTCGACCGATCCCGTGGTGCGGATCGTCGTCACGCCCGCTGCGAGATACAGTCGGGGAAAGCTCCATGCGTGTTCGGGATACATCGCGATGTTGCGTCCGGGCGCGGGATAGTAAAGGTGATCATGCATGCCTACGATTCCAGGCATCACTGTATCGCCGGGCAGATCCAATACCTGAGCGTCCGAGGGCGTTTGCGAGCCTGCGGCAGCGATGCTCTGAATCTTTCCGTTGTTGATCACGATCATCTGGTCGGTTTTCGTCGGAGCTCCGGTTCCATCGATCACACGCACGTGATTCAACACGATGGTTGGCTGATCGAATTTGACGTAAGCTTTCGCGTCGTTCGCAGGTGTCTGCGCGATTGCGGCGGAGGAAAGAAGTAGCAGGACGATTCTTCGCATGAGGAGATTCCTTGTACGTTGCAAGCGGAACAGAATACATGAGCCTTAACCCGTATAGGTCACGAGCACGCGTTGATCCCATCCAGACTCAAATAGGCCGCCTCAGAAAAAGAGAATTTCTTCCTCGTTATCAACAGGATTCACAGGCATGTTCATGTAATGGTGTGGGATATACTTCGAGCTGCGCCATCAAAAAAATTCTTCGTGAGGTTCTGCATTTATGTCTGCCAGGGCGCTTGCCGAGCTTGAGCTTTCCGCTTCCACCGACGAATTCCATGCACTTGAAGAAAAAGTTTATAAAACCATCGAACTGCTGAAGGCAGCGCGCGAAGCAAAGAATATCGCTGAACGCGATGTGAGCCGCCTGCGCGAGCAACTGGAAGAGCGCGAGGAAGAGGTGGACACGATGCGTCAGCAGATCGTCACTCTGCGGCGGGAGCGCGAAGAGGTCCGCGGCCGGGTGGAAAAAATGCTGAAGCAGATCGACGCTCTTGCGGAGGCCTCGTAATGGCGCAACCTAAGCCCGCCCAGACGCCGGCTGCGGCCGGCAGCATCCGCGTCGACATCTACGACCAGTCCTACAACCTGCGCGGGACCGATGCGGACCACATCCAGAAGCTGGCCGATTATGTCGATCTCAAAATGCGATCCGTGGCGGAGAAGACCTCGACTGCCGACTCGCTGCGCGTAGCCGTTCTCGCGGCCCTCAACATCGCAGACGAATACCACTTGCTGAAGAAAAAGTACGACCGCTTTGCCAGCGTCTACGAAGAACGCGCGAATTCTCTGTCGGGCATGCTCGATGAGGTTTTGGAAGAACGCCGAATCGGTTGAGCCTTAGCGTTGATCCGCGGGCAGTCTACGATGGTTTTGGCGTGCCGGACTGATTAGCGTTAAGCCTGAAGACAGCAATCGATCTCGCAGTTACTTGGTAGCTCTCGCCTGTCGTGAAGCTACCGTCTTCCTTTCCGGGAATGTTCGTGTCGATCAGCAGTGACCATTCTCGTCCCCCGGTACATTCAGGCAGCATGAACTGCACTACGTCGTGATGGGCATTGAAAACCAGGAGCAGGGTAGTCTCCTGGCCGCGTTTGCGGATTCCGGTCGTCTGAGCGCGTCCGTCGATGAGCATGCCGAAGCAGCGCATTCCCGTATCAGCCCAATTCGATTCCTCCATCTCGCTTCCGTTGGCGTTGATCCAGGTGACGTCCTTGATCTCGAGCTCCTGGTTGTACTCGCCAGTAAGGAATCGTGTGCGGCGGAGAATCGGATACTTATGGCGCAGCCCGGTCAACTTTTGCACGAATTGCGTGAGTGTCTTGCCGCGCTCGTCGATGTTCCAGTTGACCCAACTGATCTCGTTGTCCTGGCAATAGGCGTTGTTGTTGCCTTGCTGGGTGCGGCCAAACTCGTCGCCGGCAACCATCATCGGCGTGCCTTGCGAGAGCAAAAGCGTAGCGAGCAGATTGCGCATTTGCCGCTCGCGAAGTGCGTTAATTCCGGCATCGTCGGTCGGGCCTTCGGCTCCGCAGTTCCAGGAGCGATTGTCATTGGTTCCGTCCTGATTGTTTTCTCTGTTCGCTTCGTTGTGTTTCTCGTTGTAGCTGACGAGGTCGTTCAGAGTGAAGCCGTCGTGTGCAGTGATGAAGTTGATCGAGGCCCACGGACGACGGCCCTGATGATTGAACAAGTCGGCCGAGGCGCAGAGTCGGGGCGTTAGCTCGGCAGCCGGCGCTTCGCCGCGCCAGTAGTCGCGGACGGTGTTCCGGAATTTGTCGTTCCACTCTGACCAGCCCGGTGGGAAGCCGCCAACCTGATAGCCGCCTGGACCACAATCCCACGGCTCGGCGATCAGTTTCACTGTTGCCAGCACCGGGTCCTGGCTGCAGGCTTTCAGAAATCCACTCTGGTTATCGAACCCGTTTGGCTCACGCGCGAGGATCGTTCCCAAATCGAAACGGAAGCCATCGATGTGCATCTCCTCGACCCAATAGCGGAGCGAGTCTGTGACCATCTGGAGTACGCGCGCATGGCTCAGGTTGAGGGTGTTTCCGGTTCCCGTATCGTTGACGTAGTAACGCTTCTGATCCGGAGTTAGACGGTAATAGCTGGCGTTGTCGAGCCCTTTAAAACACAGCGTCGGGCCGCGCTCGTTGCCTTCGGCGGTATGGTTGTAAACAACATCAAGTATTACTTCAAGGCCCGCATCGTGGAAGCGCGCGACCATCTCTTTGAATTCACGCAAGCTGTTGGCGACGTCGGCCGCATAGCGCGGATCAGGCGCGAAGAATCCAATGCTGTTGTAACCCCAGTAATTCGTGAGGCCTTTATCGAGAAGAAGACTGTCGTTCACGAAGGTGTGAATCGGCAGCAACTCAACCGATGTAACGCCGAGCGAGCGGATGTAGTCGACCACCTGCTTCGTACCGAATCCCGCATATTTGCCGCGAAGCCGCTCATCCACTGCGGGATTCAGCTGCGTGAATCCCTTTACATGAGCTTCGTAGATGACCGTATGTTCCCAGGGGATCGCCTGACGCCCCGGCTCCCCCTTCCAGTCAAAGTCCGGATCGACAACAACCGATTTGGGAACAAACGGCGCGCTGTCGCGCTCGTCGAAGGTCAGGTCGTCTCCTGATTCCATTTGATAGCCGAACACCGCTGGGTTCCATGTCAGCCCGCCGGTATGAGCGCGTGCGTAGGGATCGAGCAGGAGCTTGTTGGGATTGAAGCGATGTCCAGCATTGGGCTCGTACGGGCCATGCACGCGATATCCGTAAAAAGTTCCCGGATGAACGTCGGGCAGATATCCATGAAATATCTGATCGGTATATTCGGGCAGCTCGACACGCGCGGTCTCTTTGCCATGCTGGTCAAAGAGGCAAACCTCAGCTTTGCCGGCATTCGCCGAGAAAACCGCAAAATTCGTTCCCTTGCCGTCCCACGTCGCGCCGCGCGGGTGAGGTAGTCCTTCCTTGATTCGTCCAACGTCAACCATTGGTCATCCTGGGCTCAATAAACCCGAAGGTATGATGCTGAAACGGGACACCCAGATTTCGATGTTCTGAAATGCAGGTTTTCGCGGAGCAGCGAAGGCGAGCGCAAGCCGTTCTTATCTGCAAGAGCTGTTCATGTCTCGGATGGCTGGAAGGCTCCTTGTGTGATGGCGAGAGCTGCAGTCGCGGCCGTCTCCGCGCGCAGGACGGTTCTTCCCAGTGAAGCAGGAGACCAGCCCTTGCTCCGGAATAAGTCGAGTTCCGAAGTGGTCCAGCCCCCTTCTGGACCCACAGCCAAGGAGAACTCGTGGGAATTGTTAACCAGGGAGAGCAGGGTTTGTCCGCGCTCAGCCTCGGATAAGACAATTCGCCGGATAGGAGCAGCCTCGATTACTTTTCCCAGCTTCTCTGGATTGGAAATTTCAGGAGGGCGGTCGCGGCGTGATTGCTGGGAGGCTTCGTATGCGATGCGTCGCCAACGCTCGACTCGTTTTTTCGCAGCGTTCGTGAGGTGCGCGTCTGTTCGCGCTGCGATTACCGGAACAATGGCCGTTACTCCCAGTTCGGTACATTTCTCAACCGCCCACTCGAACCGATCAAATTTGAAAATGGCCAGGTAGAGATGGACTGTCAGCGTGTCTTTATCCAGCTCGGATACCTGGGCTGGATTGAGGGAGAAGACCACGCGCTCGGGCTGGATCTCGACGATCTCGCCCAAACGCACTCCCTCTCCAGTGGCGATCTCAAACTGCTGGCCGATGCGCGCACGTAGAACGCGGCTCAGATGCTCGGCATTGCGGCCAGTGAGGACGGCTTCATCGCCGGAGACTTCGTCGGCAATCCAGCGGCGTCGGGTCATTGCCAGATCAGGATTGGATGCGGGCCTTCATGCGCTCGAAAAAGTTCTTCTTATCGTGCTTGTCATCGACTTCGGTGATCGACGCAAGTTCTTCGAGCAGTTCGCGCTGGCGTTGACTTAGCTTCTTGGGAATCTGCACTTCGACATGGACGATGAGATCACCGCGGCTACGTCCGCGTAGAACGGGAACGCCTTTGTTCCGAATTGGAATCTGCTGGCCGCTTTGCGTGCCAGCGGGAATCTTTAGCTTGTACTCGCCTTCAAACGTCGGGACTGAGACTTCGGTTCCGAGCGCTGCGTCTGGCATCGAAATCGAAACCATGCAGTGCAGATTGTTTCCATCGCGCGCGTAAAAAGAATCTTCCTTGAGGTTAAGCACGACGTAGAGATCGCCTGCAGGCCCGCCGAACGCACCCGCTTCGCCTTCGCCCTGGTAGCGAATACGCGTGCCATCCTCTACGCCAGGAGGAACCTCGACCTTCATCGTGTGCTGGCGGATCACGCGTCCTTCGCCGCGACACTGCTTGCAAGGATCGGTGATCACCTGGCCCGTCCCGCCGCAGGTGCCGCACGTGCGTGCAACACTGAAGAAACCTTGCTGATAACGAAGCTGTCCGCGACCTCCGCAGGCGCTGCAGGTTGTTGGCTGCTTGCCTTGCGCGCCACCGGTTCCGTGGCACGCGTCGCACGTCTCGGACTTGCGCACAGGAATTTCTGTGGTCTTTCCGAAGATCGCGTCTTTCAGCTCGATGGTGATATCGGCGCGCAGATCGGCTCCGCGTTGGGCACGGCTGCGGCGCCGTCCCCCACCAAACGCGTCGCCAAACCCGAAGATGTCGCCGAAGATCTCGCTGAGATCCTGGAAGGCGGAGGCATCGAAACCGCCGAATCCAGCGCCGCCGATGCCAGCGTGGCCAAAGCGATCGTATTGGGCGCGTTTGTTCTCGTCTGAGAGGACGCCATACGCCTCGCTGGCTTCTTTGAACTTTTCTTCGGCAGTCTGGTCGCCCGGATTACGGTCCGGGTGATACTGCATGGCGAGTTTGCGGTATGCGCTCTTGAGTTCCTGATCAGTGCAGCTTCGAGTTACACCAAGGACCTCGTAATAATCGCGCTTCACGTTAGTAGGCAGTGCGATTCTCCGTTACTTCTTTGTTGGATTCGTAGCTACGCGAACCATCGCTGGACGCAGCAGACGATCTTTGATTTTGTAGCCACGCTGCAGCTCTTCGATGACTTCGTGGTCGGCATGGTCGCTGGATTCCACCATCTCGATGGCTTCATGCACACGCGGATCGAATTGCTGTCCCTGGGCGGGCACGGCTTGCACACCGAGACGGGCGAGAGCGTCTTCCATCTGCTTGCGGATCAGCTCTATGCCGGAGCGAAGGCCGGCATCGAGAGCTTCCGACTTCCGACTGCGAAGCGCCAGATTGAAATTGTCGAGAACGGGAAGGAAGGTCTTCACCGCGTCTGCTGTGGCGTACTCGCGGTATTCACCTTGCTCGCGCAGATAGCGCTTGCGCGCGTTCTCGAACTCGGCCTGCAAACGGGCGAGCCGGTCGAGCAGCGCATCACGCTCTTTGGTGACACGCTCGTACTCCTGCTGCGAGACTCCGCCTTTGGATTCCTGCGCCAGTTCCTGCGCGTCGGCTGCAGGCAGCGACTCGTGAGAGCCATTCTGCTGTTCGCTTTCCGCCGCTTCTATCGTTTGATCTTGATCGCTCTTGATTGCCATAACGGACTTCTATCTTTTTGAATTCAGTTACTTACCCATTTGCTACCGCGAACGGTACTGACTGTGACTCACTCGTTCGCCACCGCGAACGGGACTGACTGGCTGTCCCTTTACTGATTCTCATTTAGAACCTTATCGAAAAGCTGCGCGATGTACGAGACCGCCGTGATCGTATGCTCGTAGTCCATTCGTGTAGGACCGATTACCGCAAGCGATCCGACTACCTGCTCGCCGACGCGAGCCGGTGCGCCGATGAGCACGAGATTGCGCATCTCGGGTAAGCGTTCTTCGAGTCCAATCACCACGCGGACAGCTTCCTGCTTAGTATCCACGTAGCTGGACAGAAGCTCGATAATCCGCTGTTTCTCTTCGAGTACGCGCAGCATCTCACGCAAACGTTCGCGGTCTTCCTCGCTCACGATGAGGTTGGAAACTCCCTCTACGTAGACGGTGTTCTGTTCATCTTGCTGATGCAGTGCGCCGCCACGGTAAAGCTGCTCGATTGAGGTCATCAACCGGTCGTATTCGCTGCGCTCTTGCTCCAAACGCCGAGCCAGCTCGGTGCGGATCGATTCGATCGTCCATCCCTGGAAGTTGGCATTGATGTAATTGGCCGCGCTCTCGAGCTCCGCCTGTGGGATGTCACGATCCATGCGCAGGACGCGATCACGCACTACTCCGGACTTTGTTACTACTACAGCCAGAACCTTGCCCGACGCCAATCGGGAGAAGTACACATGCTCCAGCTCATTTTTCTCACCCGAACGGGACGAGATCGCGACACCCACGCCGCGCGAAATCAGCGACAATACGTGAGACGTGCGTTCCAGAAACTCCTGAGGATCGCCAATGCCGGTAAACGAGTTGGTGATCAGATCCTGATCGGCCTGTGAAATTTGCGCTTTACCTGTGAGCTGCTCTACGTAATAGCGATATCCCTGAGGCGAGGGAACCCGTCCAGCAGAGGTGTGCGGCTGCTCTAAAAGACCTGCGTCCGCCAGGTCCGCCATGACATTGCGAATCGTAGCCGGGCTAAGCCGGTCCTTGTTGCCGCGGGCGAGAGTCCGCGACCCCACTGGCTCCCCGGTAGCGATGTAGGTTTCGATAATGGCGGTCAGGATCTCCCGTTCCCGGGAGCCTATATTGCTGATGGGCATACTGCTAAGTAGTTGATTCTGCGAGAGTATTTGCGTGATGCAGAGACACTACTGATGATTAGATGATAGGAATCTGAGGACGATGCTGTCAAGGTAGCACTCTGGGTTCGGGAGTGCTAAGGAGAAGGCAGTCGGCAATCAGCAGTCGGCATTCGGCCGGTCGAACGTGGTGTATATTCCATAGCCGATGAATCCAGATTACATATGGCTCACCGAAGGAATGGAGCTGCTGACCTTCTTTTTCATCGGGCCACTACTTGCAATTTCAATTGCCTACTCGGCATGGCGAGGAAAGCCTCATAGCTTCGGTCGGAAAGGATACATCATGGCGTGCCTCGCATCAGGCGTGACTGCTCTTCTGCTGTTTGGGCTGGCTAAGTGGATCAATGCTGATGTCCGAACCCCGCGGTATTTCGTGCAATTGGCCTGTGTTCTGCTTAGCGGCCTCTTATTTGGCATCTGTATGGGTTTTGGATTTTCGCTGCTTTTGAAAGTGTGGCGGTGGCACAAGACAACACGGCTGATCGAACAATGACAGGCCCCACACTTGCCGCTACTTGGCCGAATGCCGAGTGCTGACTGCCGAGTGCTGGTTTCACTGAATCTCGATCACGCTTTCCGTCTTATGCTCCGCTGCCGTTTGCGCGATCTCGCGGGCGAACTGGAAGAACGCTTTCGCGTGGGGAGAATCTTCTCCGCCCAAGACTACCGGCAACCCTGTATCGCCGCCCTTTCGCACGTCCGGATCGAGCTCTACGGCGCCCAAATAGGGAACGCCGAACTGCTTTGCAGTCCGTTCAACGCCGCCTTTGGAGAAGATGTCGATCTCGTGTTGGCAGTAGGGACAATGAAAGTGGCTCATGTTTTCAACCACTCCGAATACGTCAACCTTGACGCCTCGAAACATCTCGATTGCTTTGCGCGCGTCTTGAAGGGAAACATCGGAGGGAGTCGAGACGACGATCGCGCCGGTCAGGGGAACGGTCTGAAAGAGTGAGATCACAACATCACCGGTTCCTGGCGGCAGATCGACGATCAGAAAGTCCAGCTCACCCCATTCCACCTGCTGCAGGAACTGCTTGATGATCGAATGCAACATCGGACCACGCCACACCAGGGGCTTGTCTCCCGGATTGATTAAGCCCACGGAAATGACTTTAATGCCGTAATTCGTTAGCGGCAGAATCCGATTCTGGCCTATGACTTCCGGTTGACGGTTGATGCCCATCATCAGCGGGACATTCGGGCCATAGACGTCAGCATCAAGCAATCCAACTTTGTAGCCGAGTTTGCCGAGGGCGACTGAGAGGTTCACGGCAATGGTGGTCTTGCCGACTCCGCCTTTACCGGAACCGACGGCAATTACGTTCTGAACTCCCGGAAGCGGCCTTGGTCCCTGCTGCGGAGGCCCGCCGTGCATGTGTCCCACAGATTTCTCCTAACAGGCGATTATACGCAGTGGAATTGAGAGACTTGGCAGCTGCTACCCGCGTGCAAGCTGATTTGCCCGCTTGCGTTCCTGCTCCTGCTTGCGCAATTCACGGCGGCGACCTGCGTCTTCGAAGCGCTGTTTTTCTTCCTCTGCTTCGGGAATCACGGGTGGAACGGGAACGCGCCGCCCGCGGCTGTCGACAGCGACAAAGGTGAGATATGCCGAGGCGATATGTCGCCGCGTGCCGGCAATGTAGTTTTCCACCCAGCACTTCACTCCAACCTCCATGGAGGTGTGGAAAGCGCGATTGACCGATGAACGCAGAATCAACAGATCACCCACGTGCACCGGCGCGAGAAAATCAATGTGGTCCATCGACGCGGTCACGACATAGCTTCGGCTGTGGCGATGTGCGGCCATCGCGCCGGCGATGTCGATAAAGTGCATCAGCCGTCCGCCAAGCAGGTTGTTGAGAGGATTTGCGTCGTTAGGAAGAACCACCTCGGCCATCTCGGAAACCGATTCCGAAACGGGCCGTGGCTGCATGTGTCCGTCGATACTTTCCATATGTAAGTAGATTGGCAGGTACGAACGGATGATTCAAGTTGACGACGTTGCCACACATGACACCACGAAAGCGGTCTCGCAGCGAGCGAATTCAAAAGGAGCAATGCCGAAGGACCCACGGCCAGGGCCGACAGAAGCGCAGCTCAGCGGCGTGAGCCCTGGGCTAGCAACACAGCAGGTTCTTGAGCCCTGAAAGGGCGACATCTCAGATTCCAGTACGGGGCAGATGTGCGCTAGCGGCACGTGACGCATGGGTGGATTAATCGCGTCGCGTGACGGATTGAGATTCGTCAGCGAGCCAAGCGCGCATGAGCCCTGAAAGGGCGGCACCCAGGGCTCACGCCGCTGGGCTGCGCCTCTGTCGGCCCTTCGGGCCTGGGTGACCTGGTCAGGAAATTAAACGGATTCGCCTACAGCACTGACGATCTCCTGCCACAGCTCTGGCATTCCCTTTTTGGTCTTCGCCGAAACCGGAACGATTCGTTCAACTTCATGCCCTCGTCTGAGTTGCGCGAGAGATTTGTTGAGCTGATTTGCCGACAATCGATCTGATTTTGTTGCGACTAGTAGGACTTCTCGATCATGCTTTTGCAGCCACTCGACCAATTGCCGGTCACTCTTCTGTGGTGGAACATTTGCGTCAATAAGAACCACCGACAGACGCAGCGGCTCGCGCTCAGCTAGATATGGCTCAATGAACCTCGGCCATTCGGCACTGATCTCGCGTGAGATCTTCGCGTATCCATAGCCGGGAAGGTCGGCGAGGATCAGATCTGGTTCAACTGTCTGCGGCTTTTGTCGGATCTCGATGAAGTTGATGGTCTGCGTGCGTCCCGGAGTGGAACTCACGTGCGCGATCTTTTGTCCGAGCAAAGCATTAATCAAACTTGATTTGCCAACGTTCGAGCGACCGAGGAAGGCGATTTCGGGGACAGTCGGAGCAGGGAAGTGCTCAGGGGCTGCCGCGGATTTCAGAAAGCGTGCATCGAGCTTCATGCGGGTTTGTCATTCCGAGCGAAGCGAGGAATCCCTACCGAACCCATCGGTTATGGGTACAGTAAGGATTCTTCACCGCCAACATCGCGCGGTTCGGAATGACAATGATCGACTACTGGTGCTGTACAGGCAACTGCGACGGCTGCGTTGGAGTGACTGTCGGCATTCCTTGCGTCTCAGTCGATTCGATGTACTCGGGCAATGGACCTTCGAGCGCGATTCCCAGCACATCGTCCATCGTATCGGCGAAGTGCAGTTTCATCGCATTGCGGAGGTTTTCCGGAACCTCGGAGAGATCCTTCTCATTGTCCTTCGGCAGGATGGCCTCAAAGATGCCGGCGCGATGCGCTGCCAGTAGCTTCTCTTTAAGTCCTCCGATGGGCAGAACTTTGCCGCGCAAGGTGATTTCGCCCGTCATGGCAATATCGCGACGCACAGGAATCTTGCTCAATGCGCTGGCGATTGCGGTGGCCATCGTGATACCCGCTGACGGTCCATCTTTGGGAATCGCCCCTTCCGGCACGTGAATGTGAATATCGAGATTGCGATAGAAATCGCGCGGCAGGCCGAGTCGATTCGCACGTGAGCGGATATACGACATTGCTGCCTGCGCTGACTCCTGCATCACATCGCCGAGTTTGCCGGTGAGAGTGAGTTTGCCTTTGCCGTCGACGATGGTGACTTCGGTTGAGAGGATCGAACCTCCCACTTCGGTCCAGGCGAGTCCGGTAACCAGACCGACTTCGCTCTTCTCGTGCGCGAGCATGTCGCGGAATTTCGCCACTCCGAGGAATTCGGAGACGTTTTCCGCATTAACAGTCGTCGAGTACTCCAAACCTTGCTTTACGACCTTGCGAGCAACCTTGCGGCCGATATTGCCGATTTCGCGTTCGAGGTTGCGAACGCCGGCTTCGCGCGTGTAGGAGCGAATGATTTCGGTGATCGCGTCATCGGTGAAAACGATGTTCGATTCCGACAAGCCGGTCGCCTGGCGCTGCTTGCGAACCAGGTATTGCTTGGCGATTTCGATCTTCTCGAGCTCGGTGTAGCCATGCAACCGGAGCACTTCCATGCGGTCCTGCAGCGGAGCCGGAATGGTGTGCAGCACGTTGGCTGTGGCTACGAAAAGTACCTGCGAGAGATCGTATTCGACGTCGAGGTAATGATCCTGGAACATGAAGTTCTGTTCCGGATCGAGAACCTCCAGCAGCGCGGCTGACGGGTCGCCGCGAAAGTCGGCGGCCATCTTATCGACTTCGTCCAGCATGATGACCGGATTCTTTGTACCTGCCTTCTTCATCGACTGGATGATTTGTCCAGGAAGAGCACCGATATAGGTGCGGCGATGCCCGCGAATCTCAGCTTCATCGCGTACGCCACCTAGCGAGAGGCGTACGAATTTGCGGCCAGTGGCCTTCGCGATCGACATTCCCAGCGAGGTCTTGCCGACGCCCGGAGGCCCAACGAAGCAGAGGATAGAGCCTTTTGGATTTTTTACCAACTGGCGAACCGCGAGAAATTCAAGGATGCGTTCCTTGATCTTCTCCAGCCCATAATGATCTTCGTTGAGAATCTTCTCGGCAGATTCGATGTTGCGAATCTCTTTCGACTTCTTGCGCCAGGGAACCGCGAGGAGCCAATCAAGATAATTGCGAGAAACCGTTGATTCGGCTGACATCGGCGGCATGGCTTCCAGCTTCTTCAGCTCCTGCAGTGCCTTCTCGTGCACTTCCTTCGGCATGCCGGCGGAATCGACTTTCTTCTTGAGCTCATCCCACTCGCTCTTTTCGCCGCGGCCGAGCTCCTTCTGGATGGCCTTGATCTTCTCGTTGAGGTAGTACTCTTTCTGCGCGCGCTCCATCTGCCGCTTTACGCGGGTCTGGATGGTGCGGTCCATGTTCAGCTTCTCGATTTCGATTTCGAGAACGTCGGCGACACGGTTCAGGCGCTCGGCAGGATCAAAGATTTCAAGCAGCTCCTGCTTCTCTTCGATGGCGAGCTGCATATTGGCCGCGATCACATCGGTCAGCTTGGAGGGATCCTCCATCCTGACCGCCGCGATCATGGTTTCGTAGTTGAGAGACTGGCAGAGCTTTACATACTGCTCGAATAGGGAGGTGACGCGCTGCATCGCCTGCTCGATAACAGGCGTGGCTTCCACCGTGTACTTGGCAACGCGAACGCTGGCGTGAAAGAAGCCGTCGGTATCGACGATCTGAAGGACTTTGCCGCGCTCAACGCCCTCGACCAACACCTTGATGTTGCCGTCGGGCAGCTTGAGGCTTTGGACAATGTTGACGATCGTGCCGACCTGATAGATTTCGTTTGGCTTGGGCTCGTCCACGCTGGCGTCGTGCTGCGTGGCGAGAAAGATTTTGCGATCGCCGGCAAGCGCCTCTTCCAGTGCCCGGACGCTAGATTCGCGTCCGACCACGAACGGCGTCATCATGTGCGGGAAAATGACGACGTCCCGAATGGGCATCATGGGCAGCTTGCGTGTTTCGAATTTTTCCCTGGCTTGGGTCACTCGGTCCCCTTTTTGGTCCTAAAAACTAAGCTTGTGCTTCCAAACACAAGCTTATATAGCAGATGCTCTGGACCGCAAATTGTCTTCAACTCACACGGGCAAATCAAGTGCCCAGAAGGTGCCTATCCCGCTTTTTCCATCATCGGGATGGAGACGTCCCGTTTTTCGACCATTTCCCGGCTCACCTCGAACTCCTTCAGCCGTTTCTGGCTGGGAAGGTGGTACATGAGGTCGAGCATAAGGTCTTCTAGGATCATGCGCAATCCGCGAGCGCCCACTTTTCGGTGCAGTGCTTCGCGGGCAACAGCGCGGGTGGCATCGTCGGTGAACTTGAGCCGAACGTTCTCGAATTCAAACAGACGCTGGTACTGCTTGATGATCGCATTGCGTGGTTTGGTGAGGATTTCGACGAGCGCATTTTCGTCCAGCTCGTCGAGAACGCCCACGACAGGCAGACGTCCAACGAATTCGGGAATCAAGCCGAACTTAATCAGATCGGTAGGCTCGACTTTGCCAAGCATCTCTGTATCGCGCTTCGGGGCCGCCTGCGCCTCCTGTTCGCCTTCCTTCGATTCGGCCTTGAATCCAAGCGCCTTCTTGCCAATGCGGCGGGCGATGACCTTCTCTAAGCCAACAAACGCGCCCCCGCAGATGAATAGAATGTTCGTTGTATCGACGGGTGTGAATTCCTGGTGCGGATGCTTGCGTCCGCCCTGCGGCGGAACGTTGGCAATCGTGCCTTCGAGGATCTTCAGTAGGGCTTGCTGAACGCCTTCACCCGAGACGTCACGTGTAATCGAAGGATTCTCGTCCTTGCGTCCGATTTTATCGATTTCATCGATGTAGATGATGCCGGTTTGCGCGCGTCCCACATCGCCGTCGGCGGCCTGAAGCAGCTTAAGGATAATGTTCTCGACATCCTCACCGACATATCCGGCTTCGGTGAGCGTGGTCGCGTCAACGATCGCGAATGGAACGTCGAGCATCTTGGCCAGAGTCTGCGCCAGCAGAGTCTTGCCGCTGCCGGTCGGGCCGATCAGCATGATGTTCGACTTCGAGAGCTCCACTTCGCCGTTGCGGTTCCGGTTCATGTGGATGCGCTTGTAGTGGTTGTACACCGCCACAGCGAGCTTCTTCTTGGTCTGGTCCTGCCCGATCACGTACTCGTCGAGGAACTGCTTCACCTCGGCCGGCTTGGGCAGATGGTTAGGTGCAGCGGTGGAGTGCGTCTCTGTCCGGTCATCTTCAAGAATCGAGTTGCACACCGCAACGCATTCATCGCAGATGTATGCGCGCGGATAGTCGCTGGGCGAAGAAATCAATTTCGCTACAGCGTCTTGAGACTTGTGGCAGAAGGAACAGCGCAGATTATCGTCAGAACCGGAACGGGTTTTCACAATGTACTCCTGTTTACCCTAAGCATCACGACCAATCAATACTGCAAAGAACCGAGTTACTTCGGGATTAGGGTAACCATGTACCCTCGTCTCCGACTCGCAGCAGCTCCGCGCCGAGTGGCGCTGGTTGCTTGTCATTGCCGAACGCGAGAAAACTGGGGGATTTCTCAAATAAGTGATCGGGCTTTCGTCATTCTATATTCAAATTTCGGCAGCAGGGGGTCACACCATCGATTCCTCACTTATGACCTTTGTGCAATACTCGTCCGAAACTTTCGGATGGCAGCTCCTCCTGCTGCATCACTTGTGCTTGTAGATGATGTCGTCGACGATTCCGTAATCCTTGCTTTGCTGCGCGTTCATGATGAAGTCACGCTCTACATCTTTTTCCACTTTCTCCAGCTTCTGCCCCGTGTGCTTGGCCATGATGTTGTTCATGATTTCGCGCATGCGCAGAATTTCGCGTGCGTGAATGTCGATGTCCGTCGCCTGTCCAGAGATGCCGCCTCCCATAATGTGCGGCTGGTGAATCAGAATGCGCGAGTTTGGCAGGGCAAAGCGCTTCTTGGCGGTTCCCGCCGCCAGTAGAACGGCCGCCATGCTGGCTGCCTGGCCGATGCAGATGGTCATGATGTCGTTCTTCACGAACTGCATCGTGTCATAGATCGCCATTCCGGCAGTAATCGATCCGCCGGGAGAGTTGATGTAGAGCTGAATATCTTTCTCGGGATCTTCAGCCGCCAGGAACAGCATCTGCGCGATCACCAGATTAGCGATGGTGTCGTCGATAGGCGTGCCGATGAAGACAATGTTGTCACGCAGCAGGCGCGAGTAGATGTCGTACGCACGCTCTCCGCGGCTGGTCTGCTCCACTACCATTGGAACCAGGGCCATTGCAGGTAATCCTTTCTTCTATTCCTTAAGGCAATCAACAAGTTGTACGCTCTTTCAACCTAGAGCGATTGTCATCCCGAACGAAGTGAGGGAACCCTATTGAACCGAGAATTCATCGGCGCATTAGGGATTCCTAGCTGCGCTTGGAATGACAAAGCATCTCACGCAGATCGTTGATATAGGAAATCCAAAGTTTTCTCGTTGCGGATTCGCTCGCGAATGCGCTCCAGCGCGCCATCATCCGTAAGTTTTTTTCGCACTGCTTCTACTGGTTGGCGCGACTGCAGAGCGAAGCGTTCCACTTCGGCATCCAGCTCGGCGTCACTGGCCTCGATACTTTCCTTGTCCGCAATCTTCTCCAGGATCAGAGATGCCTTTACTTCCTGGATTGCCGTATTACGCTGTGCCGAGCGCAGGCGGCCGATATCCATCTTGCGCAGGTCATCGGCTCGCATTCCTTGCGCCGCGAGTGCACGGAAGCCACGCTCCAGGCGCGACGTGACCTGTTGTTCAATCAGGGATTCCGGAATAGGGAACTGATTACGCCGGACCAACTCTTCGACCAGCTTGTCCTTGGCCGCGTGTTCGATCTCATGCTTCTTCTGCGATTCGAGCTGCTCGCGAATACGGGTGCGAAGCTCATCGACGCTCTTGAACTCACCCAACTCCTTCGCGAACTCATCGTTCAGCTCGGGAACCTGCTTGCGCTTGATCCCTTTAATCTGGACCTGGTACTCCAGAGTTTTTCCGGCAAGGCGCTTATCCTGAGCATCCTCTGGATAAGCGATGGTAAACGTCCGCTGTTCGCCGGCCTTGGCGCCGCGCAGGTTCTCGCTAAATTCTTTTACCGTATTGCTGCCGCCAATATCGATCAGAACATCATCCATGTGGACAGGCTGAGCACCAGTCGGCTTGGCTTCTTCACTCGAGTTAATCGGATTGCCCGCCGGATCCACCAATCCTGAGGACTGCTTCTCAACAGGAGTTCCCGTGAAGCTGGTTTGAGCGAAGTCACCGTCCTGCAGCCCGCGATCTTCCTCGACAGAGCTGTAGCTGGCCTGCTGCTCTCGCAAGGACTGCAGCTCTCGCTCGACCTCGTCCTCGCTGACGCTGGTATCGCCCTTCTCCGCCTTAAGATCGTCGTAAGGAGAGAGTTCGATTTTGGGCATAACCTCGAAGATGGCCTTGAAACGCAGCGGCTCGCCATCTTCAAAGTGGAAATCAGTAATGCGGGGCTGGGAGATGGGAGCGAATCCCTGCTTCTGAACTTCCTCGCGAAAGAACTTGGGTACGAGCGACTCCACTACTTCCTGTTTCAGCTCATCCGCAAAACGGCGACGCACCAGACCTGCCGGAGTCTTCCCACGACGGAATCCGGGAACACGCGCCATCTTCTGGTATCGGACAACAAACGAATCCAGCTCGCCGGAGACTACGTCGGCGGGAATGTCAACGGAGATCTCGCGCTCGCACTCTCCAAGTGGAGGATGCTGGTGCGCGTGCTGCCGGTCGTGCGTCTCTGACGCGTTCTGTTCAGTAGTTTCGGTTTCTGATTCAGGCAAAGTCGTATGTTCCTGCTCGCGAGAGTGGCCAGTGTGTGCTCGGTGAAGTTCAGCGAGGTCGGCCCGAACCTCAAGTTTAAGACCCGCGAACCATGCGGTCAAACCAGCGGAAACAAAAGACAGTGCTCCAGAGCAACGTGCGTCAACACGCGCTCGATAAGTGGCATCTATCTCTGCAACATCAACAAGCAGGCAGGAAAAAACTATGAACAAGCGCCACAAATCCGGCGTGAGTGCGACCTTGTGCTTACTCTTGGCAATGGGAGTAACGACCTTACCGCTCGCTGCCAAGTCATCTCCGCGAAGCGACATGAACGCAGGCACCACCGAATCCACTTACAACGCGACGACAACTGCTGCCGACCGCAGCACCGACACGACGCAAGATACAACCACCACCAGGACGAGGCGTGATGTGCGCCAAGAACGCCATCACAACAGCAACAAGAAGCGTGGGATCATCATAGGCGGCACCGCCCTGACGGGAATGCTGGTTGGCGCATCCGTTGCTGGACCTGTGGGCGCGCTGGCAGGAGCCGGCGTGGGCGCTGGCGTAGGAATTGTTCTCGCTCATATCTTCTGATCTTAGGGGCTGTCATTCCGAAAGCTCGCTTTTGGCGAGGAATTCCTATCGACCTCGAGGACGTTGGCCTTAACGCCTTCGCAATGCGTGGGGATTCCTCTCGATTGCTCACGCAAACTACTCGTGAGCAATCGCTCGGAATGACAACGCTGAAGCTTCGTTCCTGTACTCTGACCAAATGTTGATTCTCATGGTCGGTCTTCCGGGAACGGGAAAGAGCACTCTCTCGCGAGGGCTGGTCGAACGTTTCGGCGGATTTGTTATCGACAAGGACATTATTCGTCCTGCACTCTTCGGCCCCTCACAAATCGACTACACAGTCGAGCAGGATGACTTCTGCCAGTACATCATGCTCCAAACCGCCGCATATCTTCTGAAGCGCCAGCCTGGCCTGCGCGTGTTCCTTGACGGTCGTCCGTTTTCTCGCGAATATCAGCGCGAGCGCGTGCACCGCGCCGCTTCCCAGATCGGG
The DNA here is from genome assembly GCA_035277605.1 of Terriglobales bacterium. Lineage (GTDB taxonomy): Bacteria > Acidobacteriota > Terriglobia > Terriglobales > Acidobacteriaceae > Gp1-AA112. Next base: position 17,902 of record DATEKE010000255.1, on the reverse strand, counting down.
ACGAAGCTGGCGGTGATCGAGTGTCTGGCCGACGAAGAGACCGCCTTGGCGCGAATTCGCCGCGATCTGGAATCCAGAAGCCATCTCGCCGCCAATCGAACTGTCGATCTCTATTACGTAAAACGGCAAGACTTCGAACGCGAGCCGGTGAGAGGAACACGATTAACGCTCAGTTCCGATCAGGATCTCGAGAACTGCATCGCCGAAGCCGAGCGGTACCTGCGAAAGGTCGAGAATGAGTAAAAGAATTGTTGCCTGATTCGCCCTAGGCGGTGATCTGTCGGCAAGAACGCTTCTGTCGAAGGAAAGATTTCCGGCGGCGCCTCGGACCCAGACGCGCTTGCGAGCCACCTCTGTTGCTCTCAGGGAATCCAATCTCATTCGAAGCTCGGAGGATGACGATGAAAGCTCCTTTCATGATCGGACGCCTGCTCTTTGGTGGGTTCTTTCTCTATAGCGGTATCAATCATTTCAAGCAGCGCGAGGGAATGTCGCAGTATGCGAAGGGCAAGCACGTGCCCATGCCCGACGTTGCAGTCGTTGCGAGTGGAGCAGCTCTGATCGTAGGCGGGGCCAGTCTGCTGCTCGGGATTAAGCCGAAGATCGGAGCGGCGGCGGTTGTTGGATTTCTCGCCGGCGTCTCGCCCGTGATGCATAACTTCTGGAAACAGGAAGATCCGCAGCAGCGCCAGACGGAAATGATCCAGTTCTCGAAAAACATGGCCCTGCTCGGAGGCGCACTCGCGCTGATGGGCGTCGAAGAGCCCTGGCCGGTAAGCGTGCCGGTCGCCCAGCCTGAGCAGAGCTGGAGCAAGTCACGCGTGGCAGCTTAGAAGCTCAGCAGCTTAGGAGCTAAGCAGCTGAAAAAATCGAATAATCGATTCGATCCCGCGATAGAAGTTCGGGATGTGGAATTTCTCGTTGGGAGCGTGAAGGTTGTCGTCGGGCAGGCCGAAGCCCATCATCACACTTGGGATTCCGAGATGCTTTTCGAAGTCGGCGACGACCGGGATTGATCCGCCGCTGCGGATGAAGACGGTATCTTTTCCAAAGACTTCTTTCATCGCCTGCTTGGAAGCCTGTACGTAGTGATTGTCGGTGCGGATCACCATCGGGTCGGAGAGGTTGAGCTGCCGGATACTGATTTGAATTCCCCTCGGAGTGATTTGCTTCACGTAATCCGAAAAAAAAGTATAGATTTCGTCTGGTCGCTGATTCGGAACCAGGCGCATGGAGATTTTCGCTGACGCACGCGCGGGAATTACCGTTTTGGAACCCGCGCCGATAAAACCGCCAGGCATGCCGTGAACGTCGAGGGCTGGCCGCGCCCAGGTGCGTTCGGCGACTGAGTATCCGGGCTCGCCGGTCAGCTCCGTGCTGCCAACCTCCTTCTCTAAGTACTCTTTCTCGTCGAACGGCAGCGATTTCCAGCTCTCAAGCTCATCTTTTGTCGGAGCGACGACGCGATCATAGAAGTGCGGAATGAGAATCTTCCCATTTTCATCTTTCAACTTGGCAATGATCTGCGCGAGTGCAACAAGGGGATTCGGTGCAGCGCCGCCGTACATTCCCGAGTGCAGGTCTGTTTTCGCCCCGCGCGCCTCGACTTCTGTGTAAATCATTCCGCGTAGACCTACGCATAGCGTGGGCAAATCGGGCGCATACATCTCGGTATCGGACACTAGCGCGAAGTCAGCTTTCAGCTTCTGCGGATTCTCGGCGACGAACTTCGCAATCGACTCGCCCCCGACCTCTTCTTCTCCTTCAAGCAGCAGCTTCACGTTGATAGGAAGCTTGCCTACACCGCTCTTCATCAGTGACTCAAGCGCCTTCAGATGCATGAACATCTGGCCTTTGTCATCGACGGCACCGCGCGCGTAGAGGTTCTGATTGCGCTCAGTCGGCTCGAACGGAGGGGTGACCCATTCGTTCAGCGGATCTGGAGGCTGCACATCGTAATGGCCGTAGCAGAGTGCCGTCGGCTTACCCGACGCGTGCAGCCAATCGGCATAAACCAGCGGATGTCCGGAAGTCTCGATGACTTCGACGTGTTCAAGCCCGATCGAGCGCATTTGCGCAGCAAGGAATTCGGCAGCCCGCTCGATGTCGGACTTATGTTGCGGAAGCGTGCTGACGCTGGGAATTCGCAGTAAATCCTTCAGCTCAGAGAGAAAGCGAGGCTGGTGCTGACGCGCGTAATCGAGTGCGGGCGAGGACATCACGAGGAGTATACAGAACCGCCGGCGGGGCAGCCGCTTGGGTTGCGGCTGTGCCTGCAGATGAATGCTAGGAATGTTGCTCTTCTCGGCACTGGGCTTCCCCCCGGTTCCGGCCTGGCGCCTACCAGCGGCGGTTCCGTTACTTTTTCACGGTAATATTCTGCGCAGCCTCGTATCCCTCATCAGTCAACGTTTTCTGCGCCGCGGCGCGGATCTTCTGCTCGTCGGCGTCTCTGGGCGCATCGCAATAGCGGCGGATCACCTCTTCTCCCACGATGATTCTCACCAGCCACTTCTTTTTGTCGTTGTCCCAGGAAACTTCCACTCGATCTGCGCGCATGGGCTTGCTCCTTCGGCATGGCAATATACCACCGCTCTCCTATGGCGCGAATCATGGCTAAAATGACTGCATGAGTCGAGTCATTCTAGGCGTTCTTTTTGCGGCCACGCTGCTTGGGGCTGTGAGAGCGCGTGCTGATGAAAATACCGAACGCGCAGTAAGCGTGCGTTCTGCGAATCTTTATCTTTCTCCTGATACCAACAGTCAGAAGCTGGCAACCGTCGATCGGGGACGAGAAGTCGCCGTTCTCGAGCATAGTGGACAGCAATGGGTGCATGTGCTGGCCTCGCTTGGAGGCGAGAAAGATGTTTCAGGCTGGATGTTGGACAAGGGGCTCGTGCGCAAGAACACACCAAACGGCGATCAGATTCTTTTCGGCGAAGCCGCCGATTCCGAAGCTGAAGCCGAGCGCCGCGGTGGACGTAAAGGCGCAGACAGAGACGCGCTCCGACTTTATTACCGAGTCGCCGAGTACTTTCCTAATTCTGCTTTGGCCGGCGAGGCCGCCTATCGCTCGGCCGACATCGCGTGGCAGCTAGATGTCGAGGACATGAGGTCGCGTCCATCCGCAAAAGAGAAAGACCCATACATGCGGCATCAGATGGACGAAGATCAAATGCGGAAGGTAGAGAAAAAATACCCGCACACCAAGTGGGCTGATCTTGCCGCTTTTGATCTGATCGACAACAAACTGTGCGGCGACTGGGAAGGCGATCCGAAATGTCCGGAGAAGGAGTCTTCAATTTACGAGAAATATGTCGAAGAGCATCCTCAGTCGCCGAAAGCGGCTGAAGCCCTCTATGACGCCGCCTGGAGACAGTCGGCGCTGATCGAGATCTATGCTCAGCGCAACGATCAAAAGAAGGCCGACGAGAGCCGTGCGAGAGCATTGGAACTGGCACAACGCGCCTCACAGCAGTATCCGAATTCTGACTATGCCTACCGCGCACAGCGGCTCATTTTTCTGCTACAACAGAAAATCCCAACTTACGGAAACGTAACCGACTGATCCACCCGGAAAGGACAGAGATTGCCCGTTTACCAGGCGGTTGTGCTCGCAGTCGTGCAAGCCTTCGGTGAGTTTTTGCCGATTTCCAGTTCTGCTCATCTGATTCTTACGCGATGGCTCCTCGGGTGGAGGGAACTCGACCCGGCCATGGATTTGACATTCGACGTGGCGCTGCACGCCGGAACGTTGCTGGCGGTGCTCATCTATTTTTTTCCAACATGGATCAATGTCATCGTCGAGGGTTTCGGTGGTCGAGCTCCGATGTCGGCCCCCGGCGGCGGCTTCGGTAATGTCGATGACGTGGAGAGTGGACGCGATCGCCTGCTGTTCTGGTGGATTCTGCTGGGTACGGTCCCCGGAGCAATCGTAGGCAAGCTGCTCGACAAATATGCCGAGCTGAAATTCCGCGAGAACTACCTGCTTATCGGCGGCATGCTCGCGGTCGTTGGGTTTCTCATGTGGCTGGCCGACAGATTCGGAAGCAAGCGCAGACCAATCACAGGAATTAACGCGGTCGATGCAATTCTCATCGGCATCGCTCAAGCGTTTGCCCTGATTCCCGGCGTCTCGCGCTCAGGATCCACCATTACTGCCGGATTAGCGCGCGGCTTGAATCGCGAAGCCGCCGCCCGCTTCAGCTTCCTATTGCTGGCGCCAATCACTGCAGGCGCCGTGCTGCTGAAGGCTCATGCCGTTATGAAAGCCGGTGGGCTGCCACCCGGCATGAAGACCCCGTTCATCGTGGGCATTAGCGTATCTGCTGTTTTAGGAATGGCAGTGATAGCGTTCTTCCTCCGCTTTTTGCGCACCCACTCGCTTAATCTGTTCGTCATCTACCGCGTGGTGCTTGGGATTTTAGTAATTGCGCTGGCAGCGGCCCATTTCCACGCGGCTCCGTGACCTCATGTGTTGACCTCCGTGACCTTCGTGTTCGGTCCTCCCCGGCCCTGAACCACAGAAACAAACGTGGACTTCGCCCGGCAATCTGCGATAATCACTCTGCTCTGGCCTTTTCCGCGACAGCCGACGGGGAATTGTCCCGGCTGCGCCCAGGCCCAAATGAAAGTATTGCTTCGGCTATTTACGCCGACTCGGAACCGCCGCTTCAACGAGCTGATCGGCTTCTCGCTGATGGCTGCGGCGCTCCTGCTCTTTCTTGCGCTCACTTCCTACTCGCCTCTCGATCCCTCGCTCAACACCGCTGCTTCAGTCTTCTCCTTAGGCACGACCCACAATTGGATCGGACGTGTAGGCGCCGTCATCAGCGACCTGGCTCTGCAACTATTCGGTCTCGCAATGTTCAGCATTCCCGTGATGATCGGCGTGCTGGGTTTGCGTTGGTTCCGTTCACGAGAGATCGCGTCACCGCTGGAAAAACTGCTTGGCGCGACAATTCTCCTGCTCTTCATTCCTGCGTTGATGGGATTGCTGCCTGGGCATCTTCGCTGGATGCATGCCATCCCGATAGAAGGTTTGCTCGGACGAATCGTCGGCGATTTCCTGATCCATTACTTCAACGTTCTCGGCGCATACCTCATGTCGCTCTCGGTAATTGCGGCAGCCCTGTATCTCTGCACTGCGTTTTCTTTTACCGACGCACACCTCTGGCTGACCACCCGATTCGCGTTCGTCGGCGCAGCCTGGCAGCGGGTTGAGGATTGGCGCGAGCGGCGACAGCGAGCGAAGGCCGCCAAAGAGTTGGAGCAACGCAAAGCCAATCGCCCCATGGTGACCAGCCAACTCGTGCCTGCCACAAAACCGGCGGTCACGCAGGTCTCGGATGTGTACCAGCGCGTCCAGCCGTTTAAGACTGGTCTGGAGAAGATGGCGGAAGAGGCAAGCGAAGCACTTCCCGAATCAGAACCAAAGTCTACTTCGCAACCTGCGCAGGTTGGGATTGAAGTCGGCGTTCGGGCCGACAGTGCTGCGAAAGCGAAAGCCAAAACCGTGCTGCCCAAAACCTACGGTAGCTTCCAGCTTCCGCCCAGCTCCATGCTCAAGCGCCCTGACGAGCAGCAGACCGTCAACGAAATGGAGCTGAAGCAGCACGCGCAGATTCTGGTCGAGAAGTGCGCCGAATTCGACGTTCACGGAACCATTACGCACATCAATCCGGGGCCAGTAGTCACCACCTTCGAGATGAAGCCCGAAGCTGGCGTGAAGTACAGTCGCATCACCGGCCTGTCGGAAGATCTCTGCCTCGCGATGCGCGCCGAGAGTATTCTGATCGAGCGCATGGCAGGGAAGAGCACCGTAGGAATCCAGGTTCCCAATACGGAACGCGAGACGATCTATCTACGTGAGGTGGTCGAGTCACAGGGATTTCTCGATGCGCGCTCCCGCCTGACGCTCGCGCTCGGCAAGGACATCAACGGCCGCATCATGACGGCCGATCTGGCTACGATGCCGCACCTGCTCATCGCCGGTTCCACGGGATCAGGCAAGAGCGTGGCCATTAACGCCATGATCATGTCTCTGCTCTTCAAAGCGACGCCAGATCAGGTGCGCCTGATCCTCGTCGATCCCAAGCGGGTTGAATTAGGCAATTACGAAGGCGTGCCGCATCTCTATACTCCGATCATCACCGAGCCGAAGCTCGCAGCCGTGGCGCTCCGCAATGCGGTGCGCGAGATGGAGCGCCGCCTGAAAGTGCTGGCAGAGAAAGGCGTCCGCAACATCGATCAGTACAACAAGCTCTTCACCGAGGACACCCCAAGCCTCTTCGAGCCGGACACCGAGCACAAGCCGCTGCCGTACGTCGTGATCATCATCGACGAACTCGCGGATCTGATGATGCTCGACGGCAAGAACGTGGAAGAGTCGATTACGCGCTTAGCGCAGATGGCGCGTGCGGTTGGCATTCACCTGATCTTAGCAACGCAGCGTCCTTCGGTGGACGTAATCACGGGACTAATCAAAGCGAACGTGCCGTCGCGTATCTCTTTCCGCGTGGCAACAAAAGTAGATTCCCGCACGATCTTGGACGCCAACGGCGCCGAGTCGCTCCTCGGTCGCGGCGACATGCTCTTTCTCGCGCCAGGTTCAGCGCGCGTGCAGCGCGTCCATGCTCCATTTGTCACCGAAAAAGAAATCGCTCAGGTCGTCGAGTTCTGGCGCTTTCAAGGCGAAGCCGAATATGAGAAGAAGTTCCTCGAAGCTCCCAAAGAAGACTGCGGCGACGGCGAAGGAGGAGCCGAAGTCGGCGAGGACGAGCACGACGAGCTTTACGAAGATGCAGTCCGCCTCGTGCTGGAGTTCGGCAAAGCATCTACATCGCTCCTGCAACGACGCCTGCGCATCGGCTATGGTCGCGCTGCTCACTTGATCGACTTGATGGAACGTGATGGCATCGTCGGCGCCGCAGACGGTCCAAAGCCCCGCGAAGTGCTGAAGCGGCCTGATTGGATCGACGAAGTTGAGCAGGCGATGAGGTAGCTCGGAGCTTCGCAGCTTCGCGGCTCCGAAGCTCCTGCTGCGTTTACAATTCACTCAGAGACGCCCGGCCTTGTCCCTCAAGCATTCATCGCTGATCTACGACTGGAACAACGTCCCAGGAGCTGAATTCAAGCCTGCCGGCCGGGTCATGCTCACCGATGAATCGCTGCGCGATGGTTTACAGTCTCCCTCGGTAAAAGATCCGAGCATCGAAGAGAAGCTGCGCATCCTCCACTTGATGGAGAAGCTAGGCATCAGCTTTCTCGATATGGGATTGCCAGGAGCCGGCTCGCGTGCCTTTTCTGATGTCGAGCGCCTCGCGCAAGAGATTTGCGACGCGAAACTCAAGATTCGCGGCAACTGTGCCGCTCGTACGCACGAGAACGACATTCGTCCGATTGCCGACATTCAGCAGAAAGTCGGAATTCCCATCGAGGCAGCGACGTTCATTGGTTCAAGTCCAATTCGCCGCTATGCAGAAGATTGGACCAGCAACTTTCTCCTGAAAACGACGGAGAGCGCCGTCAAGTTCGCGCGATCGCTGGGCCTCGAAGTCATGTACGTGACCGAGGACACCACCCGCTGCGATCCGGACACGATCAAGCGGCTCTATAAAACCGCGATTGAATGTGGAGCGCGTGCGATCGTGGTCTGTGACACCTGCGGGCACGTCACGCCATCTGGAGTTGTAGCTCTTATCCGTTTCGTCCTTGATGAAGTTGTGAAACCGAGCGGCGAGAAGATTCGCGTCGATTGGCACGGGCACTGCGATCGCGGCCTTGCAGTCGCAAACTCACTCGCCGCGCTCGCAGCCGGAGCCGAATGCGTACATGCCTGCGCAATCGGCATTGGCGAACGCGTTGGCAACACGCAAATGGATCAGATGCTGGTGAATCTCAAACTCATGGGCGTGCAGCCCTGGGCTGATCAGGACTTGACCGCTCTCAAGGAATACTGTGAAACGGTTTCGCAGGCGACCGGTGTTCCGATCCCCAAGAACTATCCAGTAATGGGAGATGATGCATTTCGCACCGCAACTGGTGTACATGCCGCGGCAGTGATTAAGGCTTTCCGCAAGAATGATGTCGAACTGGCCAACACCGTGTATTCAGGAGTGCCCTCCCACTACTTCGGCATGGAGCAGGTGATCGAGATTGGTCCCATGTCGGGAAAATCGAACGTGATCTTCTGGCTCGAGCGCAAAGGTTTACCAGCGGACGAGGATACTGTCGAGCGCATCTTCCAAAGAGCCAAGCAATCGAATCGCACGCTGCTCGACCACGAAATTCTCGATTGCATCCCTGCAAACAAACGTCCAACGGCGGTCACGGCAGACTGATGGCATGAACCCCCCGGGCCGCACCACCGAAGAAATCACCGTACCTCAGCAGATTGCGCTGCTCGCTTCTATGCGTGCCGTGCATTCAGCGTTCTCCTGGTTCCAGATTCACGAGAATGAGCTGCGCAATATGCAGCTTGAAGTTGCACGCATTCCTGCTCCGCCGTTCCAAGAAGCCGAACGCGCAAAGTGGCTCGAACAGAAGTTCTCCGCAATTGGATTGGAACAAGTCGAGATCGACGAGATAGGCAATGTCATCGGCGTCCTTCCCGGCGTGGATCGAGAGCTTCCGGTCACCGCCGTCGGCGCGCACCTCGACACCGTGTTTCCTCCCGAAACGGAAATCGAAATTCACGAAGAGCGAGAGCGTATCTGCGGGCCAGGAGTCAGCGACAATGCCGCCGGGCTGGTCGCGCTGCTCGCGATTCCAATGGCGATGCGTGAGGCGAAGATTCGTCCCGAATGCGACATCCTGTTCATCGGCAACGTAGGGGAAGAAGGGGAGGGCGATCTGCGCGGCATCCGCCACATCTTCGAGAAGTCGCGCTGGAAAGATCGCATCGACGAGACCATCGTCATAGATGGCAGCGGGACCGATTCGATCATCGGACAAGCACTCGGCAGTCGCAGGTTCGAAGTGATTGTGCGCGGCCCCGGAGGCCACTCCTGGAGCGATTTCGGCCAGCCGAATCCGATCATCGCCGTGTCGCGGATCGTTTCGCGATTCAGTCAGACTCCTTTGCCGCCATCTCCAAAGACAACCTTCAACTTCGGTGTCATCGTCGGCGGCACGTCCGTCAATTCAATTCCCGAAATAGCACAGGTCAGCATCGACCTGCGTTCCGTGGCAGCCGAGGAACTTCAGCGACTTGAAGACGAACTGCGCGGCGTGATCCACACCGAAATTCCTGCTCGCGCGCGGGACGGTGGTCCGCCGAAGCTCACCTGCGAGTTGAAGAAGATCGGCAATCGGCCGGCCGGCGAACTGGCTCACGATTCCCCACTGCTCGAAGTATTCCGCGCCGTTGATGCTCATCTTGGAATCGCATCGCAACTGCGGCGCGCTTCAACAGACGCGAACATCCCAATTTCCATGGGCCTGGAAGCGGTTACGGTCGGCGCGGGAGGAACGGGCGGCGGAGCACACACGCTGCGCGAATGGTTTGACCCATCCGGGCGCTCACTTGCGTTAAAGCGGATTCTCCTGGCAGTGCTGGCGCTCTCAGGGATTGAATAGCTAAACGTGAATCCGGCTACTGTTCTAAACAAATTGCGCGCTGCGGACTTGTCAGTAACGGAAAATGTCTGAAATCTTCCTGATTAGCATTTCCGGCAAAGACCACCCGGGGCTCACCAGTGCCTTTGCGCAGCTGCTCGCGCAGGCCAACGCCGTTCTCCTGGACATTGGCCAAGCCGTGATCCACGACGCTCTCGCGCTGGGCATCATGGTCCAGATTCCAGCATCGGTTGTGCCCGAAATTCGCGACCGAATTCATCGCCGGGCAAATAAGCTGGGAGTGGTCGCTCACCTGACGCCGGTTTCTCCCGATCAGTACCGGCAATGGGTAGAAAAACAGCACAAGCAGCGGTTCACCGTCACGTTGTTGGCCGAACAAGTCCGGGCCGATGAGCTCGCGGCCATCGCAGAGGTTTTTGCCGGACGCGGGGTGAACATCGACACCATGGACCGACTCTCGTCCCGCGGAGCGGCCCTGGATGTTGAGCCAAGGATGTGCATCGAGTTCAATGTTTCCGGAAATGGAATCGATGCGGCCGAGCTTCGCCGTGCGCTTCTTGTGCTTGCGGATCAAGCAGGATTCGACGTTGCGGTACAACAGGACTCGATCTTCCGCCGTAATCGTCGCCTCGTTGCCTTCGATATGGATTCGACCCTGATTCAGATGGAAGTCATCGACGAACTTGCGCGCCTCGCCAATGCCGGTGAGAAAGTTGCCGCCGTCACGGCGGCTGCTATGCGCGGAGAGTTGGATTTTGAGAGCAGCCTCCGACGTCGTCTGACGCTGTTAAAGGGCTTGCCGGAAACAGCGATCAGCGACATAGCCAGCCGGTTGCCGATTACGGCCGGAGCGGAGCGTCTGCTCCGCACGCTAAAGGTCTTGGGCTACAAGACGGCCATCATCTCCGGCGGCTTCCGCTGTTTCGCTGCGCGGCTTCAACAGGAACTGGGATTCGACTTCGTCTACGCCAATGAACTCGCAATCCGCGACGGCGTCATTACCGGAGAGGCCGTCGGGGAGATCATTACTGCGCGCCGCAAGGCAGAGGTCCTGCAGGAGATTGCCGCGGCTGAAGGTTTGTCAACGGAGCAAACCATCGCCGTTGGCGATGGCGCCAATGACCTGCCAATGTTAAGCGCAGCCGGACTGGGTGTTGCATTCCACGCCAAGCCGCTGGTGCGCGAGCGCGCTCAACATTCGATCTCGCGTATGGGGCTGGATGCGCTGCTTTATCTGCTTGGCCTGCGCGATCGCTACACAGAAGCGGGAGTCGCAGGTTGAGCTTTTGTCGTTCCGAAGGTCCGCAGTTGGCCTGAGGAATCCCTGCCAACTGACATGCTCGTCTGATTGGCGTCCATCGAAGCGAATACGGATTCCTCACTCCCGCTCGCGCGAAAAGCACGCGTGATCGTCCGTTCGGGATGACAGAAACCAAGCTGAGTTCTAATTGTTGAATCCCACCGCCGCAGGCGATGCGCTGTCGTTCTGGTTCGAGGCGGCCACGACCTCCGCCATGATGAGTCCGGCAATGAGCGAGCAGAAAATCAAAAGGCCTTTGATGGTGATGCGCACTGCAGGTTCTCCCTGCATGCGCACATTGCAATTACCTATCCAGAGAGGAATGACAACGAAACTGGTATAAATCCCGCAGAATCTGGCAATTTTCAGGGGCTTCCGGCGATAGCGATCGTGGACTTGTGTGCAAAAGGCTGCAGTCAAACGCACACAGTTTTCATGCGGCCGTTGGGGCGAGCACCTGCTTAGGAGCAAACTGGCGTGGGCCAATCGCCAAATCACAAAATTGGAAAATCACGAAATGCCTTAGCGCCGGTTGGCCAGATTGGCGATTCCGCAATAGACCGAACCGCTGGTCGCCACCACCTGCGGTAGCCACCACAGCTTTCTCAGAACAGGGTGGTTGCTGCGCATGAGCCTGGCGGCGAAGTAGTCCACGGCAACAGGCGTGACCTGAAGCGCAGGATACAAAGTCGCCGAATGGGCAAAGGGACGAACCAGCGGGTCGAGTTCGCGTCCGCCTTGCTGGAGCACCTGGCGTGTTGACCAGGCGTCGAGAACGGCTGCTCCATGTTCAGCGGCCATGAGGGTATAGAACATCTCCCGCTCTCGCATTGATACTTCGGGTTTCTTGGGAACTGGCTTTAATACTGCCGGATGAATCAATAGATTCTGCTGCGCCGCAGGCGCAACCAGCGCTTCCGGAGCAGCTGCATTGCTGGCCAGCAGAACTTGGGGTTGGGGGTTTTGAGGCACAGCGGCTGCGGGTGCGGCCGCCGAAGACCGCTCCGCCTGCCCAAAAGCAAACGGGCTCGCGAGGAGCAGGACGAAGGAGAGGCGCTGTTTGGTGCTCATTGGCACCAAAGTGTATGGCGGTATTGTCCTGTTGGACAGTGTTCTTTAGTAACCTGCATCACCCAAGTAACGCGGCAGGCGGAGAGGATGGACTAAGTGGACAGGATGGACGGAGTGGACGAGGTGGACCAACGACGCCCCGGTTTTTTTGCCTTCTCAGAGAAGGTTTGCCAGTTGCCGGTGCGCGTTCGCCCAAAGCCGAAACTCAGGGCTGAGGCGCAGCCACTTGCTGTTTAGCCAGTGAGTATGTGTTCGCGGCTCAATAAATTCGGAAGTTTCCGCTGCAATGCATCATGCTCATCAGGTAAAGCATGCCGCCGTAGTAGCGCTGCTCTCCGCTGGGCACGGGCGTGTTCCAGAGCTTTTCGACGAAAGCTTTGGAAGTTGACCCCTCACTTGCAGCAAGGCTTGCGACCGCAGTGGTCGCTAGCATACCCGCGGAGTGGCGCGTCGAAAGCGGCTTGCCGTCGAGGGTGTAACGGTCGACGAAGCTGTCGATGCCTTGCCCAAAGAGGAACTTTTGGATGTGGTCGCTAAGCGCAGTTTCGCGCTGGTCCTTGTGCCGCCAGGAGTAATCGACCGACCAATTGCTGGCGCTGCGCCAGGAATCGTAGCCGAAGGAAACGGGCTGGCCGTCGCGCCCGATCATTTGCGTCATGTCGAAGTACGCGCGCTCTGGAGTGAGTCCCGTTTCGGGACCGGTAACTTTGGTGAACAGTTCGCGACTCACGTCGGCGGCTGGGGCCCAGAATTGACGATCTTCTGGCGGTCCCCAACGCGACCACAATTCGTAGAACGCCGGCAGATGATAAGAGGGATCAGTAAAGGCGAGATCGACGTTGGGCACAAAGCGAATCATAAAGTGCGGGTCATCGACCATAGGACCAATCGTCTCAGTTCGCGATTTTTGCGGAAAAATCGGCGGACGTGGCGCGGCAGCCTTCTCGCGCGCTTTGTTGTTCGGACTTGGCCAAGGATGGTTCGGAGGAATGAATGGCGGATCTTCCGGATGAATGCGAAACGGTCCCGTGCCGGTAAGCATTGGATGATGGCGCATTCCGCGCAGAATCTTGTCGGCTTCTGCCTGGTAGTTGTAGATGCCCTTGCCATTGCCCCAGCGATGCGCGGCGAAGTAGAGCGACATCACGAAGTACTCTTCGCCGTCTGGCGCCGCGCCGGTAGAGCGCGGAGTGCCGTCGGTGTTCATCGACCAGGCAAAGTATCCGACGGATGGATTTTTCGGATCGGTGACGAGCATGTAGGTGTTAGCCCAGTTCCAGATCGCATCGAACTCGCGCTTCTTGTTCAACTGGACGGCAATCATCATGCCGTAGCTCATGCCCTCGGTGCGCGCGTCATTGTTGGCCCAATCTGTGATGTAGGCCAGCGGCCCGTTCTCGTTCGCACCCGTTTCGAAATAGAGCCGCTCTTCCTGACCGTCGCCATGGAAAAGCTGCTGGAAAGCTTTGTCGATCTTGGTGCGAGTTTCCGCGGGCGAGTGTCCTTGCTCCGCGAAGAGGTCGCGATACACGTGCGTTTTATAAGCGCCGCTGGCATCGCCAGGCATGCGCGGAAAGTCGCCTAGCGGGGCATTAACATGCGGCGCTGGTCTTCCCGAATTGGGAGAAGTCTGATTCTGCGCAGCTACGAAGCCACACAGCAACAGCATAGAAATGAGAATCGGGCAGAACCTTCGAGGATGTGCAAACAATGCAGAGATCCTTTCAGAATGCGGTCGGCACAACCGAACAATCCTGTCCGACGGCAAACGATTCTGCAAGTCTGAAACGATTTAGTCAAGCCCCTCTCGGTCGCGGGAAATGTCTCCAAGCCCTGTGCTATGATTCCGGCGCTTTCCGGAGGTTCCTATGGTGCAAGGATTTAAGAAATTTCTCTTCCGCGGAAATGTAGTCGATCTCGCGGTTGCAGTAGTCATCGGCGCTGCTTTTGGAGCTGTAATAACGGCGCTTGTTACGAATATTTTTACTCCCCTGATTGCAGCCATAGGTGGCAAGCCCGATTTTTCCAATCTGAGCGTCACGATCAACAACAGCAAGATCATGTACGGCGCATTTCTCAACGCTCTGATTTCGTTCGTGATGATCGCACTTGCAGTCTATCTGTTCATCGTTGCGCCGATGAACGCCTGGATCGCGCGCCGCAACAGAGGCGAGGCTCCGCCCGATCCCACTACGAAGAAATGCCCGGAGTGCCTGAGCGAAATTCCCATTGCGGCACGACGCTGCGCGTTCTGCACAGCAACGCTGTCGGGAACATCGGCCGCCAGCGGGCGCTAACGGAACCGGAGCCGGTAGGCGGTGGGTCGGAGATGGCCGGATGGCCAGCTCCGAGGTGCAGAAAGCGCCGTCAAGATCGTGCGCAGCAGCCGCAACCACGCGGCTGCCCCACCGGTTATCGCCGGCGGTTCTGTTTTGTTGTGAGCATCCGTCCCGCTACGGGACGGATGCAAGGTTGACTGTTTATGCCTTCTGGCTCCCGATCCGCATCCCGTAGAACGACTTCCAAACAAAGAACAGCGAAATGACAAAGAAGAGCACTGCAAGGGCATTGCTCAATCCAGCGCCGCGCTCCGCAGTGAGCCGAACGGCAAGCTCAACGGCAAGCAATCCGAACAGGGTAGTGAACTTAATGATCGGATTCAGAGCGACCGAGGAAGTGTCTTTGAAAGGATCGCCAACCGTATCACCAACGACAGTGGCATCGTGGAGCGCAGTTCCTTTCTGTTTCAATTCGGTCTCTACGATCTTCTTGGCGTTGTCCCACGCGCCTCCGGCGTTCGCCATGAAGATGGCTTGATAGAGACCGAAGATAGCGATCGAGATCAGGTAGCCGATGAAGAAGAATGGTTCCGCGAACGAGAAGGCCAGCGTCACAAAGAACACCGCTATGAAAATGTTCAACATGCCTTTTTGCGCGTATTGCGTGCAAATCTGAACCACCTTCTTACTATCAGTAACCGAAGCTTTCTCGACGCCCTCGAGCCGAATATTGGCCTTAATGAACTCGACTGCTCGGTACGCCCCGGTTGTGACAGCTTGTGTCGAAGCGCCGGTGAACCAGTAGATGACTGCTCCGCCAGCTACGAGTCCGAGAACGAAAGGCGCATGCAAGAGGGACAGGGAAGAGAGCTGTGAGGTCAATCCATTGGTGAGAGCCATGATGATCGAGAAGATCATCGTGGTCGCTCCGACAACAGCGGTCCCGATCAGCACAGGTTTCGCAGTCGCTTTGAACGTATTGCCTGCGCCGTCGTTCTCTTCGAGCAGGGCCTTGGCGCGTTCGAAGTGAACTTCGCCTGGATTTTCGCGTTGAATTTCCGCTACAGGAATGTTCTCGATGAGCGAGAGCTCGTAGACAGATTGAGCATTGTCGGTGACAGGGCCGTATGAATCGACTGCGATGGTGACCGGTCCCATGCCGAGAAACCCGAATGCCACCAGACCGAATGCGAAGACGGCGGGTGCGAGCATAAGTGGAACGTTGGTTCCGGGCAGAGGCGCTCCAAGGCCGCTGGTGCTCACCTCATAGCCGATAGCCATCAGAGCGGCCATTGTCAGCCCGAGCCAGTACGCCGAGAAGTTGCC
The DNA here is from genome assembly GCA_035277605.1 of Terriglobales bacterium. Lineage (GTDB taxonomy): Bacteria > Acidobacteriota > Terriglobia > Terriglobales > Acidobacteriaceae > Gp1-AA112. The sequence goes on along the minus strand of DATEKE010000255.1, from coordinate 2,347 downwards.
GGCGACCAGTCCTGAGAGGATGTTCAGCGACGCTCCGCCTTCTTTGGATGAAGTAACCACTTCGCCGACGTGGCGAGACTCGACCGAGGTAAATACTTTGACCAATTCGGGAATGATCGCTCCTGCCAGCGTTCCGCAGGAGATGATCAGCGAGAGCTTCCACCACAACGAAGTATCGCCGCCCAGATCGGGAATGATCAGCTTGGAGACGATGAACGTAGCGACGATGGAGATGATGGAAGTGATCCAGACGAGCGACGTTAGCGGCGCCTCGAAGTTCATTTCATCGCTGTTGCGGTAGCGCCCACTGGCAAAGACATTGTTGATGAAGTAGGAAGCCGCGCTGGTGATCAGCATCATGATGCGCATTACGAAAATCCAGACCAGGAGTTGAACCTGAATCTTCGGATTCGGCACACCAAGGAGAATGAACGTGATCAGCGCGACGCCAGTTACGCCGTAGGTCTCGAAACCATCGGCGCTCGGGCCAACAGAGTCGCCCGCGTTGTCGCCGGTGCAGTCGGCAATCACGCCAGGGTTGCGGGCATCGTCTTCTTTGATCTTGAACACGATCTTCATTAGATCGGAGCCAATGTCAGCGATCTTGGTGAAAATGCCGCCGGCAATACGAAGAGCAGCCGCGCCAAGCGATTCGCCAATAGCGAATCCGATGAAGCACGGACCGGCGTAATCTCCTGGCACGAACAGCAGGATGAAGAGCATGAGCAGCAACTCGACGCTGACCAGCAACATGCCGATACTCATGCCGGCCTTAAGTGGAATAGCGTAAAGGGGGAATGGTTTTCCGCGGAGTCCAGCAAAGGCGGTACGTGAGTTAGCAAACGTATTTACGCGAATTCCGAACCATGCCACGCCATAGCTGCCGAGGATGCCGATGATGCTGAAGGCGAGAATGATCGTGAGCGTGAGTGCGGCTGGATGTCCCGGAATAGGAGCAAGGATTCCAAAGTAGAGCCCAATGATAACTGCAATAAACACCCACAGGAGCGCGATGAATTTACCTTGCGTGATCAGATACGTCTTGCAAGTCTCGTAGATCAACTCAGAGATCTCACGCATGGAGCGGTGGACTGGAAGGTTCTTCAGGTTCATGTAGATTCCCAGTCCGAACAGCAGTCCCAGCACGCAGAAGATGAGGCCGACGAGCAGCAAAGCATGTCCGTTCATGCCAAGGAAATCGACCGAGGAAAGGTCCGGCAGCTTGAGATTCGCTTCCCCTGCCGGTTCCGAAGTGGGAGCCAGATTTCCTTGTGCCTGCGCGAGAGCCATCGGCCCTTGCAGGACTATGAACATGCAAGCGAGAGCGCCTGCTCCGAGTACGCGGCGAAGCAGGGTGAAGAAGTTGTGGCGCGGCGAGGCCGCAGAGCCAGCCATGAGACCGGCGTGCGAGGTCAGCATTCGATTCCTCCAGAACAAACCTTTAGAGATTCAGTCTTCGAGATGAAGGAGCATTTACGTTCATCGCCGACAAATGGCGATGTCGCAGTCCCGGAACCCGCGCTTCCACTCGAATGGTGTTCTGAAGCTTGGCCGCGTCTCCCGTCCCCTGCGCCGCAGCGAAGGGAACACCCAGGGTGGGACCACTTTTTGCCTCACGTCCAGGTGCAGAACGCATCTGCTCCGGGCGAGGCAAACCCCTGTTTATAACATGTTGCAAAAATGAGGGTCAAACCGCGTACAGGTTAAAATCGCGACACCAGACGCAATGAATCCAGCCTCCATTCCGGCGCTGCACGACGAGTACACCGCGAGGTGGCACTCCGATCCGCAGGCAGGCTCCGAAAGCGGCCTCAATGCGCTGATTCTCGAACAGCATCGCCAGAATTTCGCGCTCTGGCATGAAGAAGATCGGGCCCGCGCCCCGCTCGCTCCTGCGGAGCAGATTGCGCAGACGAAGCGGAATATCGATGCTCTGAATCAGGTTCGGAACGATCTAGTCGAGGCGATCGACAGGGAACTGCTTCAAAAGCTTGAACGAGAGGGCGTAGGGCTCAGCGGGGAACTTCATTCCGAAACGCCCGGCATGATTGTCGACCGCCTCTCAATCCTCTCCCTAAAGATCTTTCATACCCGAGAGCAGATCGAGCGCAACGATGTCGATGCTGGTCACGTTCAGCGAAACGAACATCGATTGCATGTGTTGATGGAGCAAAGGGCAGACCTGGCAAAATGCCTGGCCGAGTTATGGCAGGAGATTCAAAGTGGGAAACGAAGATTCAAGCTTTATCGGCAGCTTAAGATGTACAACGATCCGAAACTGAACCCCGAAATTTACAGGGCGAGCCATTCGATCGAAAATACCTGACGAACTCTCAATTGCCTCTTG
>DATEKE010000254.1:0-5279 GCA_035277605.1 Terriglobales bacterium | reverse complement strand
CCATCCTTGAAGCTGACCGACTGAGCCAGGAGCGATTTTCAGGGCATGGCTCGGCCATCGCGCAGGGATACAACCACATGATCCTGCCGCTGGCGAACAATCATGACCGCTACGCTCAGATCTGCTGGGGCATTCGCGATTTCGAGTCGCGCTTTCATCGCATGCCAGAGGGCATGTGGCTGCCCGAGACTGCTGTCGATCTCCCAACGCTCGACATCATGGCGCAACTCGGGCTGAAGTTTACGATCCTATCGCCATATCAGGCATGGCGCTATCGGCGCATAGGCGCACGCGCATTTCGCGATGCCTCTGGAGGAAAGATCGATCCGTCGCGCCCTTACCTCGTCCGGCTGAATGAAGGCCGATCGATCACAGTATTTTTCTACGACGGACCTATCTCGCAGGCAGTGGCCTTCGAGAAGCTATTGAACAGTGGAGAGCAGTTTGCGAATCGACTGGCGGGCGGGTTTTCCGATGCGCGCGACTGGCCGCAGCTTATGCACATCGCTACCGACGGCGAGAGCTACGGACATCACCATCCACACGGCGACATGGCGCTGGCATATGCACTTCAATTCATCGAAGAAAAAGGCATCGCGAAGCTAACGAACTACGGTGAGTACCTTGAAAAACATCCTGCGCAGCATGAAGCGCAGATCATTGAGAAGAGCGCGTGGAGCTGTTCGCATGGCGTAGGCCGCTGGTTCGAGAACTGCGGCTGCAACTCCGGTGGACGAAGCGACTGGAACCAGAACTGGCGCGGCCCGCTGCGTCACGCGCTCGACTGGCTGCGTGATACAGGTATGTCGCTCTATGAGCAACGCGGCTCGCAGCTATTTGCCGATGTATGGAAAGCACGGAGTGATTACATCGGCGTGATCCTCGATCGTTCGGACGAGAGCCTCGCCCGCTTCTTGGCTCAAAGTGCAAGCCACGAGCTCACGCACGAGGAGCGCGTTGCGGCACTCGATCTGCTGGAAATGCAGCGCCACGCCATGCTCATGTACACGAGCTGCGGCTGGTTCTTCGACGAGCTCTCCGGCATCGAGACCGTTCAGGTGATCATGTACGCCGGGCGCGTGATTCAGCTTGCGCAGAAGCTCTCACAATATGATGAGGGCGAAGCCATCGAAGCGGGATTTCTGGAGCGTCTGCAGCACGCGATCAGCAACATTCCTGACCACCAGAATGGGGCGGAAATGTATCGCAGTTGGGTGAAGCCGGCGATGGTGGGGCTGGAGCAGGTGGCAGCTCACTACGCCATAAGTTCCCTTTTTGAAACCGGAGCTTCAAAGTACTCCTATACCATCGAACCGGCCGATTACCAGACCTTCATCTATGGAAAGATGCAGCTAGCCATTGGACGGGCCGAGGTCTGTTCGCGCATAACCCACGAATGTGGGCATTACTCCTTCTCCGTCCTGCACATGGGAGATCACTCCCTCAGTGCCGGCGTACGCGCCTTCGCTGGAGAAGACGCTTACAAACGCACGGTTCAGGACCTGCGCCAATCCTTCTCGCGCGCCGATATCCCCGGTGTGATCCGCGCGTTGGACAAGCACTTTGGCGGGCCGACATACTCGCTTAAGTCGCTCTTCCGCGACGAGCAGCGGCGCATCATGGATCACATTCTCGAATCCACGCTGCTCGAAGCTGAAGCAAGCCTGCGGGGTATCTATGAGCATCATGCGCCACTTATGCGTTTTCTTTCCGATGTGCACTACCCCAAGCCAAAAGCTCTGGCTCTGGCGGCAGAGTTCGTGATCAACGCTTCATTACAGCGCGAGTTCCGCGCTGAGTTTCTCGATCTGAGCGAAGTCAGAAATCTGCTGAATCAGGCGCACGACGAAGGAGTGCAGCTCGATTCTGCGGGGCTTGCTTACTTGATGGAGCGCAAGCTGCATGGACTCATGCAGCAGCTCGAACGTCATCCAAAAAATCTTGGCTTACTGAAAAAGATTTCCTCGCTGATCGATCTCTTGCGCGAGTTGCCGTTTGCAGTCAACCTCTGGAAAGTCGAAAATCTCTATTACCAGATGTCTCGGGCGGCGTACCCGAAGCTGCGCGAACAGGGCAGCACGCCGGACGAGTGGTTTGACAGTTTTCTCGAACTCGGAGGCAAACTTCGCATTCGAGTAGAAGCGGTACCCACGATGAAGGTGGCCATCGCCACCTGAGTCACAACCTCCGGAGGCACTCCATGAACTTGCTCGATCGCCTCGACATTCATCTTCCTTCTCAAGCAAAAAAAATCCTGATCGGCGCCGCCGCAGTTACGGCCGGCGGTCTCATTTTGGGAGCAGCTGCCGTAGGAATCGCAGCCTCTACTCTGGCGCGCAGACGCAATAATTTTTCGCTGCACGGTAAGACCGTATTCATCACCGGCGGCTCGCGCGGGCTTGGACTCGCGATGGCGGAGGAGTTCGCGCGACGCGGCGCACAGATTGCTATATGCGCGCGAGATGAGGAGGAGCTGGAACGCGCGCGTCAGACTGTCGAACGCGAAGCCGGCGGCACGGTAATGACTTTTGTCTGCGACGTCTCCGATCGCGAGCAGGTCGAGAGCACGATCCAGAAAGTGCAGAACCATTTCGGATCTATCGACGTGCTCGTGAATAACGCCGGCGTCATCGCCGTTGGTCCGGTCGAGAACCAGAATCTCGAAGACTTCGAAGAAGCGATGAAGACGAACTTCTGGAGTCAAGTCTATGCCACGCTTGCCGCACTGCCGGATATGCGCCGACGCGGAGAAGCTCGCATTGTGAATATCACTTCAATCGGCGGCAAAGTCAGTGTTCCGCATCTGCTCCCATATAGCTGTTCGAAGTTCGCGGCGGTCGCGTTCTCGGAAGGCTTGCGCTCAGAACTGGGCAAGACCGACGTGAAAGTTGTCACTGTCGTGCCCGGACTGATGCGCACAGGCTCGCACATTAACGCCGAGTTCAAGGGCAAACACAGCCAGGAGTTCACCTGGTTCACCCTGAGCGGCACCAATCCGATGACGTCAATCAATGTGCGTCGCGCCGCAAAGCAGATCGTCGATGCTACTCAAAGCGGACGCGCGGAGCTCATCATCTCGTGGCAGGCGGAGCTGCTGGCGCGCTTCCACGGGCTCGCACCCGGGCTAACGACGGAAATTCTCGGCCTGGTGAACCGAACGCTGCCCACTGCCGGAGATTCCGACGAAAAGCGCAAAGGCAAAGACAGCCACAACGCAGTAACGAAGTCACCGCTGACAGCGTTAGGCGAAATGGCCGCGCGACGCTACAACCAGAAACCAGCGTAAGAGTTCAAAGAGCAGGTACAGCAGGACCGACGCGCGCCCCCGCGCGGGTTTTGTCGACTCTCGCGATTTGGCGTTGTCCGATCCAATCACGAGATAGAAATCCCGAACTGCCAAAACCCGGCCGAGGGCGGCCGCAGGTCCTGAGTCCTGATTCCTTTACGGAGCAAGCTCATGGCCATCAGATCGCGCAAAACTCAATCCAAAGGCAAATCAGAAACAAAATCAGAAAAGAAGATCAAGGGAACAGTGATGCAGTTCCCGGCAAGCAAAGGACGCCAGCACGAGCCCAAGTCCCCATTGCCATCTCAGCATCAGCCGCGTCCCGGCATTGAAGCCAAAATGGAACCGAAACCTCGCTACGAGGCTCCGCTCTACAGAGGTTCCGGGAAGCTCAAAAATAAAGTTGCGTTGATCACGGGCGGCGATTCCGGTATAGGACGGGCTGTCTCCGTTCTTTATGCACGTGAAGGCGCGAACGTGGCAATCGTCTATCTCACGGAAGAGCAGCAGGATGCCGAGGAGACGAAGAAAGCAGTCGAGAAAGAAGGACGTGAGTGCCTGCTGATTCCTGGTGACGTAAAAGACGCCGCGTTCTGCCGCCGCGCAGTCGCACAGACCGTTCGTAAATTCGGCAAGCTCGATGTGCTGGTCAATAACGCTGCTTACCAGCATCGCCAGGAAGGACTCGAACAGCTCAGCGAAGAGCAGTGGGACAAGACCTTTCGCACAAACATCTTCGGCTACTTCTACATGGCGAAAGCAGCTCTACCGCATTTGAAGCCGGGCAGCGCGATCGTGAATACGGGTTCTGAAACGGGACTCGAAGGAAATAAGAAGCTGCTCGATTACGCGGCGACGAAAGGTGCAATCAATGCCTTCTCGAAATCCTTGGCGCAGAACCTGGTCGAGAAAGGCATTCGCGTGAACTGCGTCGCGCCGGGTCCCGTCTGGACTCCCCTCAACGTCGCCGACAAACCTGCCGAAGAAGTTGGCAAACACGGCCAAGACGTGCCCATGGGACGCCCGGCGCAGCCAGAGGAGGTCGCTCCGGCGTATGTATTCTTCGCGGCGGAAGCCTGTTCGAGTTACATCACCGGGGAAGTGCTTTCCATTATGGGAGGCGAAACCACAGCGGCGTGAGATGACGCGACAACACTCAGGCGGCTCGAAATCATTGCTGCATCTCACTCGAAAACGGAGAAAGGAGAAAACACACTCATGCCATCAGCAAACAGTCGAACGACTACCGATCATGACGAGATCCGCCAGTGGGCGGAGGAGCGCGGCGGACGTCCGTCGTGCGTAAGAAACACCGGAGGCGGAGGCGACATCGGCATTCTGCGCCTCGACTTCCCGGGCTACAGCGGCGAAGGATCTCTCGAAGAGATCTCATGGGATGATTGGTTCGGCAAATTCGATGAACGCGGCCTGGCGCTCCTGTTTCAGGAGACGACCGCGGGCGGACAGCGCAGCAACTTCAACAAGCTCGTAAGCCGCCAGACGGCGAAGCGATCGCAGAGCGCGCATCGCGGGACAGCCCGTCGTTCTCCGACGACTTCGAAACCGCGAACGACATCAAGCAGCGCGCGCAGCAGCTCGCGCTCGGCCAAATCGACTCGGTCGCGCAACCAGAATCGCAGCGAAGGCCGCTCCTCGCGCCGAAAGACGACGGCACGTGCCGGTGAGAGTGGCGGACGCAGCTCTTCACGGTCAGCTTCCTCTCGTAGCACCAGCGTACGGGGAAAGCACAGCTCTTCGCGCTCAGGTCGGGCGGCCGAAACCGGCACACGCACTTCACGTGCCAGCAGCAAGCGTTTTAGCAGCAGCAGAATGAGAACTTCAAAATCGCGGGCAGCTCAAGCAGGATCGCGGACGAAAGCGAAATCCAGAAGCTCACGCTCGAATCTTCGTCGCGCAGCATAGCACCAACGTAGATTTGTTTGGCTCAGCAATCTCCGAGACTTCGTGATTTGTGAACCCTCGTAATAACACA
>DATEKE010000253.1:0-3460 GCA_035277605.1 Terriglobales bacterium | reverse complement strand
TTTCCCGTTCTGGTTTCTGCCACCGGTGGGCACTTCATGTTTGACGACGATCAGGAAACACCCAACGTCCTGAACGCGACCTACTACTTCGAGGAATCCAACGGCAAGCGCAAAATGATGGAAGTGGAAGTTCGCCACTGGATCACCAATCACGAAGCCGAGATCGGCACCGGTGCTTACGGCAGCTCGGCCGTCCCAGCAGCAGGACTCACAGCGGCGCCGCGCCCGGGCCGGGCATCAGCAGGAGCTCAGGCGCTTGGTCCACAGGACGCGAAGACGAACACTATCGGCAACATCTTTTATGGCTCGAACGGCTATCTCGGTATCGATGGCTACGACGCATACAAGACGTGGCTGACAAACAAAGCCGAACCAGGTCCCTCCGGCAAAGCATCCGGCAATCACTGGGCCAACTTCATCGATTGCGTGCGCAGCCGCAAAGCGGAAGACCTGCATTGCCCGATTGAGGAAGGACACATCTCGACCACGCTCGTGCATCTTGCGAATGCTTCATACCGTTTAGGTCGCACGTTGAAGTTTGATCCCGAAACGGAACAAGTGGTTAACGACGATGAGGCGAACACGATGCTACGGGGAACGTATCGCGAGCCGTATGTAGTTCGCGAGGACATGTAAGGACATATCTGGCGTCTGCTCCGGCTGCCCGTGCGATCACCGGCGAGCCGGAGCGGACAATCAATGCCTAATTCCATGATTACCAGACGTGGATTCATCGCCGCTCTGGCAGCTTCGCCGCTGCTAGTTTCTGCGCGCGAGCAGGCCGTCAACATACAAGTCGGTGTCTGCACTCGCGACTTTAACAATGCCGCAAAGTATGGTTTCGACTACATCGAACCCGGTGCGGCCGATATCGCTGCGATGAGCGATGACGACTATAACGATTATTCCAGCGACCTGCTCGCGTCACCGCTTCGTTGTCGTTCGCTGAACAGCCTCATACGCCGTTCCGATTTGAAAGTCGTTGGGAACGATGTTTCTCTCTCGGCGGTCAGCGATTATCTCGAGCCTTGTTTTGCGCGTTGCAAGAAATTGGGCGCATCAGTCGTAGTGTGGGGCAGCGCGGGATCGCGCAATGTGCCTGACGGCTTCTCTCGCGATCGTGCGTGGGAGCAGATTGCCACTTATCTGCACATGGCCGGCGATTTGGCCAAGCGTCACGACTTGATTGTCGCCATCGAACCGCTGCGCCATCAGGAGAGCAACATCCTCAACACCGGCGCGGAGGCGCACAAGATGGTGCGTACGGTGAAACATCCGAATGTGCGCATGATCATCGACTACTACCATATGCGCGTGGAAAACGAAGATCCGCGCATCATCGAAACAGCCAAGCACGACATCGTGCATCTGCACTTTGCCAATCCGCATGGACGCGTGTGGCCGCACGATTTGAGTGAGGATGAGGAGTACAAGACATTCTTCCGCTATCTCGGCGACATTGGCTACTCAGGCGGAATTTCCGTTGAGGGCAAAGGTTCGTTCGACGCGGATGGCACGGCGACGCGGGCGTTCTTTCGCGAAGCGGTGAAGCTGGCGTAGGACCATTTCGGGAACAGAAGAAGGGTCAGTACCGTCCGCGGTAGCGGATGGGTTGGCGCTGTCGACGAGTGACCCATTCGCTACCGCGAACGGTACTGACGTTGTGAGTTACTGCGAGACGCCGACTGCGGTTGATTCCGTTGTCTTCTCTTCCGGATTCTTGGCGACGAAGAAGCTGTGATCGTAGAGGCCGCGGTACATGCGTCCGGCGATCGCGGCGGCTTTTGGACCAAACGTCGGACGGCCGCCTTCCAGGAAGACCACGGTCACGATGCGTCCGTAATCGGTATTGGCGTAGGACGCGAACCAGCCGTAGCGCGTTCCCGAATTGGAACAAGTGCCGGTCTTGCCCAGTATCTGCTCTTCCGAGAAGTTGATGCGCAGCGGACGCGCAGTCCCATATTGGACCGCGCCGGCCATGCCGTCGCTCATCTCAGGAAGATACTTCGCGATCTCGAGCGTGCGTTTCACTTTAGGCTGGAAGTTGAGAACCTCTTCAGGCGTCGTCGGATGCTGCAGGTAATAAAGAGTGCCGCCGTTGGCCATTGCCGAGACGAGCGCGCCGAGCTGCAGCGGCGTCATGGAGATGCTGTCGCCGAATGAGCACATGCGGCCGATGCCTCCCAATTTGGCATCGAGTTCCTCATCCGGATAAACGCCGAGATGCTCGCCTTCGATGTTGTATCCGGCGAGTTCGCCGAGTCCGAACTCGGTAGCGTAACGGTGCATTCGTTCAAAACCGAGGCTGCGGCCGAGAGCAGCGAAGTACGCGTTGTTCGACTTTGCCAGCGCTTCGGTAAGCGTCAGGTAATGGTGTGCAGAGATCTTGACTGGCGTGGTGCGCGTGATGATGCCTTCGCTCAGAGCGGCGAGTCCGACTGCCAGCTTGATGGTCGAGCATGGCGTCGCGCCTTCCGAAAGCGCCAGCTTCTGGTTGACCATCGCAAGAATGCGCCCACTCGTCGGATCAATCGCGAGCACCGTCCCGTTCATGTTGCCAAGCGCGTCGATCGCAGCTTGACGTACTACCGGATCTTCCCCGGCGGTGATGTCGCCGACGGTCTGGTCGGTCGTGACAAACGACTTCGCGGTGAAGTGCTCGTAATAACGATGACGGCGATGTCGACGCGTGTATGACACACGCCTGCTGTGACGCAAGCGGCTCATTCTGGCCGAAGCGCGCCTCGATTCACTCACCCTACGGCTAGTCTTTCTGGTGGTGGAGCTTCCCGGAGTAGAAATCTTGGCGGCGAACGACGTACCTGCGAAGACGAAAAAAGCGATCAGTGCAGGAAGATAGCGGCGGACCTGGCTCTTCTTCATCATCCCTCGAACCCGGAGCTGGTTCACTCCGGCGCCGGAAGCAGTCGGGACGGCTTTTCCACCGCCTTTCTGCTTGGTTCTATTGGCTTTGCCGATGTTAAGTGAGCTCCTGCTCAATTGCAAGCTCATTTGCCATTCGGCGTTCCCAAATCTATAAACCCACATTGGACTGAGATGCTGCTGGATTGTGCTCAGGTTTTGCGGGAGCCATCTCAATATGCCGACGTGTTTTCTGCAACTTACGATTCATCTGAATAAAAAATCAAAACACGACACGGATCACACGGACGCTTCGCGCACGGATTGCACGGACTCTTGGTTTTCGCCAGCAGCAAGACATGCTCGAGGTCCTGATGAATTCAATCTGCATTGCACTGGAACCAGTGCATTCGTAAACGCATTACCAGCTGACTCGAATCAACGCAAGCGATTCTCGCGGTAGCTGAAGATCGAGGTTTGCGCCTCCTTCTTTCAAAGAAATCCAATGCGGAGAATCGAACTGCTGGAGTTCGCCGGCTTCTTCCAACGCCCCGTACTGCTCTGCGCTTGGCTGTTGCGGAGAGCCAATACGCTTCCA
>DATEKE010000252.1:0-3532 GCA_035277605.1 Terriglobales bacterium | reverse complement strand
AGCCACGTATCACTCTCGTTTGTAACGCAACACCTATCGCGTTTTCCGGCGTCTCGTTCGGCTTCTGCCCGCCTGGCGCCCAACGCGCTTCAGCGCTTTTCCTTTGTGGATTGCGACGTGGTCCGTCTTGTCGCTCTTTATTAGGTACTGGGGTTCGTCCTTCGACGCGTGATGCACGTACCCCTTGTAGCGAGTGTCCGAGACAACCTTCTTGATGATCGTGCCGCGAACCCTTCCCGCCTCCGAGTTCCATTCCACGTGATCCCCGCGTTTGAACGTCTTCGCCATGCTTCTCCAGCCATTCTCGACCAAGCGTTGACCAACCAAAGCCCATCAGCCGCTTGGGGTGGCACGGTCTTTACGTACGAAGCAAGCGGAAGTACAGCCTGTCCGCCTCCTCCCAGAGGGCCCAATTCCCACGCTCAACGGCGTGTTGCTTGAGTACGTGAATCAGCCTCAGTAGATGATCGAACGTCGCTTGCGTCATGTTTTCCCCTTTGACGAACCTATCACTGATGGTGAATTTTAGGAAACTGCCTTTCCAAGGCCCGGACCGTGCTGACCTTACCACAGCGCGGGCATTTCCTCTGGGAACCTGTTAGGGGAGGCTTGCGGCAGTGCGTGAGTTTTCCACACTCGCAAAGCAACGATGGCAGCGCTCTTCTACTTCCTGCGTGAACAACTTCGATGGCCGTTTCCCTCCAAGTTCGTTCGATATCGAGGTAGGAATGCCCTGCACGCTAATTGGAATCTCGATTGGCGATGCGGTCCCAGCACTGATCTGACTTGCCTTGTCGCAAAACCCATGTCTGTTGCTGCTCATCGAAATAAGTCCTGCGATCGAGTTGGACGATCGAGCCGTCGATTCGATAAAAATAGCGATACCGCGTAGTCTTTGAGAACGGCGCGCGATCTGGCGCGCAGCTCTTTATGTCGTCAGCTCGCAGACAAGGTGAAACCCCGAGGTGAACGGAAAACTCCACGATCCCTTCAAATGGAGCCACAAGAGAATCAGTTGCGTTCACGTCAAAACGTACGTCGGTTGGCGCGTCCGCGTGAGTGCGGTAGTAAAAGTTGAGTTTCTTCTCTTTAGCTGGAGTGAACATGCTGGACCCCTCGCAGGCCCTTATCTTATCTGCAATCTCGCTTATAGCCTGCACCGCGAGCTTCGCGGGATCGGCAGCGGGACTTGTCGGGACGGCACTGGTTCCACCTTGAATTTCGCTCCGCTTTCGCTTCGGCAACTCCGAGATTTCTTCCTCTTCTGTCCCACTGAGCAAAGGCTTGGCGAAATTGATCGGCACGGCGAAGTTGAGGTTTTGGCCGGATTCCAGCGTCGAGACAACGACGCCGATCACGTCACCGTGCGCGTTGAAAACAGGACTTCCGCTACTCCCCTCAGAGATGGGGGCTGAAATTTGGAACAGCTTTCGACCGTCCACGTCTCGGATTCCGCTCAGCAATCCGTTTGACACCGTCTGTTCCAAACCTTCGGGATTCCCAATCACAACAATCTGCTCGCCAACCTGTGCTTGGTCAGAATCTCCGAAGCTGACCGGTTTCTTACCGCCGGTCTCAACTTCCAAAACCACTAGGTCATTCTCCACGTCAAATCCTGTGGCTTTTTTAGCCCAAAGCACGTCACTGCTTCCGGGGACTTTCACGCCGACCAAATCCGTCCCTTCGACCACGTGAAAGTTGGTCAGGAATAGCCCCGAAGAACCAACAAAGAAGCCTGTCCCTAGCCTCAGCGAAGTGTTCCCCGCAGCAACAATCTCACCTATGGAGCTGCGGTTTTCGTCAAGAATCTGCGACGCTGGCTTAGCTGCCGCACTTGATCTGTCTGCGGGCTTCGAGGCCGAAGCAGAAGTGGGCTTTGGCGTCTGTTGCGCCAATGCGGTGATAGGTACCAAAGCGAGCGCAGCTAGGAATCGCTTTCTCACGGGCGTCCACTCCTGTCCTGTGGCTTGAATCATAGACCCAATGCGAGAAGCCTGTCACCTGCATCACCATCCTGAACTGACCGCGTCGCTCCGCGTCGGAATCGAAGAGACGAGGCGACGAATAACGAGAACACCACGGCAAGGCAGTGTTCTGGTCGAAGAGCACCCTCCGCCTCCTGCGCCGTGCCGCCAGGGGTGAACACATGAACAGACGCAGTATTCGCCCCTTTGCAGCGACGACAGTGACACAGAACGCTGGTATCATTGAGCATCTGGGAAGCGAGGGGCTGAGCCGATGAATATCAATCTGACACCCGAGCAGGAGAAAATCGTGAAAGACGAGCTGAAAGCCGGCCACTTTCGTTCTGCCGAGGAAGTGATTGACGAGGCTCTGCAAGTCCTCCGGGAGAAAGAGAAGTCTGCCGCGATCGCTCCTTCTAACGGTACCCAACGCGAAGCCGTACGCGAAATGCTCGCTTTTGTCGAAAAGAATCATGTCCGTCTTGAGGGCATATCGGTGAAGGATCTGATCCACGAGGGTCATCGTCTGTGAGTGATTTAGTGCTGGACGCCTCCCTCGCGCTCCAGTGGTTTCTCGACGATGAAGCCGAAAAGCGCGCTTTGGTCCCGTTCCTGTGGTTCTATGAAGTCGGCAACGGTCTCTTGATGGCGCACCGCCGCAAGCGAATCGCCGTTGATCAGATCGATGGGTTCCTCACGCGCTGAAAAGCGCTCCCCATCGACGTTGCTCAGGAGACTCCATCCGAAATTCTCGACCTCCCCATCTTCGCACGATCTCACGGCCTCACGAATTACGATGCGGCTTATCTCAAGCTTGCCGCGAGATCCTTACTGCCCTTGGCAACGAACGATTCTGAACTCCGCAGAGCGGCGATCTCGACGCGCGTGGCCATAGTAGTAGCGTAGTGGATGTGCTCTTGGCCTCAGAGTTGAGACGCGAAAACGCAGAACACTTTTTCAGCCGAAAGACACCGGTCCCATGCCGCCCAACAATTATTGAAAAAAGCGGTTTTCCAGTCTTGCTATGGCATTTGTGCGTGACGCTTTTTGTCCGTTCGAATCCCGCTCCGCAACTTTTTCCGCAATGGCGTGTTTCACTCGATAGACGCTTCGGCAGCACAGACCGAATTCGCCGAACGCAGCTCGGAAAGGGACATGCCATGACAATCAAACGGCTTCTTATGTACGGAGCGGCGCTGGTCGCGCTATGTGCGCCGGCCGCACTTGCACAACCGAACCAGACCATTCATCAGAGGAAAGAGAATCAGCAGGACCGAATCGCGCAAGGCGTCAAAAGTGGGCGGCTCACGCCCGGCGAAACGGCCAGGCTCGAACGTCAACAGCGGTCAATCAATCGGGAGGAGCGGCACATGCGAAGGGCTGATAACGGGCGCTTAACACGCGCCGATCGCCGTGCCCTGAACCATCGCCAGAACCGCGCCTCCCGGAATATCTATCGCAAAAAGCACAATGCGCGGACTGGCGCCTGATCCGGCTTTCCGTCCTTCGGCAAATTCGTCCGTCTCGAACCCCGGCGTCCTCGCGCCGGGGTTTCCATTGTGTGCCGT
>DATEKE010000251.1:0-3432 GCA_035277605.1 Terriglobales bacterium | reverse complement strand
CACGTCTTTATTCTCAATCCGCAGGTTGGAGAGAATTCCAAGATGGATCAGCCGTCCTTCTTCCAGCCCAGAAATGATCTCGACCTTCCACCCGGTTGCGGACTTCACCCATTCAAGAAAGGCGCGGGCGTTTTTGGAATCGCGCAACGGACTGGTGGCGACGAGTCGCACCTGCTCAACGTGAAACTTTTGCGTTGCGCGATAAAAGCGGGTGAGCACTTTGACGGTCTGCGCCATCGCTTCCGGAGCGAGCGCGTTGTTGCGAAAGACCGATTCACCCAGACGCGTGACTTCACGGTCTTCGTGAATCACTCTCAGCTTGCTGCGGCTAAGCTCGGCGATTTTCAAGCGGACCGAATTGGCGCCGATGTCAACGGCGGCGAAGACAGGCATAAGACGATGAGTTACTTCCCAGGATTAAGCGACCGAGGAACGACGATGATTCTTGCGCACGCCCGCGGGTCGCTTCTTCGCGGCCTCAGGAGTGGTGAGGAGCTGGCGCTCTGCCTTCTCGACCGAAGCCACCGACTCGTCATATTTCTTATCCCGCATTCCCAGCAGCAATGAATGCAGAGTGCAATCACCGCAGACTTCCTCCGTCAACTCAGAGAGCGTGACGTAGTCATGCCAATCGCCGCTCACGTCCTGGACAGACTTCCAGGCATCGATCAGTGTTCGGGCCTGCGCGGTATCGCCCGCCAGTTCGGCTTTATAGCGAAATCCCTTGCAGGCAAGCCGGTACGAATGCAAATTTTCCGGCGATAGAGGCGCGCGGCTTTCGACGAATGTCCTGTATGCGTCGAGAGCAAGTTGATCGGCTGTTGGCAACGGATTCTCGCTTGCCTGATGGCTCGCCAGCGGAGGCTCTCCCATGAGGCGCAGGTGGTTCAACTGCGTCTTCAAATCGGCATCGCTGAGCAGCGATTCGAGTTTGCTGCGTGCAGCTTTGCGCCGGAGCTTCAGAGCTCTTTCAACTTTCTTCTTCTCCTTGCCAGTCGCTCCGTCAAGGGCATCGAGCAGATCGAGATGTACTTCGCTGTCTCGCAACTTGCCGCTTGCCTTGCGCAACTTGCTGAGGAACTTCATTGCGCTCTTCTTGTCCGAATCGAGCTTGGGATGAATCACCTCTTCCCAAGCCTGAAAACGGCGCAGGCTAGTGCGGAAGAAATGAGCGCTCTTCGAGTTGTGACGCTTGCGTAGGTGGTCGATAGAAATCAGCAAACGCTCGACCGGCGAGCCTTCATCGATTTGGCGCTTCTGTGCAGTCATTCGAGAAACTCTGCTTTCGTGTGATTAGATAATTGTCAGACGCTTACCGACGTGCTTCAACGTATCCAGCGCCTGGTCGAGCTGCTCACGCGTGTGCGTCGCAGTCATGATCGTGCGGATGCGCGCCTTGCCCTCGGGAACCGTTGGGAAGGCGATCCCCGTTGCCATCACGCCTTCGTTGAACAGCTCGCGCGAGAACTGCATTGCCAGCTTGCCTTCACCGACGATGATCGGCGTGATCGGCGTTTCGCTCGCCGGCGTATTCTTCCCGCCGATGTTGAAGCCCAGATTGCCGAGTTCTTTTTTGAAATAGCGGGTGTTCTCCCACAGCTTTTCCATAAGTTGCGGTTCCTCTTCCAGAACTTCAAATGCCGCGATACAGGTTGCCGCAACTGAGGGAGGATGGGACGTCGAGAAAAGAAACGGACGCGCGCGGTGGTAGAGGAAATCGATCAGATCGCGGGAACCGCAGACGTATCCGCCGAGCGCGCCGATTGCTTTTGATAACGTGCCGACTTGAACATCGACTCGCCCGTGAACTTTGAAATGATCGATGGTGCCCCGGCCATTACGACCGAGAACGCCGGAGGCATGCGCGTCATCGACCATCATGATTGCGCCGTACTTCTCGGCTAAATCGCAAAGCCCTGGCAGTGGGCCGATGTCGCCGTCCATCGAGAAGACACCATCGGTAATCAACAGCTTGTGTCCCGGCTGACCTTTTACCGATGCGAGCTGCTCTTCGGCGTGAGCGATATCTTTGTGGCGGAAGACAAGAATCTTCGCGCGCGAGAGCCGAGCGCCGTCGATGATGGAAGCATGATTCAGCTCATCGGAGATGATGAAATCTTCTTTTCCCAGAAAGGCAGACACGGTCCCGGCATTCGCGGTAAATCCCGACTGGAAGACAACGCATGCCTCAACGTTCTTGAATCGCGCAATCTTCTCTTCCAGTTCTATGTGAATGCGCATGGTGCCCGCAATCGTGCGCACCGCTCCTGAACCAACTCCATATTTTCTGGTTGCTTCCAGTGCCGCCTCGCGCAGCTTGGGATGGGTGGTCAGGCCAAGGTAATTGTTCGATGCAAGATTGATGACTTTCTTGCCGTCGAAGGTACACACCGGCTCCTGCTCGTCTTCGAGCACACGCAACCTGAAATGTGTGCCTTTTTCTTTGAGCTGCTGGATCTGATCGCCGAGGAAGGAAAGAGGATCGACGCGCGTTGCGGTAGGCATGACGGGATAGTGTAAATCTCCGCTGGGGTTAACACGAAGGTCACGAAGTCACAAACCAAGGTCACGGAGGTCTTTGCTTCGTGACCTTCGTTTACCTTCGTGACCTTCGTGTTAAGCCCCGGTGTTTAGACAACCTCAATCGGTTTCTCGGCTTTTGGCAGCACTTCGCCGATGCGTACGGCCGGCACCCCAGCGACTTCCATTGCCGCAACTACACCCTTCGCGATCTCGCTAGGCACCGACAGCAGAAGACCTCCAGCCGTTTGCGGATCGTAAAGAAGAGTCTTCAATTCCTCGGAGACGTTGCTTTTGTACTCTACGCAGCATTCTGCGAAGTCGCGGTTGGTATTAAGTCCTCCGGGAATAAACCCGGCACGCACACATTCCAGCGCGCCACGCAAGATTTCGATCCGTTCGGCTTCGATACTAATTGTTGTTTTGCTGCCGCTCGCCATCTCGCGCACATGACCGATGATGCCGAAGCCTGTGATGTCGGTCGCGGCATGAACGGTGAAGTTGCCTTGGCGAATTACCTCGACCGCGCGCTGGTTCAGCTTCGTCATCGATGCCACGGCGCCGTCGATCCACTCCTGCTTAGCTTTGCCTTTCTTTATCGCCGTCGAGATCACGCCGGTGCCGACGGGTTTGGTAAGCACAAGCGCATCTCCGACTTTGGCTTTTGAGTTAGCCCAGAACTTGTTCGGATGCACGCGGCCCGTCACTGAGTATCCGAGTTTCATTTCGGGATCGCGTACGCTGTGTCCGCCGGCGACGATGCATCCCGCCTCCTGCATTTTGGAAAGACCGCCGGCGAGCATCTGTCCGAGCACTTCAAGGTCTGCCCCATCGGGAAAGCAGGAGATAGCGAGAGCGGTCATCGGCTCCCCACCCATCGCATACACATCGCTGAGCGAGTTCACTGCGGCG
>DATEKE010000250.1:0-5454 GCA_035277605.1 Terriglobales bacterium | reverse complement strand
CGTCAACTACGAAGCAGAGGTCACCTACAACGAACCAACGTATCTCTCGAAGAAAGACAACATCGGGAATCTGATCGTCGCGGTGTTCGCGCTTGTGGGAATCATTCTTGGGGTCGCGATCGCCTTCGGCATTGCGTACGGTGGTTTGCGCGTGTTGCTCAAACGCCTTTATCCGGACAAGTTCGTGGACCGCCCGGAGGACACCGCAGTAATTACTCTCAACCTGAACGACTGAGATCAAAAAGCATGCTAAGTTGCTGAAAATACACCGGATTGTCGATTTCGGTGGAAAAATTGCGTCATTCAGTGTCACATTTCCGATTTGGGAACAATTTTTGTAAGTCGTTGATTTATAAGGGATTTGTCCCGGAAAAATCGCTTGACACCCCTTGCCGTCAACCATAAGATTTCGTCCAGAAAGTTCTGATGGCTTTGCCTCCGTTGGAACTATTCTCCCTTGAAAGAGAAGGCCGCCTATTGCCGGGCGGCCTTTTCGTTTGAGTGAACACGAAGGTCGCGAAGTTAAGACGCAAGGTCACGGAGAAGTTCCTTCTCGCTGCCGAAAAATCTCCCACGCTTTTGCGTATTTCCAGCTTACATAGACGTTGTGATACCGGTGCAGTAGGAAGCCTTCACGACCGTCAAGAAATCCTCCACGAAAAAAATAGTTCCAGATGAAGTTGAGTACTGGTCGCAGGCGCACGTTGACAAAGAACCACGCGAGCGAGCGTCTGACGCGGCGTTCTCGTATTAGCACATCGGCCGCCAGCGTCGAATACCGGTTCATGGTTTCAATATAGCCAGTGAGCGTCGGGTAAGCATGGTGGATGAGATCGCCGTTGAGTGTTGCTGTCCGGCCATTCACGCGCATGGTTTCATGCACAGCGCGCTCGACGAACTCTCCTGTACCGCGACGAAAGAGGCGCAATTTTCGATCAGGGTAGAAGCCGCCGTGGCGAATCCAGCGGCCCAAAAAGAAATTTCGACGTGCGACGAAGTATCCATTGGCTGCTGAAAACTCCGCCGTAGTGCTTATGCGGCGGATGTTCTCGGCCAACTCCGGCGAAACTTGCTCGTCTGCATCCAACGACAGCACCCAATCACAGGATGCTTTCCCTATTGCGGAGTTCTTCTGCGCAGCGTAACCCTTCCATTCTTCTTCGAACAATCTTGCGCCGTGTTGTCTTGCAATTTCTTGCGTGCGATCGGTCGATCCCGAGTCGACTACGATCCGTTCTTCGGCCCATTGCACACTCTCCAGGGTGCGTCCGATGTTCACTTCTTCATTCCTGGTGATGATCACAACGGAAAGAGCCATGCGCGCTCAAGGATAACAATGGAGGCAGGAAAAAGGCGTTTCGGGTTTCCAGTTCCGAGTTTCGGCTCAAGCCAGTCTCTGACGATGATCGTGAGGACTGGCTTCTGCCGAAACCTGAAACCCGAAGCCTGAAACGCCTTTTTCTTTTCTCCTGCTTAGGAGCTTTGTTTAATGACGTCCTCCGCCCCCGCCGCCACCGCGCGGTCCTCCACGACGATGATGCCGCCGTCCTCTTCCTCCGGGACGTCCTCCACCGCCTTCGCGACGACCCTGCCCGCCGCCTTGTCCAGCGTGAGCGGGCTCGCCTTCAGCGCGATTGAAGTTTGGTTCTCCTTCGTCTTCTGTGAAGTCGGCTCCGCCTTCAATCGTGATGCTCTCGCCATCGCCATTCGGACTCACAGGCTCGGGATGGTGGCCATCGCCATCGTGACTGGGGGCAGCTCCGCCGCCGGCTGACCCAGCCATCTTGGCGCGTTGCTCCTTGAGGATTGCCTTGCGCGAGAGCTTAATGCGATTGCCTTCAATCGCCAGAACCTTCACCAGAATCTGATCGCCTTCGTGTAGCTCATCGCGAACGTCCTTAATGCGGTGCTCCGCGATCTCGCTGATATGTAACAGTCCGTCGGTTCCAGGGAAGAGTTCGACGAACGCGCCGAAGTCGGCAAGCCGTACGACCTTGCCAAGATAGGTCTTTCCCACCTCGGGAGTCGCAGTGATGTCGCCGATGATCTGCAGCGCTTTGCTCATCGCTGCCGCATCGCTCGAAGCGACGTTCACGCGGCCCGAATCTTCGACGTCGATCTTCACGCCGGTCTGCTCGACGATGCCGCGAATGACCTTACCGCCTGGGCCGATGAGGTCGCGAATCTTATCGACAGGAATCTGCAAGGTGTGAATGCGCGGCGCAAACTTCGAAACCGCGGCGCGTGCTTCGGGCAGAGCCTCCTGCATTTTGTCGAGAATGAAGAGCCTGCCCTCGCGCGCCTGTTCCAGCGCCTCGCGCATGATCTTTCCGGTAATGCCGGAGATCTTGATATCCATCTGCAGAGCGGTGATTCCCTGCCGTGTACCGGCGACTTTGAAGTCCATGTCGCCATAGTGATCTTCGGCCCCGGCAATGTCGGTGAGGATCGAATAATCGTCGCCTTCTTTCACCAAACCCATTGCGATTCCCGCTACCGGAGCTTTGATGGGAACGCCTGCATCCATCAGCGAAAGAGCAGCTCCGCAGACAGAAGCCATCGAAGATGAGCCGTTCGATTCCAGAATGTCTGAAACTACGCGCATCGTGTACGGCCATGCGGTCTCATCCGGCAGCACCGCTGTAATCGCACGTTCTGCGAGAGCTCCGTGGCCGACCTCGCGGCGGCCAACTCCGGTCATGCGTCCGGTCTCCCCGACCGAGAATGGCGGGAAGTTGTAATGCAGCATGAAATTCTTCTTTTTCTCGCCTTCGAAGTTTTCCAGGCGCTGCACATCGTCCGAGGTTCCAAGCGTGGTGGTTACCAATGCCTGCGTCTCGCCGCGCGTAAAGATCGCCGAACCATGCGTGCGCGGGAGCGCGCTGGTTTCAATGGTGATTGGGCGAATCTCGTCAAACTTACGTCGATCAGGACGGAGACGATCCTTCGTGACCTGCTCGCGGAAGAGCCGCTCGCGCAGTACTTCGTAGTAGTTCTCGAGCTTGTCTGCCGCAGCTTCATCGCCCTCAGGCAGCTTGGCTTTCAGTTCCTTTTTGATCTCAGCGACTTTCGCATAGCTCTCGATCTTCGGATATTTCTTTGTATCGAGCGCATCGGCAAGCTTCTGCCCAACTTTGGACTTCAGCTCGCGATAGTAGCTTTCATCGAACTCGGGAGTAGTGAGCTGTCGCTTTTTCTTGCCCGCTCGCAAGGCCAAATCGGTAATCGCAGCGCAGATCTTCTTGATCTCGCCATGCGCGAACTCGATCGCATCGACTACGCGATCTTCCGTGACTTCTTTCGCGCCCGACTCGATCATCACAATGCCGTCTTTTGTCCCAACGACCATGATGTTGAGCTGGCTTTCGCGCATCTCGGAGTAGCTGGGATTCACCACCATCTCACCATTCACCAACCCAATGCGGACTGCGCCGACTGGTCCGCCAAACGGAATGTCCGAAAGCGTAATCGCGCACGATGCAGCGTTGATGGCGACGACGTCAGGATCGTTTTCGGTATCGGCTGATAACACCAGCGCGATCACCTGAGTTTCATTCTTGAAATAGTCGGGGAAGAGCGGACGGATGGGACGATCGATCTGGCGAGCAGTGAGAATTTCGCGCTCGCTCGGACGGCCTTCTCGCTTAATAAATCCGCCGGGAATGCGTCCGCCGGCGTAGGTGTACTCGCGATAATCGACGGTGAGTGGGAAGAAATCTTGTCCTTCGCGGGGCTCAGGTGCAGCCACTGCCGTGGCGAGAATAATGTTGTCGCCGATTCTTACCAGCGCGGCGCCGGGCGCCTGTTTGGCCAAACGGCCAGTTTCAAATTCGAGTCGCTTACCGCCTGTGAGTTCAACGGTTGCGTCTTGCTTCATGGATTCCTCTTTTCATGGAGCGCTGCCAGCGGGCAGCGTTGGGGAGCATTGATTGAGCGGGGCACGGAGCCTTCGCCAAGGCGAAGTCGGGTTGCGAGGCGGAACGGAGAGTCCGCCTGGACGAACGGATATCGACCGAAGCTCGGCATCATGCGTGCGCTCGGGATGGGGAAAGGCCGATTCTGCGCGGGAAATCTGGTTTAAGTCGTCCGGGTCGAGATCGCTCGATTCACGAACGGCGGTGCGAGAATGGGCCGCCCCAGGTCCTGCTACTTGCGGATGCCGAGTTTGTGGATTACGTCCTTGTAGCGCTCGGAATCGTAGTTCTTGAGGTAGTCCAGCAGGCGGCGACGCTTGCTGACCATCATCAGGAGACCGCGGCGGGAGGCGTGATCCTTTTGGTGCGTCTTGAAATGGTCCGTCAATTGACCGATTCGCTCGCTAAGCACCGCAATCTGGACCTCGGGGCTGCCGGTGTCGTTATCGTGGGTGCGGAACCGGGTAATGACGTCTGTTTTACGCTCTCTAGCTAACACTGAAGCTGGTGACACTCCTATATTTTTCGAGTCGTTTAAGTCTCTCTAGCAGAGTAACATGGGCCCGCTTTTTTGCACAAACGCGGCTTCGAGCGCGAGGGAGGCGTGAGTTCATGATTTCCGGTGTGCACGCAATCATTTACAGCAAACAAGCTGAGCGTCTGCGTGGGTTCTTTCAAGATGTGCTCAAGCTGCCCTCGGTCGATGCGGGACAGGGTTGGCTGATCTTTGCCCTTCCGCCGGCAGAGCTCGCCATGCATCCCGACGATGAGTCTCGTCACGAACTGTTTCTGATGTGCGACGACGTACATGCCACAACGACGGAACTGAAGCGAAAAGGTGTGGAACTCTCAATGCCGATCTCTGATCGAGGGTGGGGATTGGTAACCCGGCTCAAGCTGCCAAGCGGCGATGAGATTGGCCTGTACGAGCCCAAGCATCCGACTGCAATTGGATCGGGGCGCCCACAAGGGCGCAGCAGCAACTCGTAATTCCGGCAGCGAAATGGCGGCGGAGCGTCGAACGAATCGGCAAGCACACTGCGTTTGAATTAACGATTCAGACCTGGTTTCGTGGAAACCAAACAGCTTTGTCAATAGGAGAACTGGCGGAGAGGGGGGGATTCGAACCCCCGATAGAGCTTTTGACCCTATAACGGTTTAGCAAACCGCCGCCTTCAGCCACTCGGCCACCTCTCCGTTGAGGTATAACTGGCGGGCTTTCAGTATTTTACTACGGCTGCTCTGTTTTCGAGTTAATTCATCTGCTGCACGATTGCTGCACTCTGCTTCAGCGTGTCCAGAGTCGCCTCCAAAGTCTTCATCGCGGCTATCACCGCCGGATCAAAAGCCTTGATGTAGCGATCCTTGGTTACGTGCGGCTTTGCATGACGCAGGACGCGCTGCACGATCTTCTCGTTCGCGCCCAGTTCATACAAATTCGACGCAATGCCACGCCGGAACCCATGCCAACCATACCAGTCCATTCCGATTGCTTCGACTACTGGACGGATGACTCGCTGGGCCAGTTTGTCGCAGTCCA
>DATEKE010000249.1:0-15352 GCA_035277605.1 Terriglobales bacterium | reverse complement strand
CACCCTTAACGTGAACATCGGCGCAAACGTAGTCTCGCCCGCGAATGACTTTTCCAATCTGTGGCCGAAGAGAATTTCGTTCAAAATCGGCGGCCTGATCACATGCTTCATGGGCATCGCCATGATGCCGTGGAAGCTGCTGGCAAATCACCGCACCTTCATCTTCGGATGGCTTGGCGGATACGCCGCCGTACTCGGTCCGGTTGCGGGCATCATGATCTGCGACTACTTCCTCATTCGCCGCAAGGTTCTCGCCGTAAACGATCTGTATCTGCGCGGCTCGGAATATGAGTACGCGGCAGGCTTCAACTGGAGAGCGATCGCGGCGCTCGCGATCGGAACCGGCATAGCCCTAATCGGCCTCGTAATCCCGTCAGTCCGATTCCTATACGACTATTCCTGGTTCGTAGGCTTTGCCGTGGCGTTTGTAACCTATCTCGTCCTCATGCAAGGGCAACGGAACCGGCGCCGGTAGGCGGGGTCCCCAACGACCGCCGCTTTTGCGGTTGTTGGGGTGCTACGCGGTGGGCGACGCTGGGCGCCCAAGCCCAGCGTCGGGACTTCGGTCTCACATCGGGTGAAAACCATACGATCGCGCTTGAGCTAATCCGATTTGAACCCTCTGTGTCCTCCGTGTCCTCCGTGTTTAAATAGCATTTCTCCACAATGCTCGAACTGCACACGCCGATTCAGTACGTGAAGGGCATTGGCCCGCGTGTGTCCGCCGTGCTCAACGAGAAGGGCATCTACACCGTCGAAGACCTGCTCTATTACCTGCCCTTCCGCTACGAAGATCGCGCCAATCCTAGATCCCTCGCCGAACTCAAGCCCGGCGAGATGGCCAGCATCATCGCCGAGGTGCGCTCCTTCCATCTTTACCGGACTAAGAACGGCATTCCCATTTTTGAACTCGTGATCGGGCAGGGAATGAAGACGATCGTCTGTACCTGGTTCCACGGCGCGTACCTCAAAGACAGGTTCAAAGCCGGGCAGACGCTTGCACTGTATGGCAAAGTCGAAGAAGGCTGGGGTAAATACGCGAAAGCACGCCTGCAGTTGATGCAGCCACAGGTGGAAGTACTCGGAGTCAGCGACGATGATCCCGAAGATCTGCTGACCGAGCGTCTGGAGAACTCAGTCGAAATCGGACGCATCGTCCCCGTCTACGAAGCCATCGGGAAACTCAACTCGCGCTGGTTTCGCAATACTCTGCATCGCGTACTGAAAGAACTCTCGCAGGAGATTCCCGACGGCATCCCAGCCGCAGTCCGCGATGAGATGAATCTCATCAGCCGCAGACAAGCTTTCGAGCAAGCGCACTTCCCTACTGTAGGAGAGAGCTTCGCCGCCCTCGAGAGTCGCAGCACGCCCGCCCATCGCCGTCTCATCTTCGAAGAGCTGTTCTTTCTCGAAGTGGGACTGGAACTCAAGCGCCGCAACTTCCGCCGACGCACTGGAATCAGCTTCGAACTGAACGATCGCGTACGCGAGGCGATCAAGCGCTTTCTTCCCTTCCGTCCGACTGGCGCCCAGAAGAAAGTGCTGGGAGAGATCGCCGCCGATATGCAAACGCCGGTTCCTATGCGCCGTCTCCTGCAAGGCGACGTGGGATCCGGAAAAACGCTCGTCGCGCTCGAAGCAGCCATGATCGCCATCGAGAACGGATATCAGGCTGCGCTCATGGCCCCGACGGAAATCCTCGCCACACAGCACTATCTTTCCGCACGCAAGCTGCTCGAACCGCACGGATATCGCGTAATGCTCCTCACCGGCTCGCTCGAAGAAGACCGTAAGCGATCAACTCGCCGCCACATAGCCCAGGGCAATGCGCAACTCGTGATCGGCACGCACGCCCTCATCGAGGAAAAAGTCGAGTTTTCCAAATTGGGACTAATCGTAGTCGATGAGCAGCACCGCTTCGGCGTGCTGCAGCGCTGGCGCCTAATGCGCAAGCCAAGTGACAATGTAGAACCAGGCGCACCCGGCCAGGTGTCGCCCGGGAGTGACAAGACCCAGCGATCGAAAGCAAGTGCTGCGAATGGATCGGCTGCTATCAAATCACCCGATGGCCCGATCACCAGATCACCCGATCCTACTGAGCCCGACGTTCTAGTCATGACCGCAACCCCGATCCCGCGCACTCTCGCCCTCACCCTCTACGGCGATCTCGATTCGAGCATTCTCGACGAGCTGCCACCCGGCCGCTCGCCGATCGTGACACGCCGCGTAACCGACGAGCGAGCTCCGGACGTTTGGGACTTCGTTCGCAAGCAAGCAACGCAGGGGCGGCAGATATACGTTGTCTACCCGGTCATCGAGAGCGCCGCAGACGAAGATGATGTTCCGGTCGATGTGCGCGAAGCCGAATTGGGACGAAATGAACTAAAAGGACCGACTGCCGCCCCCGGCCGGGTTCTTCGTCGGGAGGACCGGCAAGCTGCGCATCGCCCAAGACAGGCCTCTCTGGCCGGCATCGCACCTCCGCCGAAAAAATCCCGCTCCGAGCGAACGCTGAACCTGAAATCGGCGACCGCCATGTATGAGGAGCTGCGCAAGAAGATATTCCCTGACCTGCGCGTCGCCTTACTTCACGGGCGACTCTCGTCGGACGACAAAGACATCGTCATGGCCCGCTTCCAGCGCGGAGAAATTGACGTCTTAGTCGCGACAACCGTGATCGAAGTTGGAGTCGACGTGCCCAACGCGACTGTAATGGTCATCGAACACGCCGAACGCTTCGGACTTTCGCAACTTCATCAACTGCGTGGACGCATTGGGCGCGGCGCGCACAAGTCCTACTGCGTGTTGATGACGGGCGGCAAGATTTCTCCTGAAGGCGAACGCCGCCTCGAGGCGATGACGAAAACGCAGGATGGATTCGAGATCGCCGAACTAGATCTCGAACTGCGCGGTCCCGGCGAATTCTTCGGCACGAAGCAGGCTGGCGCTCCGAGCTTCCGCGTCGCCAATCTAATTCGTGATCGCAAGCTGCTGGAACTGGCCCGCGCCGAAGCTCACCGAATAGCCACGGGCGAAGTCGAGAAGATTTCCAAAACGGAACTTAGCACAGTGATGAGCCACCTAAAGATGCATTGGCAGCGGAGATATGGGTTGGTGGAGGTCGGTTAACGGAACCGGCGCCGGTAGGCGGTGGGGCAGCCGCGCGTTTGCGGCTGCGCTTCATGAAGATGCGCACAGCATGGTGTCTCCCGGAGCTGACCATTCGGCCATCTCCGGCCCAGGGTTCTGTTATCCCAACGCCTGTTACCCCATTGCCTTCTGTAGGTCTTTCAAGTTCGCCTTCTCCCAATCCTTTGCGAACTTTTCCAGCCCAAGGTCCGTCAGTGGATGATGAAACATCATCTCCAGCACCTTGAACGGCATCGTTCCAACGTGCGCTCCGGCGAGCGCGGCTTCAAGCACGTGCATGGGATGACGCAGCGAAGCCGCCAACACCTGCGTTGTATAGCCGTAGTTCTTGTAAATCTGCACGATCTCGCGCACCAGCGTCATGCCATTGGTGCTGATGTCATCAAGACGTCCCACGAACGGACTAACATATGCCGCTCCTGCCTTCGCCACCAGCAATGCCTGGGTCGGCGAAAAGCAGAGCGTCATGTTGATCTTGATTCCTTCGTCGCTGAGAGTCTTGCAACCTTTCACGCCCTCGCGAGTAGTCGGCAATTTCACTACGACATTGCGATTCCACTTCGCGTAGTTGCGTCCCTGCTCGAGCATGCCGTCAAGATCGGTAGCCGTGACTTCGGCGCTCACCGGTCCGTTCACGATGTTGCAGATTTCGATTACCGTCTCCTTAAACGGCTTGCCTTCTTTCGCCACCAGCGAAGGATTCGTGGTGACTCCGTCGAGCACGCCCATCGCCTGGCCTTCGCGGATTTCTTTTACGTTTGCGGTATCAAGGAAGAATTTCATAGCACTTTTGTCCTCTGTTCTATTGTCCTCTAAATGCTTGCGGCTGCGTGACCATCTCTCTTATTTCAGATGATGTCCACTGCCCTTCGGTGACAGTGAAATTCGTGAGCGTCCCCAGGGCGGAGATGCTCACCTCAACGCGATCGTCAGCCTTCAGCGGACCAACGCCAGCCGGAGTACCCGTCAGGATGACATCGCCGGGAAGCAGCGTCATCACGCTGCTGATGTAGCGAATCACTGATGGCAGCGAGAAGATAAAGTCGCGGGTGTTCCCTTTTTGGCGCACCTCCCCATTAACGCGGGTTTGCAGATCGAGAGCTTCTGGGCGGACCTCATCGCTGACAAAGGGACCAACCGGACAAAACGTGTCGAAACCTTTTCCGCGCGTCCATTGACCATCGCTCTTCTGCAGATCGCGCGCGGTGACATCATTCGCGCATGTGTATCCGCGCACGAACGACAGCGCTTCGTTTTCTGTGGCATGGCGGCATTTCTTGCCAATGACAACGGCGAGTTCGCCTTCGTAGTCCACGCGCTGCGACATCTTGGGCATCACGATCTTGCCTTCCGGAGCAAGCAGCGATGAAGGCGGCTTGAGGAAAATAAGAATGTCGGCAGGAACTTCGTTTCCAAGCTCCTTGGCGTGCTCACGATAGTTGCGCCCAACGCAGACGATCTTCGACGGATTCACCGGAGCCAGCAGGTGAGCTTCGCTAAGGGGAGTCGGCTGCATCTCGGTTTCGTGAAACACACAGGCGTGCTCTTCTTCCGGAGGAGGGATGCGGCGAGTGATCACATACTCGCCGTTCTGAACCTCGACTTCCCCATACTGCGGGCCGTCAGAGGTGGGGAATTTGCAGTAGCGCATCCTTACAGCTTAAGGGTTGCGGGATAAAAACGAAACAGCCAGACATTTGAGTGGATTCCACGCATGAAGAGCCCAAAGGGCGGCAGAAGCGGAGCCCAGCGGCGTGAGCCCTGGGTTAGAAACCGCTCGCGGACCAGCCCTCAAAGGGCGACACCGGTCACGGCTTGCGATTCGGGGCTGTTCATTCCCAATACGGAACTTGCGCGCAGAGCAATGAATCGCGGTAGTTCCCACTACGGGATTACATGTGGGATTTTTTTCGCTTGACTTTCTCCCGGTTTCGTCATAGCACGGAAGTAGGGGAAGGATGCTTCGCGCCATCGTGTCCAACAAAGTCGTATGCCCGAGAGCCGACATCGGCGCCCTTGCGTCGCTTGACTCTTCTTTAACCGAAAGTGCGGTGTTCGCGAATGAGATCTCATGGGATCTCGATGAGATCTACTTGAGATCGGGACGGGATATCTTAATCCTCCGAGATGAGATATCTGATGAGATCGGGTGAGATTTCACGGGATTGGATGAGACTTTTGCACGCGCGACAACACCGCGGACGGCAGGGGCTGAAAACGAACGCTTCTCAACCCATCGCATTCGCATGCTCAACCCTGCGCGAGCAGCGTAACCCTGAGGAAATCGCTGGGTAACCCTGTGGAAAAGTCAGGGTTACGCATCGCCCTTAGCAGGGTCGGAACTGAGCCAGACTTCCGTGCATGTTGCTGAGCAATGAAGAGATAATTGCAAGTTTGAGCGAGAATCTTTGTTAGAGGAAACGCAGGAAATTGATGCGCCACAAACAGAACCGTCGGCAGTAGCCGATGGGCGGTGCTGGGCGACCAAGCCCAGCGCCGGGACTCGACGATCAGTAGCAGCTGGTGCTCGCGGGAGTCGCGCAGCCGCACAAACCGCGGCTGCCCCATCGCCTACCGGCGACGGTTCTGTACACCCGCGCGAGGGCGCGCGTCGGTCCTGTAACGTCGGTCCTGTAACAACGGCGCGTTCATTCTCTAAAAACGGCTCTGCAGCAACTCGGCCCATGCGTTACCATTTCGGGTTGCTTCTGGAACACTCACGAAGGAGATAACGAGGATGAGTGATCAGGAAGATGTCAAAGGTCCAGGAATTTCTCGACGCAGTTTCCTGAAGATCTCCGCCTTAACCACCTCTGCTCCGCTGGTCCTTGGTCCTACCGTCCTGGAAGTTGAAGGCCAGGAAGTTCACGTCTATGGCCCGGGCAAAACTCCAGTCACGCTGAACGTCAACGGCAAGCGCTTGAGTGCCAATTTGGAACCACGGGTTACCTTGCTCGACGCTCTGCGCGAGAAGTTCGAGGTCACGGGACCCAAACGGGTCTGCGATCGCGGCCTGTGCGGAGCCTGTACGGTGATGATGGACAACAAGGCTGTCTACGCCTGCTCGGTGCTGGCCATCGACGCGCAAGGCAAGCAGATCGTCACCACTGACGGACTCGCGCCGGAAGGCAAGCTGCATCCGGTCTCGGCGGCGTTTGTCGATAACGACGCGCAGCAGTGCGGCTTCTGTACGCCCGGTTTTGTCATGGCGACGAAGGCATTCCTCGACAAGCATCCAAATGCGACCAAGGAAGAGCTGCATCGCGGACTCGGCGGCAACTTCTGCCGTTGCGGCACCTATGCGGGGATTAAAGGCGCCGTCGCACAGCTCTCGGGCGGCGGTCAGCAGAAAGGAGGCGCATAGTCATGGCAACCGACTACAAATGGCCTGCTGCAGATCAGCGCACAGTAATCGGCAAGAGCATGAACCGTGTCGATGGGCCGGTGAAATCGTCCGGACGCGCCAAGTACACCTATGACCTTGTGCGTCCGAACATGCTCTATGCGCACGGCGTGAAGTGCCCATACGCTCACGCCAAGGTCACAAAGATTGATACCAGCGCCGCCGAAAAGATGCCTGGAGTAGCGGGCGTGGTGGTTATCAATGATGTAGGCAAAGAGATTTTCTGGGCTGGAACCGACGTGGTCGCCGTAGCCGCTGTCGATGAGTCCACGGCACGCGATGCCGTGCGCGCCATCAAAGTCGAGTATGAACAGCTTCCGCATTTGGTACTCGACGAGAAGGAACCCGATCTCAGCGAAGCAGAAAAGAGTGAGTGGTACAAGGTCGCGTTGAAAGAAACCAGCGGTGATCCGACTACAGCTTTTCAGCAAGCGGAAGTAGTTCACGAGGGCTACTACGGCACGCCGGTGATCACGCACTGCTGCCTGGAGACACACGGCAGCATCGCCGAGTTTCCGGATTCCGATCACCTCTTCATGCATATCTCCACGCAGAACGTGCCCGGCATCGCCGAACAGCTTGGGAAGGCGATCGACTTCCCTGCTTCCAACATTCACGTGCACCAGGACCACGTGGGCGGAGGCTTCGGCAGCAAGCTCGGCCTTGATCCCTGGGGAGTCGCCTCGGCGCAGCTTTCAAAGAAAGCCGGCGGCAAACCAGTAAAAATGATGCTCGATCGCAAGCCGGAACTCGAGACGGCCGGCTGTCGTCCGTCCGCTCGAGCGCGAGTGAAAGTCGGCGCGAAGAAAGACGGCACTCTGCTCGCGTGGGAGTCCTATTCCTGGGGCTCCGGCGGAGTGGGCGGCGGAGGTTCTCCGCCGATTCCTTACGTCTGGAAGGTTCCCAATCAACAGAAGCAGCACGTAAACGTCGTCAACAACATTGGCCCATCACGCGCGTGGCGTGCGCCGAACCATCCGCAGGCATGCGTGCTCACCATGTGCCCGCTGGACGATCTTGCTGCGAAGTTGAACATGGACACCTTCGACTTCGTGAAGAAGAACATTGATTTGCTCGATCCACGCTCGAAGATTTACTCGGAAGAACTCGATGTTGCCGACAAGCTGATGGGCTGGAAGGCGCGCTGGCATCCGCGCGGAGATAACACCGCCGGTCCGGTGAAGCAGGGGCTCGGTCTCGCGCTGCATACCTGGGGTGGCCGCGGCCACAACAGCAACACCGATCTTACGATTCATCCGGATGGATCGGTCGAAGTCAAAATGGGAACGCAGGACATCGGCACCGGCACGCGGACTTCGATTCTGCAGGTTGTCTCCGATACGCTTGGTATTCCTATGAACCAGATCAATCTGCTGATCGGCGATAACCAGTACCCGCGCGACAGCGCTTCCGGCGGCAGCAGCACCATCGGCGGCGTGAGCTCTGCCAATTTCCGCGCGGCGACCGACGCAAAGAACCAACTCTTCGCCAAAGTTGCGTCTGCTCTGAATGCGCAGCCGGGCGACCTCGAAGCCGCCGATGGCCGTGTTCGCGTCGCCAGCGATCACAATCGCAGCCTGAGCTGGAAAGACGCGTGTGCCAAATTGGGAGCGACGTCAATCACAGCTCACGGCACGAATCCCGGCGAAGGCGATCTGACCAACAGCGGCGTCGGCGGCGTGCAGATGGCCGATGTCTCGGTCGATACCGAAACGGGAATCGTCAAGATTAACAAGATGGTCGGCGTGCAGGATTGCGGTTTAGTGATCAGCCCGACGCAGGCCAAGAGCCAGGTGCTCGGAGCCATGATTATGGGCATTAGTTACTCGCTCTACGAAGAGAAAGTCATGGACCAGACGACGGGCACGATGCTGAACACCAATATGGATATGTACCGCCTGGCCGGTCTGGGCGACGTGGGTGAACTGGTCGTACACCTGATGAGCGGCCCGGGGTATGACGAGCGCGGCGTGATCGGAATTGGCGAGCCTCCGACGGTGTCGCCGGGCGCGGCGATCTCGAATGCCGTTGCCAACGCCATCGGAGTTCGCGTCCCGTTCCTGCCGCTCACTCCGGAGCGCGTTCTGGAAGCCTTAGAGAAAGCCGAGTCCGAAGGAGCTAAAGCATGAGAGCCTTCGAATACACCGTCCCAAAAGAGAAAAAGCAGGCAGTCGCGCTGCTGGGCAAACAGTGGAACGACGCCGAGGTGCTGGCCGGCGGCAGCGATCTGCTCGGCCTGATGAAAGACGACGTCGTTCATCCCAAGCGCCTGGTGAACGTAAAAAGCATTTCGGACCTGCACGGCATCAGCTACGGCGCGCGGGGACTCCGCATCGGAGCACTGGCGACGCTGCTCGAAATTTCCGAACATGCGCAGGTGAAGCAGCACTATCCCATCCTGGCACAAGCCTCCGGAGATGCTGCCAGCCCGCAGATTCGGAATGTCGCGACCATCGGCGGGAACATGTGCCAGAGGCCGCGCTGCTGGTGGTTCCGAAATGGATTTGGACTGCTGGCAACGGGTCCGGATGGCAAGTCGCTGGTGCTCGAAGGTGACAATCGCCATCATGCCATTTTGGGAAACGATGGACCAGCGTACTTTGTCAGCCCTTCGACTGTCGCTCCGGTCTTAATCGCCTACAACGCCAGAATCCGGCTGCTCGGTCCAGGCGGACCGCGCGAGATTCCCCTGGAGAAGTTCTTCGTAATTCCCAAATCGGAAAATGAGCGCGAGCACGGTCTTCGGCCCAATGAGATCGTCACCGACATCGTGGTTCCGGCTCCGCCTGTCGGAGCCAAGGTTTCCCACTATGAAATCCGGCAGAAAGAAGCCTTCGACTGGCCCTATGCAACTGCCTCCGTGATTCTGGAGATGAATGGGGATACGGTGCGCTCATCACGTATAGTCATGAGCCACGTGGCGCCGATTCCTTGGGTTTCAAACGAAGCAGCTCAGGCCCTAAATGGGAAGTCTATTTCCGAAGAAACAGCCGACGCTGCTGGCGCCGCGGCAGTCGCTAATGCCAAGAGCCTCGGCCGGAACAAGCACAAGATCAAGCTGGCTCGCGTTGCGGTCAAACGCGCGATCCTGCAGGCGGCGAAAGGAGAGCGGGCATGATTGTCGACGAAGGGGAACGTTTCAATACGAACCATCCGGACCTGTGTCCTTCGCTGCGTTGGAAGCGGATATATCTAAACGTCGAGCCGGATCCGACGGTGCCGCCCTGCAACGACGGCAACTTCTGGTGTGTACACACGCAGACCTGCATTGGACCCGACGGCAAACTCGCCGAACCGGGCAATTGCCGGTCGCATCGAGAGTGTCACACCGGGAAATGTGGCTGATTTGTACGCCTGCCAGCGATAAAATGAAGAAGAGGATTTTCCTGTTCGGGCATCGAAATCCTCAGGGAGTTTTTATGCGCAGTCTATTTACTTCTCTCTTTTCCGCTCTGCTCCTGACTTCTCTTTCTTTTGCGAGCCAGCCGCAGCAGAAGATCAGTGGTGATTATCTGGAAAGCCGCAGCGCTGACGTGTACGTCGCTCAGTGCTTCGCCAACAGCGAGGTCAACCTGACCGGCGATCAGGCGCTGCTGGCTTGGCACGTAAACCACGGCACGTGGAACGGGCAGAATCTCGATGGGCTTACGGTCATCGCCGCTGTAAAAGCCAGCGCGACGATCGGCGATCCATATGCCAGCCCATATCCGGCGAAGTCGGTGATGCTGGTGGATGAGCAGGCCACGCAAGCCCAACGCGAGGCGCTGGTTTCGTTCGCCGAGCACATGGGCGGGAAGCTGGTTTCCGACGTTGTGAAAGTGATCCCGACTACGATCGAGATGAGTGTTCTTCACGATGCCGCTCATCACGGCCAGGGAGTCCTGCGCGCCGGACAGTTGGCGGAGATCCGTACGCGGGCTCTCACTGAGAACGATCACTCCTGCGGCGCCGAGGTTACCTACTATCCTCCGCTGACCAAGTTGAATCACTCGATGGCTGCGGTGGCGATGACCGACGAATATCAGGGTCCCGGACTAGGTGTTGACTGGGATCGTCATGGCAAGCGCAGTGCCTTCGTCGGCAGCTTTGCCGAGTAAGACCCAAATCGGGAACGACTCCCTATCGGGCTGATCGCGCTTGCAGTGGCCGACTTGCTGTAAGCGCAAATCCTTGATCGGATCGCCGGGGGTCGAACGCCAGAAGCAGACTCACCCATTCGCAACCGCGAACGGTACTGACACGTGCTGCTGATACTGACCCGCTCACTTAACTCGTCTTTATTAACCCCTAAAGCTGGCTTGGGTATTCTTTCGGGTTAAGAGTAAGACCCTTACCTGATCCATCCAGAGTAGATGCTTCCGTAGCCTCCACGAAGTCCCCCGTGGAGGTTCAATGCGATCTACTCGCAAACACGTTCTTAGTACTGCACTCATAATCGGCTGCTCTGCTACAGCCGCCTTGATCTCGGGCTGCGGAACCAGCGGCCCGCTAACCACATCGAATGCTAGCTCACTTACAACGCCGACTCCTGTGGCCAATCCAACACCGAGTCCCACTCCCACACCGAGCCCTACACCGACTCCAACACCCGCTCCAACTCCAACGCCCACACCAACACCCAGCGCTGTTCCTCATTCCTCGCACGTCGTGCTGGTCATTGAGGAGAACCACATGTTCAGCGAGGTGTACCCGAATGGGATGCCGTGGCTGGTCGCGCAGGGAAATACATACGGCTACACCATGAATTACCACGCAGACACGCCAGGGTCTCTGATGGACTATCTCTGGCTCTCCTCTGGCAGTTGTCACAACGCGCAGAATTGCACACTTCCAGCAGGCACGAACGACTTTGGCTGCCAGGGCGATGCGTGCTCATCGCCAATTACGGATGACAACATTTTCGTTGAGCTGGATCGCGCTGGCCTGACCTGGAAGCTCTACGCGCAATCGCTGCCCAGCGTTGGATACATGGGCGGAGATTCAGGCGCGTATGTCGATCGACATAACCCGGCGAAGTGGTACGACTATGTAATCAAGACGCCGGCAGCGCAGCAGAACATTGTTCCCTTCACCCAGTTCGCAATCGACCTCGCGTCGAACCAACTCCCCAACTATTCTCTGATCATTCCTGACGTGGACAACGACGCTCACGACGGCAGCGTTGGACAGGCAGACACGTTTCTTGCCAACAGCGTCTCTCCGCTGCTGAACTCGCCGGCGTTCCAGTCGGGCGGAGATGGGCTGTTGTTTGTGACATTCGATGAATGCGATGGAGCGGTAGGCGCTTGTCCCGAGCAGGTGTACACGGCCGTGATCGGTCCCAAAGTGAAACCACACACGGTCTCATCGACGCTGTACAAGCACGAAAACATGCTGCGGACGATGCTGGATGCGCTGGGAATCAGTACCTATCCGGGAGCTTCCAGCACAGCAGCCGATATGGGCGATTTCTTCTGAGCCGAGGAAGTGTTTGACGGCAGCCTGTAAAGTAGCTCTTCACGATCCAGCGGCAGTAAAGAAGCGGGGCGGTGCTCAGGCACTGCCCCGCTTCCCATTGGGCAATCGAGCTACATCGATGGCGATTTCAGCGAGTCTTCTGTGGTTTCGCGCAACCTCTCCGCCGCCGATTCCGGTGTGATATCGCGCTGAGGACTCGCGAGCATTTCGTATCCCACCATGAATTTGCGGACCGTTGCCGAACGCAGAAGAGGTGGATAGAAGTGTGCATGAAGGTGCCATTCGGGGTGCGGCTGCCCATCGGTAGGTCTCTGGTGAAACCCCATCGAGTACGGGAAGGAAACTCCAAAAACATTGTCATAGCGCGATGTAATGCGCTTCAGAATGTCGGCCAGTCCAACCTGTCCATTTACGTTCACTTCGTCCAATCCAGTGCAATGGTGATTCGCCAGCACCAGCACCTCGAACGGCCACACCGCCCAAAATGGAACTATTACAGTGAAGAACTGGTTCGCGCAGACTATGCGCTCTCCGCTTCCGCGCTCCAAAGCCAGGTATTCGCAGAGCATGCAGCCGTTGTTCCGACTTCGGAACTCAAGCTGGGCGACTTGCTCGGCTGCCGGCAAGTTAGGAACGGTCTCGTTCGCCCATACCTGACAGTGAGGATGAGGATTGCTCGCACCCATCATCTCGCCGCGGTTTTCGAAGATTTGGACGTGGTTAATCCAGTCGATCGATCCTAATTGCTTGTACTGGTCGGTCCAGACTTGAACCACCCGCGTAACATCACCGAGTTCCATATTGGAAATCGTGAGATCGTGGCGCGGAGAGAAACAGATCACGCGGCAAATGCCGCGTTCGCTCGTCGCGCGAATGAGTCCTTCTTTATCGATCTGGCCGGCAGGAACCTGCGGGAGAAGCGCAGCGTAGTCGTTGTCGAAAACGAATGTGGTCTTGTAGTCAGGATTCTCGTGTCCGCCGGCACGCGAATTTCCCGGGCACAAATAGCAGTTCGGATCGTACTTCGGTCGTGAAGCGGGAGCGCTCTTTTCAATCTGGCCCTGCCACGGGCGCTGGGTACGATGCGGCGAAACCAATACCCACTCGCGCAGCAGCGGATTCCAACGACGATGAGGAGAACGGGAAAAATCGAGTGCGAGGCTCATTGAACCTGGTTCGCACCATCGGCGGCAGTTGAGATATAAATCTCGGGAGACAGACCGGTCGCCTTCTTGTATTCCTTCGCGACATTGTCGCGGAAGGTCTCCGCGTGCGAGGCTTCGACCAGGTTGATCGTGCATCCACCGAAGCCGCCGCCAGTCATGCGCGCGCCGTACACTCCGGGCTGCTTCTGTGCGATCTCAACCATTACATCGAGTTCGCGGCTGCTGACTTCGTAGTCGTCGCGCAGGCTTGCATGCGACTTCGCCATCAGCTTTCCGAATTCATTCATGTCGTGTTGCTCAAGAGCCTTTGCGGCGCGCTGGACGCGGTCATTTTCTGTAACCACATGACGGCAGCGGCGGTAGATCACTTCGGGCAGCTTTGCTCGGTATCGTTCGAGCTCCTGCGGGCAGACATCTCGGAGCGCCAGAATCTCCGGAATGAACTCGCGCAGAATCAGCACGCCGGTTTCGCATTCATCGCGTCTCTTGTTGTATTCACCCGAAGCATGTTCGTGTTTCACCATCGTGTTGCATATCACCATGCGCGATGTCGAGGATAGGGGAAGCAGCCTGAAGGCGAGGCTGCGACAATCAAGCATGAGTGCATGATCGATAGTCCCATTACAGGAAATGAATTGGTCCATGATGCCGCAACGAATTCCGACGAACAGGTTTTCTGCTCGCTGGCAGAGCAATGCAAGCTCCGTCCGGTCCACTGAATAATGGTTGGTCTTGAGCAGCGAAAAGCCGGCCGCCACCTCGATCGCGGCAGAGGAGCTCAATCCCGATCCCATGGGAACTTCGCTCTGAATCAGAATGTCGGCTCCAGCAACTTTTCTGCCTGAACGCCGGATCTGATCGATGATCCCCACTACGTAATCGGACCAGGCATGGCGAGGTCGCAAGTCGCCATTCAAGGCAATGCTCAAAGGTTCGCTGAAAGCGCGTGACCGAATGTTGATGGTCGAATCGGAGCGTGGTGAGATCGCGAGCCAGGTGTAGAAGTTGATTGCGGCCGGCATCACGAAACCATCGTTGTAATCCGTGTGCTCGCCGATGAGGTTTACGCGACCCGGAGCGCGATATATCTCCGCCTTGCCTCCGTAAATATTCTGGAACTCCTGCTGAAAGCTCTCGATCTGCATCGTCTCAGGAGCGGCGCGCTCCGGCCGGTTCGGCATAAAGTTGCGGATGCGCCTGCATCCATTCCCATGCGCTGGCTACGATTTCATCTAAGCCCGGGTGCTTCGGATTCCAATTGAGTTCCCTGCGAATGCGCTCTGAGCTTGCGACCAGAACTGCAGGATCTCCGGGTCTTCTACTCATTTCTATTGCCTTGATCGGCTTACGTGTGATTCTTTTTGCGGAATCGATGACTTCACGAACGCTGAATCCCGCGCCGGTCCCGACGTTGTAAATGAGTTTATCGCGGCTATCCAGCGCTTCGAGAGCAAGTACGTGCGCGTCTGCCAGATCGCTGACGTGGATGTAGTCACGAATACAGGTTCCGTCCTGCGTCGGGTAGTCAGTCCCAAAGATGGAAACCAGTTCCCGCAAACCGGCAGCCGCCTGCAGCACAATTGGAATCAGGTGGGACTCGGGATCGTGACGCTCGCCGGAACGGCCATTCGATCCCGACGCGTTGAAGTAACGAAGGCTGGCATACCGCAGTCCATGAATGCGATGGAACCACGTCAGCATCCGCTCGACTAGCAGCTTCGATTCTCCATATGCGTTGGTTGGCCGCAGTTCGTCGTCTTCCTGAATCGGGATTCGCTTTGGCTCGCCGTACAGTGCGGCAGTTGAAGAAAAGATGAATTTTCCAACTCCGGCGGCAAGCATGGCTTCGAGCAGCGTAAGCGTGGCAGCCGAGTTATTGCGGAAGTACTTTTCCGGAACCTTCATTGACTCGCCGGCCTCAATGGATGCGGCGAAATGCAGAACGGCTTCCGGATGGTAGTCGCGCAGCAGGCTCTCGATCTGCTCGCGATTTCCCACATCTCCCCTTACCAGAGTGACTTGGGGAGGAATCGCATCGGCATAGCCTTTGCTCAGATTGTCGAAGACCAGTACTTCGTGTCCTGCGCCGAGCAAGGCTTGAACGGTGGTCGCTCCGATATATCCGGCGCCGCCTGTGACGAGCGTCTTCATGAAGTTAGATTGTACTTGGAATGCG
>DATEKE010000248.1:0-3239 GCA_035277605.1 Terriglobales bacterium | reverse complement strand
AGTACATGTAGGCCGGCGTGAACTGATCGGGATACCAGAAGCAGGAATCCAGCACGCTACTAAGAAGGCGACAATACGGGTTCGACCAACCGGCGACGCCCGTCGTCCATCCATCGCGCTGAGCTTCAGCAAAGAGTGTCTGCTGGGGATCCAGGGCGCGCCAGTGTGAATCCTTCTCTGTCCGGATGATTGCCTGGCCGTCAAGCGTGCTCTCCAGCTCCGAAATTTGGCGGCCCACAATCAGCGAAGGTACGACTTTAGCCGTGTAGTAGCCAGGTGTGCTGAGATTTGAAAAGGAAAAGCTCTCTGCTGCGAGGGCGTGGAGTGCAGGTAAGTCCAGATTTGAATGAGGAATTTCAAACACCTGCGCGTAAGAGAGCTCGTCGAGCAGAACCCAGACAACGCGTTCGCTGCTTGCGTCGGGATCGGCGGATAGGTGCCGAAATGAAACTTTGTCCGGTGCAGGTCGATGCAGAGAGACGAAGATGAGCTCGGGCAGCATCCAAAAGATGCAGAATCCAACCAAAACGAGTGCGACGCGGAAGACAGTTGTGCCGTGTCGATAAATCGCCGGAGCCCAGCGCCAGGCAGCGAATCCCAGAATAAGTACACCCGCTGCCAAGAATCCCGGTTTGGGAACTCGCTGATGCAGCTCAGCAACTTTTGCGATCGATGCCACGGTAACAACCACCGCGACCGTCAGCAGAATTGCCCATGAGGGGCTGCGATTCTCTTTGTCGTTGCGCGCTACGAGGAACGTAAGCGCCGCCCAAGCGATTGCCAGAACAACAAGGTCGATCAAAATCCCGCAGCTAACGGTGTTTACTGGAAGAACAGAGAAATATAGCGCTGCATGACTAGGCGAAATCTGCGGCCAGAGATATGCCAGCAGGATCAGTATTGCAGCACCGCAGCCTTCGAGCAGGTGTTGCGCCTTCATGCTTCAATGATTCCGCAGCAGGAAGAAGAGCACTCGTCCGTTGCTCAGCGGCTTTCGCGCTACTGGCTCGAAATACTGAGTGAAGCTCCTGAGGAACGCGCGTTGATCAAGGTGAAAGTAAAGGGAATCACGTCCGCGGCACAACTCCTTGAAGCGAACGTCGGTTGCTGGAACCCACTCCACCACTGCCCAGCGGTTTGTCAATTCATTCACCAGACGCGCGACCTCGGCCATCGGGATTTGGTCGATCAGCAGCAGGTGATGAATCAGGCCGAGCATCATCACTAAATCGAAGCGTCCGCGAGCACGATCAAGCAGTGAACTGGTCTCGGCATTTTGCCAACCCAAGGCGGGAGTGGGTCGGGCAGCATCGGCAATCAAAGGCAATATCGAAAGCCGAGACTCACACGCGGCGCTCCAGTTCTGCTCGGCCGCAGCAACGTCTGTATCCCAGGCGACCACGCTGGCTCCGGCCTGCGCCGCCAAACGCGAGTACTCGCCGGTGTTTGCTCCAATGTCGAGCACGTGAGCAGGCTTCGCCGTGTACAGAATGCGTTCGATGAACTCTTGCTTTTCCGCGTGATCGTCAGGGCTGTAATGAGAAGCGCTCTCAGGATAACCGCTCCATCTGGAATCTCCCATTTTGGGAGTGAAGGCGCGCAGCGCTCGTCGTAAGCGTTTGATGCGCCGCCGGTGCATGTAGAGCGCAACATCCGGGCGCTGCTTCAGCTTCGCCGAAGACGTGTTGTTTGCGTTCTTCTTCTCCACCAGAAATGGAAGAGTGACCTTGGAAAAGACCGCAGGTTGAAGTCGCGTCCAGGCAGACAAATAGGGATAAATGTCGCGCGGCTCATAACCATCGCGACGTGAGAGGCTCGCAGCCAGCGGCCATCCGAGGTATTTGTATGCGGCGAGCGGCAGCAGGAACGTGCGGACGAATTGTCCGTAGGCCATCCACAATGGATTTTCGAGTTCGCGAGCTTCGGTCGAGAGAACATCGACGAACACCGGTCGACTGCCTTCAAACAAAACGTTCAGCGGTGTTGCGTCCTTTAGCACTCGTCCGATCGACAACTGCTGCTCGGCGAAGTCGAGGGTGAGTTCAGCGGCTGCAATCCATTGTCCAGGAGTCCACTCCCAGGGATATGACGGAAAGAAAACCCTCTGGTGTTCGAGTTCGAGTTCTTCACCGGGATTGCTGGAAAGAACGCGGGTTTCTACAAGACGACCGCTCGCAATCCAGCTCTGTGCCAATTCGGAACCAAGAAAGCTCAGGCAATCTTCGGCGTACTCTGGGTGAACCGTACGCAGTACGCGCTCATCGTCGATGCGAAGCGAGCCGGCGGGATCGCGAAATGTTGCAACGGGGGAGGACAACGGATGCTCCTACTTCTCTGCGCTGGTGTCTGCCTCCGAGGAAGACTGGGCACCGAATGCAAATAACCGGCGCAACCGGTGACGCAAATAGAAGATGGCGCCGGCAAACATGCTGCCGATCACCTGCAGCAGCATGTATCCCGATCCGGGATCGACATATGCGTGAGCAGGGCGCTCAAAAGCGCAAACGACTGCTGCAATCTGCAGCACGCCTAACAGAATCCATGCCGTGCGGAAACGGGAACGAGCGCTCATGACGGCTCCTCAACCCTCAGAGTAGGGCCGAGTTGCATCATGCTCTGTTAAGAAATGTTTTAGAAAGTTACGAATTGACATGGGTCGAAATGGAACTTGGGTAACAGTTCTTAGTTTTGGTCACGAACAGCCCTGAGTTTGTCAGTCAGATCTGAGATGCGGCAGCCCATTTTCCAAATCTTGCGCGCTTGCGGTAGTCTCTGCTGAGTAAGCGATTCATGCACGCGACCAAGAGCAGTTCCCCAGCCCGAACGCCACGGCAATCGAAGCAGCACGTACTCGCCATTGACGTAGGTGGTACCCACGTAAAGCTGCTCGCCACCGGACAGAAAGAGGTGCGAATGATTCCGTCTGGTCCCAAACTCACCGCGCGAGAGATGGTCAAGCGGGCAAAGGACGCGGTGAAGGATTGGAATTACGAAGCTGTGTCGATCGGCTATCCCGGGCCGGTGGTGCAGGGTCGCCCTATCAATGAGCCATTCAATCTAGCGCCAGGATGGGTGAAATTCGACTATCGCAAAGCGTTCGGCAAGCCGGTGAAGATCATCAATGACGCGGCGATGCAAGCCCTCGGCAGCTATAAAAAGGGACGCATGCTCTTCCTCGGTCTCGGCACAGGGCTGGGTTCGGCGATGATAGTGGATGGCGTGCTTCAGCCAATGGAACT
>DATEKE010000247.1:0-12185 GCA_035277605.1 Terriglobales bacterium | reverse complement strand
CCTGCCATTTCGCATCGACGATGAGCGGAAGCAGATCGGGCTCGGGGAAGTAGCGGTAGTCGTGCGCTTCTTCCTTTGATCTCATGCTGTAGGTCCTGCCCTCATTGGCGTTGTAGAGGCGGGTCTCCTGCACGACCTTTTCGCCAGACTCGACGATCTCGATCTGGCGCTCGATTTCGTATTCCAGCGCATCGCGAATGAAGCGGAAGGAGTTTACATTCTTCACCTCGGCCTTGGTGCCGAGTTTCTGTTCGCCGCGTGGACGGATGCTCACGTTGGCGTCGCAACGCAGAGAGCCTTCTTCCATGTTGCAATCGCTCACGCCGGTGTATAGGACGATCTCCTTTAAGCGAGTGAGGTATTCATAGGCCTCGTCGGGCGAACGGATGTCCGGCTCGCTGACGATCTCGATCAGAGGCACCCCCGAGCGGTTCAGATCGACATAAGTGAAATGTGCTGAATCGGGAAGACCGTCGTGCAGACTCTTGCCCGCATCTTCTTCCATATGTAGGCGCGTGATGCCGATTCTCTTCGTACCACCATTCGAAGCAGGTATGTCGATGAAGCCATGTTCGGCAACCGGCTTGTCATACTGGGAGATTTGGTATCCCTTGGGGAGATCGGGATAAAAATAGTTCTTGCGCGCAAAGATCGAGCGTTCGCGAATCTGACAGTTCACCGCCATGGCGGCGCGCACCGCAAATTCGACGGCCTTGCGGTTCAAGACGGGAAGTGCCCCCGGCAAACCCAGACACACAGGGCATACATTTGTATTCGGCGGGGCGCCAAAGGCTGCTGAACATCCGCAAAACGCCTTTGTCTTCGTGAGGAGCTGGACGTGTACTTCGAGTCCGATCACTGCCTCGTAGCGCGTGCGCACGTCAGGAGATAACAGGGTGGCCATTGAAGGGATTATAGAAGGCTAGGTTTGCCTCCGTGGCAGGCGGGCGCCCGGTCCCACGTTACTCGGATGAAGACAGCAGAATCACGATGCTCTCGCCTTGTCTTTTTTGCCATCCAGCCCTTCGCCAAGCAAACGCCCGAACGGCTCCAGTCCTTCGATGTTGTCGCACACGATCTTGATGGCTCCCAAAACGGGAACGGCGAGGACCAGGCCCATCGCGCCCCAGATCCATCCCCAGATCAGCAGGCCGAGGGTTACAGCTAGCGGATTCAATTCCAATCTGCCGCCGATCACCTTGGGATAGAGCACGTTCATCGAGAACACGTGCAATCCGAGAATGACGACAGCGATGACGATGATGCCCGTCCCGTGCAGCACGCCAATACCGGAGGCGATCGGAGGCAGCAGCGCAAGAATCACTCCGAGGTAGGGGATCAAGCTGAGAAAACCGCTGATGAGTCCGAGGAAATAAAAATACGGCAAGTGAAGGAAGGCAAATACAATTCCGCTGGCAATTGCCATAAAGATGCCGATGACGAAGTTGCCGACAATGAAGCCTTTCATCATCTCGGATATCTTTCCCATTGTGGAATACGCCTTCAGGCGCTTTTCCGGTGGGAAGAGGCGCACGGTCGATCGCCTCATGTGTTCCTCCCATGTGAGCATGAAGTAAACAATGAAGGGAATGAAGGCGATGGTGAGGAGAATCTCCCCGATGCTGGCGATTTCGGAGCCTCCAATGAGTCCGCGAATCCCGCTTTCCTGCTGAACCTTTACCGGAACCGCATTTTTGTCGCCACCGGGGATCACTCCCTGCGTGCTCTTTTGAATCTGCTCCGCACCCTTTTGGTACTTGCCCATCACCTTCTTGATTTCGCTCTGCACTCTCGGCAGTTGATGGGCGAAATCCACGGCGCGTTGATAGAAGAAATAACTGAGTCCGTAGAGAAGAGCGAGGACCAGAAGGACTGCGATTCCCGATCCCAATGTCCGAGGAATCTTGATCTTTCCCAGAAGCCGAACGAACGGCTCCAAAATATAGGCGATCAGGATCGACGTGAAGATCGTAACCAGCACCAGCTTCGCAAAGTAACAGACTGCCAGGACCGCAAGGATCGTGAGGACAATCTGTGTAATCGTGGCCTTGCGCAGTTCTTCGTGGACCTCCTGAACGCCTTCGCCGAGGTCTTCCAGCTCTGCTGCCGTTTCCGCGGCGATATCATCCGGAACAGGAGTCGGGCCTTTCTTTTCCTGCTGTTCCGATCCTTTCGGCCATAGAGATTTCGAAGACACGGCGTCGGCTTCTCCCCGCAGGTAAGATGCTGAGCGCACCTATAATCGCAGCATGGAGGCGGAGCAAAATCACGCCAGAGGGCGCATCCTCGGACTTGACGTTGGCGCACGTC
The DNA here is from genome assembly GCA_035277605.1 of Terriglobales bacterium. Lineage (GTDB taxonomy): Bacteria > Acidobacteriota > Terriglobia > Terriglobales > Acidobacteriaceae > Gp1-AA112. Next base: position 9,875 of record DATEKE010000247.1, on the reverse strand, counting down.
GTATTGGAATCGCAGTCTCGGACCCTCTCGGCCTCACTGCACAGGGACTTCCTACACTGCACCGTCGCAATCGCCGCTATGATCAATCGGAGTTGCGAAAGGTGATCCGCGAGTACGAGGTTAGCGAGATTGTGGTCGGCAATCCGCTCCGCATGAGCGGACAAACAGGCGCTCAAGCGGAGAAGATGGCAGTCTTCGCCGAACAAATTAAGCAGGAGCTTTCGCTGCCGGTGCACCTGTGGGATGAGCGTCTCAGCACAGCGGAAGCTCACCGACTCCTGGATGAAACCGGTATTCGCGATACGCGACGGAAAGAAGTAATCGACAAGATGGCAGCGGTGCTGATTCTGCAGTCGTTCCTGGATGCTCGGGCAGCCAGAAGATAGTGCGGATTCCAAGCCCTTTGGGCCTGTGCTGCTTTTCAGTGAATCATTTTCGTGCGATGACCACTCTGGGAATTCCTCTCAAATCCGCAATCGAACGTACATCCCGCCACTCATGCAGGAGTTGATGAATCGCCTGTTCCTGTGAGAAACCGATTTCCATCACTAACCATCTGTCTGGCTTGAGAACCTGACGAGCTTGGGGAATGAGGCGACGATAAATGTCGAGCCCGTGTTCTCCGCCAAAAAGGGCACAATGCGGCTCGTGCAGGCGGACTTCAATCTGCAGCTTGTCAGCTTCACTCTCTCCTACGTAAGGAGGATTGGAGATGACCATGTCGTAGCTTGGACGAAGATGACGGTAGTTGCTTAGCAGATCGCCATGAGCGAATTTGATGCGATCGCCGAATCCGAGTCGCTGCGCATTCTTGCGTGCGATCTCGAGTGCCTCGGCTGAAATGTCCACGGCATCGATCTTTGCTTTTGGCAATTCGGAAGCGAGTGCCAAGGCGATGCACCCTGATCCGGTGCCCACATCGACGATGCGCGGCGATTCGACATCGTGCAACCTCTCCAGAGCGGCTTCTACCGAATGTTCCGTTTCGGGGCGCGGTATCAACACCGCCGGAGCGACCAGCAAGTCGAGCCCCCAGAACTCCTGATGTCCGGTGATGTACTGCAGTGGCTCGCCGCACGCGCGCCGCTCAAGAAGTTCGTTATACAGGCTGAGCTCTCGGCAGGACAGTTCCAAGTCGGGATGTGAGTAAATATAAGCTCGATCGCGTCCCAGAACCTGCATGAGCAGAGTTTCGGCGTCGAGGCGAGCGTCCCCGCGCGCGCTGGCGTGCAGGCGCTCTGTGGCTTGCTTGATCGCGAGATCGAGCCGCAAGGCTCCCTTCCTCTAAACCGCCACCATCTCCTGTTTGAGCTTTTCTGCCTGGAAGTGCGCGATGAGCGCGTCGATGAGCGGCTGGATTTTGCCGTCCATCACCTCCGGAAGCTGGTGGATGGTGAGGCCGATGCGGTGATCCGTTACTCGGTTCTGCGGGAAGTTGTAGGTGCGAATCTTCTCGCTGCGATCGCCGCTGCCGACCTGCGTCTTGCGCTCTTTGGCCAGCTCCGCCTGCTGACGCTCAAGCTCGACTTCGTAGAGGCGCGAACGCAGAACACGCATAGCCTTTTCACGGTTCTTGATCTGCGACTTTTCATCCTGACAGCTCACAACCGTGTTTGTCGGAATGTGCGTGATGCGGACGGCGGAGTAGGTCGTGTTCACCGACTGGCCGCCCGGGCCGGAAGAACAGAACGTATCGATGCGGATATCTTTTGCTTCGATCTTGATGTCCACGTCTTCCGCCTCAGGAAGCACAGCAACAGTTATCGCAGAGGTATGCACGCGTCCCTGCTGTTCAGTTTGGGGAACGCGTTGCACGCGATGCACTCCACTTTCGTATTTCAGCTTGGAGTAAGCGCCGTGCCCTTCAATCATGGCGATGACTTCCTTCAACCCTCCAACTCCCGATTCGGAACTTGAGAGTACCTCGACCTTCCAACGTTGCGATTCCGCGTAGCGCGAGTACATGCGGAACATTTCTGCCGCAAACAGCGATGACTCATCACCGCCGGTGCCGGCGCGAATTTCGAGAATGACGTTGCGCTCGTCGTTCGGGTCTTTGGGAAGGAGAAGCACTTTCAGCTCTTCTTCGGTTTTCTCCAGCCGCGATTGCAGAGACGCGAGCTCTTCCTCGGCCATCGCCTTCAGCTCCGCATCATGCTCATCGGCGACCATGGATTTCGTATCGGAGATCCCGCGCTTCAAATCCTTGTACTCGCGATAGCGATCAACGATCGAAGTGAGTTCGCTGTGAGCTTTGGCAGTTTTTTGGTAGCGCGACGAGTCGCCGATGACTTCCGGCGAAGCGAGCGCTTCCGTCAATTCCTGATATTTATTTTCGATTTGGTCTAGTCGTTCAAACATAATGGCCACGAAGCCGCGAAGCTTCGAAGCTCCGAAGCCAGCAGCAGATGAAATGTTTTTGTATGAACAGGTATGTGGAGAGAAGAAAAGTTCGCGGCGGGGGCCGCTAGGCAATTACCAGTTCGCCGCCATTTTGCTTTTCGAGTTCGAGGGCGGCGTCGAGTGCGCTGATTGCGCAGACTACCTGATCGTCCGCCGGCGGCTGCGTCGTGATCCTCTGCAGCCAGAGCCCCGGCTTCGTGAGCAGCGCGAACAGTGAGTTTCGCTTCTTCGCCGCATAGCGGATCAGCTCATACGAGATGCCGGCGATAAATGGCAGAGCGATGATGCGTAGCGCAAACTTGCCCCAAAACGTCTGAATCGGGAACAGGCTGTAGACGACGATGCAGATCAGCATCACCGTCATCAGGAAGCTGGTGCCACACCGCGGATGCCAGGTGACAAAGCTCTGTGCACGCGGTACATCGACCGCCTCGCCGGTTTCGAACGCGAAGACCGTTTTGTGCTCGGCGCCGTGATACTCGTACACGCGATGAATGTCATTGGCCAGCGAGATTCCCCAAACGAAGAGCAGGAACAATCCAATGCGAATCACACCATCTACGATGTTGAAGAGGATCTGATTTCCTAATGTGGGAAACACATGCTTCAGGCCGGTAGCAGCGAGCAGCGGCAGGAACTTGTAAAAGACGATGAAAAATCCCAGCGAGAGGACGATGTTGACAGTTGCCATCCATCCACTGATCTCAACCTTTTCATCGGGCTTCGAGTCCTCAGGAGACTTGCCGGTCATCTCTTCCAGAGCGACGTTCGCCGAAAACTTGAGCGCTCGAAATCCCAGCATCATGGCATGGCCGAGCGTCACAACTCCACGAACCACTGGCCATCCCATCCACTTGCGCTTGTCCGATGGACGCTCCAGCACATCCGAGTGCGTGACCGTCTCGCCGGACTGCTTGCGAACCGTGATGCCCCAGGCATGAGGCGTACGCATCATGACTCCTTCGAGCACAGCCTGGCCACCGACGAGGGTCTCCTCTCCGCTCTCAAGAGCGGGGAGCAACTGTGTTGCTGCCAGTAGTCGAAGGTATTGTTTCCAGTAAGTCATGCCTGCTTATTGCGCTGCGGTGGTAACCTATAGCTCATTACCGGCTAGGCCCAGTCATCATTATACGTTAGGCGTCGGCCATAGCCGCGCGTATGGTACTCGGGTCGGTGCCTCGCCGCAACTTTTTGCCAGATTTTCAGTTTGGCAGTTACGAACCCTCATTTCGATGAGTAATTTACCTGAGAAGATTCAGTCGGCCACTCAGGAGCTTCGCCGGCTTCAGGAGGAAATCCAGACCTCGGCCCTCGCTCCCAAGCTGCCGGAGATCGGCTCTGATGCTGTTCGCGAGTTCAAGGAAGTGATCGACTACGTGCGGCAGTTTCTCTGGAACTATATTCAAGCTGATACGATTCAGAGCGGGCACAGTGTCGACGAAGAGGTTCGCAGCCTGCGCCTGCAGCACGTCACTGAAATGCTGCAGACTATCCAGCAAGAAGTCAAAGTGCGAAAACTGACACCAACTCCCGCTACAGTAACCTTTTTGAATGCTGTGCACGAGATTGCCGACGCCGCGTTCGAGCGACATTCGGGTTCAGGAACGGAAATCGACAAGGCGAGCTAGGCGGCTACCAATCCCAGCTACCCGGCACTCGGTGGCAAACTTGCTTTTGCCGATTTGCGACTGCTGACTGCGGATTACCTTTCTCGCTACCATCCTTCCATGCTGCGCTTTGCTCAGCTCTGTGAAGCTGTTGCTGCAACCACGAAGAAGCTGGAGAAGCGCAGGCTCGTCGCCGAGTACTTTTGCGCGCAGCCGGAGCAGACAGCTTCGCAGGCTGCGGTCTTCCTTTCCGGCGATGTCTATCCCGCATTTTCTGAGCGTACGCTCAACGTCGGTGGCTCGATCATGTGGCGAGCTGTGCAGCAGATCACCGCAGCTTCTGAGCAGGAGATGTCGGCGGCTTATCGACGCACGGGAGATCTCGGAGCTGCTGCCCACCTTCTCTGGCCTGCAGAGTTCACTGGCTCAGTTCTCACACTTCCCGATTTGGCAAAGCTACTCGATGACATCGCAGTCGCGCATGGTCCTGCAGCAAAACTTGAGCGAGTGACAAATCTGCTGCGGCAATGCTCCGCTCGCGAAGCAAAATACGCAATAAAAATCATGGTCGGCGACCTTCGCATTGGCATGCGCGAGAGCCTGGTGGAAGAAGCGATTGCTGCAGCGTACGGCAAACCGGAATCAGCTGTGCGACGTGCCAACATGCTGCTCGGCGATATCGGTGAGACGTTGCGTCTGGCTGCGGAAGACCGGCTCGACGAAGCGCAGATGCGTTTGTTTCATCCGATCGGCTTCATGCTCGCGGCAGAAGTGAAATCGAGCGAAGAAGCCTTGTCGTACTTCGACGATGCCCAGGTGGAAGACAAATACGACGGTATTCGCGCGCAAGTCCATTGCGGTGACGGTAAAGTGCGCATCTTCTCGCGTACGCAGGACGACATCGCCGAATCATTTCCCGAATTGTTACCGATGTTCGCCGCTGCCCGCGCGCCATTAGTGCTCGATGGCGAGATTCTCGCCTGGGGAACGGATGCAAGCGGCACCGCGTCTGCCGGGAGCGCTTTGCCATTCTCTGCTCTACAGAAACGGCTCGGTCGCAAGCGCGTCACCGAAAAGATGATGCGCGAGGTTCCCGTGGTGTACGTCGCCTTCGACGTGCTGTACGCAGGCGATGAACTGGTCATCGATCGTCCGCTGCGGGAACGCTCCGCGCTTCTGACCAAAATCATTTCAGAACTTCCACCGACACCGATGCCTGAGGGTTTCACAGAACAAGGCAGCCTTTCTTTTGGGGAAGAAGCAGTCGCGGTGTCGATGCCTCGCATATTCCGCGCACCTTTTGCCGATGCGCAAACGCCGGAAGACATCGAGCGCATCTTTCTCGAAGCGCGTGGGCGCGGCAATGAAGGCCTGATGATCAAGAACCGCGCCTCGCTTTACGCTCCCGGCCGTCGCGGACACGCATGGCTCAAGATGAAGCGCGAACTGGCGACGCTCGACTGCGTAGTGACGGGAGTCGAGTTCGGAAATGGGAAGCGCGCTGGAGTCCTGAGCGATTACACCTTCGCAGTTCGCACAGAGAATGGTCGGTTGATGAATGTAGGCAAAGCGTACTCAGGATTGACCGACGCCGAGATCGCCGAAATGACCGAATGGTTCAAGCAGCACACGCTGACCGACTTCGGCCATTCTCGTCTGGTCGAACCGAAGATCGTGCTGGAAGTGGCATTCAACAACATCATGCGCTCTGAACGCCACGAAAGCGGCTTCGCTCTGCGTTTCCCGCGTATCGTGCGCCTGCGTCCAGATAAGCCGCCGGGCGAAGCGGATACTGTGAAGCGTGTGGAAGAGATCTACCTAAGCCAGCATCGGGCGGAATGAGGATATCGGGTGATCGGGTGAAGTAGCGTCCAAACCAAAACACGACGCGGATCTCGCGGATGGGACGCGGATGAACGCAGAAGTCTGAAACTAGGTCTGTTTGCCTGCGTTTTTAGTTCACCCGATGACCCGATGACCCGATCACCCGATTCCTCACTCCACATAAGCAATTACGCACTTCAAATACGTCGTTTCGGGAATTCCTGCGACCACAGGATGGTCCTGGCTCTGGCCGCGCACTTCGAGCAGGCGAATGCGGCGATGGGCATCACGTGCGGCTTCAGCGAGCATGGAGAGGAAACCATCTTGGTTGACATGATGCGAGCACGAGCAGGTGATGAGGATGCCGCCCGGCTCCAGCATCTTCAGCGCGCGCAGATTCAGCTCTTTATAGCCGCGAAGAGCGGTGGGGAGCGCGCGTTTGTTTTTAGCGAAGGCTGGTGGATCGAGCACGATGGTGCCGAACTTCCGGCCGGCGTCGGACCAGTCGCGCAGAAGGTCGAAGGCATTGCCTTCGAGCCATTCGATCTCCGGCGCGCGTAGCGAATCACGATTGAGTGCGAAGTTCTCTTCTGCGGCTTCGAGTGCGCCACGGGAGGCATCCACGCCGGTCACTTGCGAGCAGACGCGAGCGAGATGCAGCGCGAATCCGCCCTGATAGCAGAAGACGTCCATCGCCGCCCCGCGAGCGTAGCGCTCGGCAGCGGCGTAGTTTTGGCGCTGATCGAGAAACGCGCCGGTCTTTTGGCCTCCTAGAGCGTCGTACTGAAAACGCAGAGCAGGCGAAGTTGCCGTAACGTTCATTTCAACGACAGCCTTCCACTTTTCTCCCGCGATCAAGCCGCCTGCAATCGTGGGTAGGTTTTCCAGTTCGCGAATGCGCGCCTCGAGGCGCTCCACAATTCCCGCCGGTCGCAGTTCATCGCGCAACGTTTGGACAACGGAATTCCGTACCTCGGCGCGATCCATAGCTTGGGTTAGAAGCTGAAAGGCGAGCACATCGTTATAGCGATCGATGATCAGGCCAGGGAGTTGGTCAGCTTCGCTGAAGACGATACGGTAGGCATTGGTCTGCTGAGGAATTCCCAGGCGCTCGCGATAGCTGATGGCTATGCGTATCCGTTCGGCTACGAGACTCGGCAAATCGGCAGTCGAACACTCGCGTTCCGAGATCATCCGCAGCGCGATTTGCGAACTAGAACTCGATAATGCGTAGCCGAGAATGCGATCACGCTCGTCCGAGAGGCGAACGACCTCGCCTCTCGGTAACTCGATCTCAGGCGCCAAATCGGAGCGATACACCCAAACGTGACCGGCGCGCACGCGCGCCACTGCGCGGGCATTGACTCGGACTGTGAAACAGGAGGACGAGGCTACAGGTCGCGAATCGCGAGCGTGGCGGGCGGGCATGTGAATCGATTGTATTTCGATCGGTTCTGTGTCTGGAGAAATTGACAACAAAACCGCCTGTGGCTAGCAGACAGAGATGGTCGAATGGTCAGGTCCGCTCCAGCAGGCATTTGCGAAGAGCGCAGCCGCAGACTGCGCGGCTGTGCCAGCGCCTACCGGCGGCGGTTCTTTTCCCTAGCTCGCCGCCGTCAATTGAGTGACAGCTCTTTCCTTCGTCGGCCGTCGAGCAATAAGCGGCAACACCAGAGACGCTGCCATGACGATCGCGATCACGTAAATGCCGGTGGTGTACTGTCCCGTGGCCTGTCGCAAACGCGCGATCATGATGGGAGATGGAATCGCTCCGGCTCCCCAGGCCAGCAGGATCCAGCCGTAGATTCCGCCCATGTACTTCGCGCCGAAGTAGTCGGCGGTGAAAGAAGGCATGGTACCGAAGCCGCCTCCGTAGCAGAGGCCGATGATGGCGAAGGCAATGCTAAATACCGTCACGTTGGCAATGTGTGGCAGAGAGAAGAAAACCACGACCTGAATGAGATAGAGCAGGAAGTAAACTCGCGCTCTCCCAAAATGGTCCGAGACCCAGGCCCAGAACACGCGGCCGAGTCCATTGAAGATGGAGATCACACCCACCATGCCCGCCGCCTGTACGGCAGTCATGCGGATCATCTGCTGCGCCATGGGCGACGCTTGACTGATGATCATGATTCCGGCGGAGACATTCAGGAAGAGCATCGCCCACAGCAGATAAAACTGCCAAGTCGCAACCGCTTCTCTCACGGTGTAGTCGTAAGTACCCGCAGCTTTGGAAACCGCCGTCTTCGGCTGCCATCCAGGGAGAGTCCAACCTTGGGGAGGATTCGCGTAAAACTGGGCGGCCACGACAACGCCAATGAAATACACGATTCCCAGGGTAAGAAACGTCGCTGGAACACCTTTGGCGAGAATCTCGCGTGCGGCGAATGGACTCATCACGAGAGCGCCAAAGCCGTAGCCGCAAACCGCTACGCCGGTCATCAGCCCGCGCTTATCGGGGAACCACTTCACTAATGTTGCGACGGGCGTGATGTATCCCATGCCCATGCCCAATCCGCCAATCACGCCATAACTGAGGTAGAGCCCGGTCAGCGAGTGATTGCTCGCAGCCAACGATGCAAGCATGTAGCTGATTCCGTACAGCACTCCGGCGACGGTGGCGACCTTGCGCGGACCGACACGGTCCATCCACAAACCGCCGATCACGGTTCCCACTCCGAGAAACAGGATCGCAATGGTGAAGGTTAAGGAGACCTGCGTGAGCGTCCAATGTTCGCCGCTGATCAGAGGTTTGACAAAGACGCTCCATCCATAAGCAGCGCCCAGGCAGATTTGCATCACTACCGCAGCCACTGCTATCCCCCAGCGGTTTGGGATTTTGTTCGAAGCCATGGTCTTCGTCTCCTAGCGTTTTCTTGTCACGCCACAGCTACTGCAGCATCTCCTGCCAGGCAGGTTGCTCCTACGATCTCTACCGTTGCGTTGTAATCGGGCACGCCGCTGGCGTCGAGGCGGCCCGCGGGTATGAGTACGTTGATCTCTGGCCAGTGCGCCGCCAAGACTCCGGGACGAATGCGGTCCACACGCGCGCGCCCGTTGAACTCGCCTAAGTGATTTCGCAGCGTGATTGGATCGCCGTTTTTCAAGCCCAGACGCTCGGCGTCTTCGGCCGAAATGATGACATCATCGCGACGCGCTCCGGTAAGCGAATCGATGTGGTTATGGATGATGCTGTTGAACTGCTTGCCGCGACGTGTCGTAAGCAGGAACTGTCCTGCAGGCACGTGCTCATCCGGAAGCTCGACCGCGGAGAAATGTCCTTTGCCGTCGGGTGTGAGGCATTTGTCGACGAGCAGGCGACTGCCTCCATACTGGAAGTTGTCGCCCTTGTACTTGAGATTGGCGATGCCTTTGTACGTCGGACAGACATGCTCGATTTCGTTGCGAATATCCTGTGTGTCGGTCCAGGCGAACGCGTTCTGTGCTCGCACAGGATCAAGTTTGCGCGCGACTAAAACGGGAATCTCCCATTCATCCTTCGTTTCAGAAATGCGTGGTCCAGGAATCTCCGGGCTGAAGATGACGCGGCGCTCCGTGCTCGTTTCGCTGCCGCCACCCCGCTGTTCGTAGCGCGTGCGTGCTGGGAAAAGGACAACCGTCTCTGCCGGATCGACAAGCATCGTGGGATTCACGACGATGTCCTGGTGAACGCGGAGCTTGATCTTGCCTAGAGCGCGATTGACCAGCTCCGGCTGCGGCAGCGTCTGCTTAAAGTTGCCTCCGCTTTGCCACAGCGCATCGATCTCACCGCGTTCTGCTGCCAGGACCATGTGGGCGGCAGGCATTCCCTTCCAAGTCGGCGGCTCGAAGCCCCATACTTGCGGCGCCGCGAATCGCTTTGCGTTCTCTTCCGCTACGGGGAAGCCCATCACGTATGCGGATGGCATTCCTCCCATTTCGGCGCCGCCCTGCACGCCGCTGTGGCCGCGAATGGGCATGAGTCCTGTATGCGGGCGGCCGATATTTCCACGCGAAAGCTGCAGGTTGACGATCGCGCGAACATTGTCAGTCCCATATCGG
>DATEKE010000246.1:0-10540 GCA_035277605.1 Terriglobales bacterium | reverse complement strand
GGCGCCCCGGTCGGCGGATTCGGTGCGGGAACCTTCTCGCGATCCTATCGCGGACACTTCGAGCGTTGGCATGTGAAGGCCGGCGTGCACAAATATCAGGACGTTCCTTCAAATCAGTTCGCGGTCTTCGTTCAGCGCGATGGCGAGAAGCCGATGGCGGAAGTGCTTGCTACTGGCAAGCCTCAGGGCGGCGCTCTTGCGGCGTGGAATTGGGGTTATCCGGCAGGGGCGGGTGATTACGCGGCGTTGTATCCGAAGTCGTGGTTTGCGTATCGCTCGTCGGAATTGCCGGTGAATCTTACTCTCGAACAGTTCTCTCCCGTTCTTCCCAACAACTACAAGGAATCGAGTTATCCGGTCGCCATCTACAACTGGTTCGCGCAGAACCCGAGTGACAAGCAGGTCACCGTCTCCATTCTTTTTTCGTGGACGAACATGGTCGGCTGGTTCCGCGACGAGCTGCCGAACTTCTCTGGCGCGCTCAACAACCAGAACAAGAACTTCTATCGCGCCGAGCAGATTGGCGGGGGAAACATGCACGGCATCGTTTTCGACCGTCTGCGCACTGGGCAGGTTCAGGACGAGTGGGACGGCCAATTCGCGATCGCGGCATTAGCCGGCTCGAGCGTAGAGATTTCCTACATAACAAATTGGTTTCCTTCTGGCGGTGGTGAGGAAGTTTGGAAGCCATTCTCCGAATCCGGACGTCTCCCGAATTGGGCTCCGAATGTCGCCAGCTCCGGTGAGCCAATGGCCGCTGCTATTGCCGTGCGCTTTACGTTGGCTCCGAATGAGAAGAAGCTCATTCCCATGGCGCTCTCCTGGGATCTTCCCGTTGTGCAATTTGGAGGTGGACGCAAGTGGCTTCGCCACTACACGCAATTTTTTGACGCATCGGGAACTAACGCCTGGAAGATCGCCAGAACTGCACTTGAGGAAGATCGGAACTGGAGCGCGCAGATCGACGCCTGGCAGAGCCCGATCATCAACGACGAGTCAAAACCACTTTGGTACCGCGGTGAGCTGTTCAACGAGCTCTACATCCTCACTGATGGCGGCACGATGTGGGGACATGAACTGCATGGGCTCGGCAATCCGAACCATCCCTCCGCCAAACACGCCGACAGCTTCAGCTATCTCGAATGCTTTGACTACAAGTACTACGGGACGTCGGACGTGCGCTTCTACGGCTCGTTCCCGCTGGTGAAGTTCTGGCCGGAGATCGAGAAGCAAGAAATGCGCGAGTACACCGACACGATTCCTGAAAGCAATCCGCAGGAGTACGTCTGGGCATGGAAGGCCGAGCACACGCGCAGCCTGACGCTGATGCCACGCAAAACGGCCGGTGCGGCTCCGCACGATCTTGGCTCGCCCACCGAAGATCCATTCGTGAATGTCAATCAGTACAACTATCAGGATGTCTCTAACTGGCGCGATCTGAACAGCAAATATGTATTGATGGTCTGGCGCGACTACGTCTTCAGCGGCTCCAGAGACACGGACTTCCTGCGCTACACCTGGAATGCCGTGAAACTAGCCATGGAGCATCTGCGCCAATACGACACCAACGGCGACGGATTGATTGAGAACGGTGGTTTCCCCGACCAAACGTATGACAATTGGGTTGCGCGAGGAGAGAGCTCCTACAGCGGAAGCTTATATCTGGCAGGATTGCGGGCAACCGCCGCGATTGCGCGCAAGATTGGCGATAGCGCAACTGCCAAAACTTACGACGACCTCTTCAAGCGTGCGCAAGCTGCATTCATCAAGAAGCTCTGGAACGGAACTTACTTCAATTATGACGTCGGCAGCGCTTACAAAACGGACATCATGGCCGAGCAGCTCGCCGGACAGTGGTATGCGAACCTCACTGGACTCGGAGATCTAGTTCCTGCCGAGATGCGGCGTTCCGCGCTGAAGCACGTTTTCGATTACAACGTGATGAAGTTCCAGAATGGAACCATGGGAGCAATCAACGGTATCGCGGCGGATGGAAGTCCATTGCATGAAAACGAGCAGGTAGAAGAGGTTTGGACGGGAACGACGTTCAGCGTGGCTTCACACATGCTCTCGGAAGGCATGCGCGACGAAGCGTTCAAGACCGCGGAAGGCGTGTACAACGTCGTCTGGAAAGACCGAGGATATTCCTTCCGTACGCCGGAAGCGTACGACGCCCGTGGCTTCTATCGCGCGAGTATGTACATGCGTCCGGGGGCGATCTGGTCGATGGAGCTGCCGCCGGCGGCCCTTACGATCGCAAACCGCGCACAAGCAACAAAAGCTCTGAACGGCAGCTCAGCCGTTCAGAGTTTCCATTAACTTATTGATTGTGCGATTCAGGTCTTTGTCGGCGCGCCGCTGCTCATCGATTTTGGCGATAGAGTGCATCACCGTCGTGTGATGCTTGCCCCCAAACTGGCGTCCGATTTCAGGCAGGGAGCAATCCGTCATCTGCTTGGCCAGATACATCGCAATCTGTCGCGGAACAACGATGGACCGTGAGTTGTTCTTCTGCTTGATCTCCGGCAGACGAAGTCCGAACTGCTCGGCCACAGCTTTCTGAATCGACTCGACGCTGATCTTGCGTGCCTGCGAGTCGATGAAATTCTTGAGCACCTGCTGCGCGGTGCTGAGCGTGACTTCCGCGCCGGTAAGCGAGCAGTACGCCATCAGGCGAATGAGAGCGCCTTCGAGTTCGCGAACGTTGGTGCGAACGTTCGACGCGATGTAGAGCGCCAGATCGGTCGGCAGCGGAACTTTTTCGCTCTCACTTTTCTTCTGCAGAATCGCGACCTTCGTCTCCAGGTCTGGCGGCTGGATGTCGGCGATCAATCCCCATTCGAAGCGGCTGCGCAAACGGTCTTCGATCTCAGCCAGCTCCTTCGGCGGACGATCGCTGGCGATCACGATCTGCTTCATCGATTCGTGCAGCGCGTTGAAGGTGTGAAAGAACTCTTCCTGAGTGCGCTCTTTTTGAGCGAGGAACTGAATGTCGTCGATGAGCAGCAGATCGACATTGCGGAACTTGTCGCGGAAGCTGGTCATCTTGTCGTAGCGCAGCGAGTTAATCATTTCATTGGTGAACTTCTCGCTGGAGACGTAGCAGATCGCAGCTTCGGGCATGCGCTTCTTTACTTCGTGGCCGATCGCCTGCATCAGGTGCGTCTTGCCCATGCCGACGCCGCCATACAAAAAGAGCGGGTTATAGGCTTTGGATGGCCGCTCCGCGACTGCGCGTGCGGCTGCGTGCGCAAACTGGTTTCCGCTGCCGATGACAAAGGCGTCGAAAGTGTACTTCGGGTTGAGCTGCGCCGCCGTTTCCCAATCAAAGCGCGCTTGCGAAGCGCCAACTGGAACAGACGAAACCGCACGGGCCGGAGCCGCTGCCGCGCCATTCCCCATTGAGTGATGTGTCACCGACTGCGCAGGAATTCCCTGCGAAGGAGGGCGCTGCGCGACCACAGAAGGATCTTCATCCACCGTGACGAATTGAAAATCTTCGAACTCAAGGCCGAGATTATCGACCGCTTCGAAAATAAGGTCGCCGTATTTGTCGCCGATGTGGCGAAACTCGGGTGTGGGCACGCGTACGAACATCACCTTGCCGACGGCGTGACTGAATCGCGTAGGCTTAAGCCAGGTTTCGAAGGAGTGCCGATTAACTTTCTTTTCCAGGGCGCCCAGGATGCGCATCCATGGATTCACTTGAGCAGCAGCAGTAGTAGAGAGCGACATTGAGTATTTCCAGTTAAACATCCGCGCGTTCGCCAGCGGCAAAACAAATGTCCGAACGGCGGCTATTGGCGGCCGAAGGGGAATTACCGGACGCCAAAGTTCATCGTTTTGAGCCTGAAAAAAGCCTTCGCTACGAATCGAAGGTTGGAGGCTGAGCGTTCACTTGCTGAATCGTTAAACTTTGAAACTCCACGGATGGTAGCACAAAAAAATCGGTTGTGGAAAACTTCTGAGAGCCGCATTTTCAGTGCATTTTCTGCACATTTCAAAAACTCAGAGTAATACCTGAAGATTAGGCTCCAATTGCCGCCTGAATCGCGCCGGAAATCGACTCGGCATGCTTTTCCATCTTGTCTTTGGACTCAGCTTCGATCATCACGCGGGCCAGCGGCTCGGTTCCGGAGTAGCGGACGACGACGCGTCCGTTTCCAGCGAGATCCTGCTCGGCGGCGCGGATTGCGGAGCTTACGGCGGCAATTTGATCCAGCGGCTGCTTCTCGCGGACGCGCACATTCTTGATCACCTGCGGAAAGACTTTCAGATCGCTGACGAGTTCGTCGAGCTGCTTCCCGGTTCGGGAAAGAATCTCGAGGACGATGAGCGCGGTCAGCAATCCATCTCCGGTGGTTGCAGCGCGGGAGAAGATGATGTGACCAGATTGCTCGCCGCCGAGCACGGCGCCCGTCTTCCGCATTTCGTCGAGGACATACTTGTCGCCCACTGGCGCGCGCAACATGCGAATGCCCGACCGTTTGAGCGCCGCCTCGAGTCCCATGTTGGACATCGTGGTCGCCACCACCGTGTCGCTCGCAAGTTCCCCGCGCGACTGGAGGTCGCGGGCAGTGGTGAGCAACACTGCGTCGCCGTTGACAACGTTTCCGTTGCGGTCGGCAAAGAGCGCGCGATCGGCGTCGCCGTCGAAGGTTACTCCGAGAGCAGCGCCACGCTTCTTTACTTCGTCGGCGACCACCTGCGGATAAAGCGCACCACAATGATCATTGATGTTCCTGCCATTGGGTTTGTAGTGGATGAACTCAGCGCTGAGGCCGAGCATCTTGAAAAGTTCGGGAGCGCAGGTGCTCGCGGCTCCGTTGGCACAATCGATGACAACACTACCTTTTATCTTTGGCGTCCAGACCTTTTGCTTCAGCCAAATCTCATATTTTTCTCGCAGCGAATGATCGCCCGGAAGGCTGGAAATATTTGGCAGTACTGCTGTTGCTTCTCGGTGCGTTTCTATGAACCGGAAGATCTCTTTTTCGATTGCGAGCTCAAGCTCATCGGAAAGCTTGTAACCGTCTCCGCCGAAGACTTTGATTCCGTTGTCGGTCCAGGGATTATGCGAAGCCGAAATTACGACGCCGGCCTCGAAGCCGAGTTCGCGCGCGAGATAAGCGATGCCCGGAGTCGTGATCACACCTGCTGAAGAGACCTCGGTTTGCGCGGCTCTCAACCCATCCGACAGCCGATCGGCAATCCCGGCGCTGGATTCTCGCGTGTCCTGCCCGATGACGACGCGCGGACGCCTGCCTTGGTGCGAAAGATGATGGCCCAGTGCTAGTCCGATCGCGAAGACAGTGCCTGAATCGAGTGGAAACTCTCCAGCTACTCCACGGATTCCGTCAGTACCAAATAGCTTTCGACTCATAGAAGCAAACAGAAAAGTCTAGCAGGGACAGAACCGCCGCCGGTACGCGGTGGGCGGGAGATGGCCGAATGGCCAGCTCTGGGCTCGGCAGGGCTGCATTCAACCGCGAGAACGCAGCCGCAAAACACGAGGCTGCCCCACTGGCTACCTCCACCCCAACAGCCGCAACGCCGGCGTCTGTTGGGGACTCCGGACCGCCGCCGGTTCTGTCGTCGCGCAGATGCGCTCTTCTACGCTATTCTTTCTGTTCCCTTCGGCCCGGCTGCTTCGGGCAACTTCCAAGTGATCGTTGAGGCTCGCGCGTGATTCCACGCTATACCCGGCCCGAAATGGGCCGCATCTGGAGTGACGAAAATAAATTCCGCATGTGGCTGCGCGTCGAAATCGCGGCTACGGAGACGCTGGCCGAGGCCGGTATGGTTCCCCAGGCGGCCGCTAAGGCGATTCGTGAGCGCGGTGATTTCGAGTTGTCGCGCATTCAGGCTCTCGAAGCCGAGGTCAAGCACGACGTAATCGCATTCACCACTGCTGTCGCGGAGAAGGTTGGTTCGGACGCGCGTTGGCTGCATTTCGGGCTTACATCAAATGATGTGGTCGATACGGCGCAGGCACTGCAGATTCACGAAGCTTCGCTCATCATTCGCAACGATCTTGAAGCCCTCAAGACAGTCCTCAAATGCCGCGCGTTTGAATTTCAGCACACGCCTACAATCGGGCGCACGCACGGCATTCACGCCGAGCCCACGACCTTCGGGCTGAAGCTCGCCAACTGGTATTCCGAAACGGAACGCAACATCGAACGTTTCGAGCATGCCGCGGAAGACATGCGCGTGGGGAAAATTTCAGGAGCCGTTGGCACGCTCGCTCACCTTACGCCGGAGCTTGAAGAGAAGATCTGCTCACGATTGGGGCTGAAGACTGCAGCGATCTCGAGCCAGGTTATCCAGCGCGACCGTCACGCATTCTTCGTCGCGACCCTCGCGGTAATCGCGAGCACGCTGGACAAAATCGCCATCGAAATTCGTCACCTTCAGCGCACCGAGGTTCGCGAAGCCGAAGAGTACTTCAGCGAAAAGCAAAAAGGCTCGTCGGCGATGCCGCACAAGCGAAATCCGATCACATGCGAGCAGATCAGCGGACTGGCCCGCGTGGTGCGCGGAAATGCGCAGGCCGCGTTCGAAGATGTTCCTTTGTGGCACGAGCGCGATATCTCGCATTCTTCAGTCGAGCGGATCATCCTGCCGGATTCGACGATCCTGATCGATTACCTGCTGCACAAGACCACAACTCTTATCGATACGCTTCTCGTTTATCCCGAGCGGATGTTGCAAAACCTGGAGAGCACCGGCGGACTCATCTTCAGTGGACAACTGCTGCTCGATCTCGCCGAAGCAGGCATGTCGCGCGATGACGCATATCGTCTGGTTCAGAAGCACGCGATGGCCGCATGGAAGAACGGGACCAATTTTCGCGAAGCTATCCGCAATGATTCCGATATTCGCAGCAAACTCTCTGGCGAGCAGATCGAACGAGCTTTCAATCTCGAGCGGCAGCTTGGAAATGTGGACGGGATTTTTGCCAGGGTGTTCCCTGCGCCTTAGAAACATGATCGCAAGATTAGTGAAAAAGGCATAATAGGCATATGGATTCGCTGGTCACATCGTCGCCAGACATTCTCGGGGGAACTCCGGTAATCGCTGGAACACGGGTACCGGTCCAAACCCTCTTTGAGTACTTGCAGGCCGGAGAATCTATAAACAGCTTTCTGGAGGGCTTTCCTTCCGTTAAGCGAGAGCAAGTAGTCAGGCTGCTGGATGAGGCTCAGTCCCACCTGGTTCAGGCGGCTCATTAGTTGAAAATATTGTTAGACGAGTGCATAGATCGGTGCTTCCGCGATGCTCTGCCAATGCACGAGGTCCTAACAGTTCAAGAGATTGGTCGAGCCGGTACGAAGGATGGGGAGTTACTGAGCGTTGCTGAAACAGAATTTGAAGCTTTCGTCACCGTAGATCGCAATCTGCAATTTCAGCAGAATACGAAGAAAGTCAGAATTCCCGTTTTTTGTGTTGTGTGCTCCATCAAGTCGCCTCATCGATATTTTGCCGCTTGCCAAAACCTTACTTGCCGAACTCGACCTTGCTGTGCCGAGCAAGATCGTCGAAATTCAGAAATAAATTCTGCAAGTTCCAATCGGCGCTCCATTCCAACTTGAGGGACTGCTCTCGCTTCCCGTTCAGAGCTATACTTTCACCCGAGAAAGGAGTTCGACATGGGCCTCTTTCTTCCCGTTCTGCTGTTGGGGCTTGTCCAGCCTGCTGATTTGCCCCCCGCCGTTAATCAACCTCAAACCGTTTCCCAGGCGGATACGAATGCTGGATCGTCGTCGATTCCGGCTCGGCAATTTGCGTTTACGAATCCGAAGTTCCGCCAGCTCCAACGAATGGATCCCATTCAGATCACGCCGGACCCCGACGCGCATCCCACCGTCTGCCTCACTATGCGAAGCTACTTTTTCGAGCGCAAAGATGGGTTGGCTCCTGAGTTCGTAGGTATGACGACGTGCGATCCAGGACGTGGACGGATTCTGAAGAAAATTAACCGGCGGCCGGCTCGGCTGGTCCCTGCCAGTTAACGATGGAGAACGGCCGGGCTTGGCTCGGCCGTCGCACTTTCCTGCAACTCATCTTCTTCGCGCGAAACCTGTGCCTCTTCCCACAGTGACCTGTCCCTGAGCAGGCGCGAGACTAGTGCCGTGTGCATGGCATGGCCGGCGCGATTGGCGACGACTTTTCCCAGAATGCGATGGCCTAGCAGCGCAAGATCTCCGATGAGGTCGAGAATCTTGTGGCGAACAAATTCATCGTCAAAGCGAAGCGGGCCGTTTTTCACGCCAGTGTCGGTCAGCACAATCGCATTCTCTTCCGACGCGCCGCGAATCAGTCCCATATTGCGCAGCGCATGTTCGTCGCGGAGGAAGCCGAAAGTTCGCGCAGGGGCGATTTGACGCGCGTAACTATCGCCGGCGAGATCGATGTCGTAGCTCTGAATACCGATCGGCTGGGGAAAATCGATGGTGTAGGAAACCGAATAACGCTCCGCGGGATAAACGCCCAGGAACTTCTGTCCATCTCGAACTTCTACCGGTTTGAGCACGCGCCAATAGGTGCGCGGCCTGCGTTGGCGCTTAATCCCGACGCGGTGAATTGCCTCAAGGAACGGCCGCGCGCTTCCGTCCAGAATGGGAACTTCGAGCTGGTCGAGTTCGATGCCGGCGTTGTCGATGCCGGCTCCCATTAGCGCCGAGAGAACATGCTCAGTCGTCGAGATCAGTACACCGCGTCGCATGAGGCTGGTCGCATAGCTGACTTTCGCGACATTCCGTCCCACTGCTTCGATATCGAAGTTATCGAGATCGACCCGGCGGAAGTTGATTCCGCTGCCCGCAGGAGCCGGAAGGATACGCATCTTCACTGCGGCTCCGCTGTGGAGGCCAATGCCGCTGAAGCTGATCGACTGTCGAATTGTCTGCTCTTGAATCAAGCGGTGGCTCGTAAGGTATTGCGAAAAAACAGAATACCCCGCCTTTGGAGAAACTTAGTGTGGCAAAAAAGCTACATCTGGGAGCTGGAAGGACGCACTTTAAGCATGCACACGCGAGTGGGAAATTCTTCAGGCAAGTTTTTTGCGAGCTTCTTCCTTCAGCGCCACGAACCAGAGATAAATCTGGTCCACGCGGTCGATGTTTTCCTGAAGAAGCAGATGATCGGCGTAGTTGTAGATCGACGCTTCGTCGTGACGGCGTTTGAGATTCTCTACGATCAGGTACAGCTCATCTACTTTGGCGTGCATGATGCGGAGATCACTCACTAGCCGGACTTCGTCGATTTCGAGCCAGCGTCCGGTCACATTCTTTATGGCGTGATTCTTATCATTCATTCGCGGCCCTCTATGTCGGATGCGGCCTCATGCGTCGCGGTGGACCGTTTCGGGAGAAAATGCGGGGACGCACACCGCGATATATTCCGCTCCTTCGGGCGTGGAGTATTGAATCCACTCACCTTTATGCGCGATCACCGCCTGCCCGGAGTGAACATCGATGGATCCTGACGCGTGTGTCACGCGCAACATGCCTTTCAGAATCAGCGTGAACTCGTCGAATTCGGGACGCTGGCCCGGCTCTTCCCATCCTGCTGGACTGTGCATATGCGCGACGCTGGCCGCCACCGTTGTGCTGTTTACGCGACCGATGTACTCGTCGATGAGCTTCGGCTTCGTTCCAGCGGCTTGAATCCGCGTGGCTTGAGAAATCAGAGTTGGCACTTGGTGCTTCCTTTCTTGAAGTCTTCTTCGATGTGCGCAAACAGCCGAGTATAAGCGCGCACCGGGGTACTTCCCTACAATGCACAATACTGCAGCTCTGGCTACTTGACATGACATAAACTGCATCTCTAGGCTTACGACTTGGAGCCTTCATGGAAACTGCTCTTGCCACCGACGCTGAGAAGCAGCTAGTTGACTTTCAAACTCACCCTTCGCGCTACGAGCATTGGCAGCTCAGCTTCGACGGCCCTGTTGCCACGCTGTTGATGGACACCAAGGAAGACGGCGGTATCCGTCCGGGGTACAAGCTCAAGCTGAACTCGTACGATCTCGGCGTTGACATCGAGCTGCACGACGCGCTGCAGCGCCTTCGCTTCGAGCATCCCGAAGTACGCGCGGTCGTCATCACCAGCGCCAGGCAGCGTGTGTTCTGCTCGGGCGCGAACATTTACATGCTCGGCAGCTCTTCCCATGCATGGAAGGTGAACTTCTGCAAGTTCACCAATGAGACCCGAAATGGGATTGAAGATGCCAGCCGCAGCTCCGGCCTGAAGTTCATTGCCGCATGTAACGGGACGACCGCAGGCGGCGGGTACGAACTCGCGCTCGCCTGCGACGAAATCCTGCTGATCGACGATCGCTCCTCGGCAGTGAGCCTTCCGGAGGTTCCGCTTTTGGGAGTGCTGCCCGGAACCGGCGGCCTCACACGCGTGACCGACAAACGCAAAGTTCGCCGGGATCTTGCAGATATCTTCTGTACCACTGCGGAGGGCGTTCAGGGACAACGTGCAAAAGAATGGCGGCTGGTGGATGATGTCGTGAAACCGGCGCAGTGGA
>DATEKE010000245.1:0-9246 GCA_035277605.1 Terriglobales bacterium | reverse complement strand
CGGACGGGGAGCGAATTGCGGTCGGCCTCGCTGTAGACTGCGACGGTTTGGACGCCCAGCTCCTTGCAGGCGCAAATCACGCGCAATGCAATTTCCCCGCGATTGGCAATCAGGATCTTTTTGAACATTCTCGAGACTTGCGCGTTCAGAATCTCAGCGCGGACGAATACTGAATAGAGGCTGTCCGTACTCGACGGGCTGTCCGTTGTTGACGAGCCGCTTTACGACCTCGCCGCTCGCGTCGGCTTCGATTTCGTTCATCAGCTTCATGGCTTCGATGATGCAGAGCACCTGGCCGGCTTCCACCGTATCGCCTGGCTTTACGAACGGTGGCGATCCGGGTGAGGGCGACTCGTAGAACGTTCCCACAATGGGAGACTTCACCTGATGCAATCCTTCATCGGCAGATTTTGATGTAGGCGGAGCTGGGGGCGCTGCAGCAGGTGGAGCTGCCGCTGCTGCAGGGATGATCGGGGCCGAAGCGGGTAATGTGGCAGATGCGATGACTACTGGTGTCCCGCGCTTGATGCGTACCTTTACGTCGCCGCGCTCCAGCTCGAATTCAGCGATGTCCTGTTCTTTGAGAAACTCGATCAGCTCTTTGAGCTCTTTTTGATTCATGGATTCTCGTGGGTGCCGCAGCTCAGAGGACTAAGAACTCCTTCGGAGTTGGAGTGAGCACTTCGCAACCCGTTTTCGTAACCAGCACCATATCTTCGATTCTGACGCCACCCCTGCCCGGAATATAGACGCCGGGCTCGATGGTCACGACCATCCCAGGCTCGAGTTTCTGAGTTTGTCCCTTTGCCAGCCGCGGAGCCTCATGGATTTCCAATCCGACTCCGTGTCCGAGCGAGTGGGTAAAGTATTTGTCCAGCTTATGTTTGCGCAGTACATCGCGCGCCGCCTGATCGACTGCCTGCGCCTCGACTCCGGGAGCCACAACCGCTATCGCCGCAAGCTGCGCCTCAAGCACCGCCGAGTAGATCTGCCGCGCTTCCCCGGTTGCACGCCCGACCCAGACGGTGCGGGTCATGTCGGAACAATAACCGGCGAGTATAACACCGTAATCGAGGACTACGAATCCACGCCCGATCGCGCGGGGTGTGGGTCGCGCGTGCGGGAGCGCTGAATTAGGTCCTGAAGCGACGATCGAATCGAAGCTCATCTTCTCCGCGCCTGCACTTCGCGCCAGATACTCGAGCTCTGCGGCTAAATGATTTTCTGTTATTCGAGGTCTAAAGGATTGGACCAAACTTGGAAATACGCCGGAAGCAAGCTGAACAGCATTCCGAATCCGGTTTACCTCGAAATTATCTTTCCTGATCCTGAGGTCTTCGACTATGTTGCTGGTTGCAATCAATCGAAAGCCGGAGCGGCTTAAGGAGGACCGCAGCTCAGAATCGATGCGCCTTTCTCCAGAGAAGCTCACATGGTCGCCTTCGATTCCGATTTGCGCTGACTTCCTTTTAACCACTCGTTTGCTGATCCATCTTGCTGCGAGAATGGCTGGCGCGCCCGAAGCGATGTAGATCGATGCATTCGTCACCTGAGATTTGGCCTGCTCTGTATATCGCCCATCGGTGAAGAAGGCCCATCGGTCCTGGGCCAAAGCTAAGGCGCCGGAACTTCCGCTAAAGCCACACAGATAGCGAATATTTGGCAGGCTTGTAATCAGGAGCGCATCCAGTGTGTTTCTGGCCTGCAGAGATCGCTGCCGCTTATTCGCCTTCATTGTGTTCGAGTGTAAATTGAAAGACGGAATCACCCAGTAAGGGAAAGGTGCAAAAAGAAGATCGGCCTCTGACAGATCTCAGTCAGAGGCCGATTGAGATTGCACCCGAAACTTAGGACTGCAAGATTCTTGGGGTAATGAAGAAGATGAGCTCCTGAGTTGACGTTTGCACAGATCTGCGCCGGAACAAATTGCCCAATACCGGCAACGAACCAAGTAACGGAACCTGATCCGTGTTCACCGAGTCTGTCGTTTGGATCACTCCACCAATCACGACGGTTCCACCATCCGTGACCAGCACCTGAGTGGTGGCCTGCTGCGTGACCAATTCAGGATTTCCGGAAACCTGCACGGCAAAGTTCGGTGTAGTGTTCTCCACATCAACGTTCAAGAAGATCGTATTCTCGGCGGTGATTTGAGGCGTCACCTGCAATCGCAGGAATGCGTCAACATAGCTGGTGGTCGGAGGCCCGCCCAACTGCGCGGCCGTAACCACGGGAATGCGGACGCCCTGTCGTACTAGCGCCGCCGCGTTGTTCTGGGTAACGACTCTCGGACGAGAAAGTATCTTCAACAATCCGCGAGTTTCCGCTGCGGTGAGGACAGTATCCAGACGATAAGCCGATCCTACATTGAGAATGCTCAACCCACTCGACGGGCCGACCACTCCCAGGTTTGAGAAAAGAGGAATGCTTGCCGACGTCACCGTTAACGGCTTACCCGGCGTTATGTTTGAAAGATCTGGAGCCGGCACTCCGGGAATGGTGAAGTATGGCGGAGGAAATACGTAGCCATGATTGAGCGGACTGGTGCCGGCGGCGGCAGCGCCGCCCACAGCCGTGGTCGAGTTGCCCCATCCAGCGCCAAACTGTGCTCCCAGGTCACGCGCGAAACTGCGAGTGGATGCCACCACGCGCGCCTCGATTTCCACCTGCTGAGACTTGCGATCCAGTTCCTTGATCAGTCGATCAATTCCCGGAATAACACTCGGAATGTCCTGAATGATGACCGAATTCGTGCGATCGTCGGCAATGATGTCGCCGCGCTTCGAGAGAAACGCCTTCAACGTAGGCACAACGTTTTTCGCGGTGCCATAGCTCAGGTAGCGAGTGACCGTAACCCGATCAACGGCTAATGCTTGAGCTTCCTGAGTGGCTCGGATGGCGTCAGCTTCCTTGCGCAGCGTATCCGGAAGCGCAATGCGCAGAACGTTGCCGTTCAGTTGGCACTGCAACGCATTGTTCTGCAGAACGATCGCGAGCGCCTGGTCCCACGGCACGTCATCGAGCACGATGGTCAGGGTTCCGTTCACTCCCGGGTCGAGCACGACATTGAGGCCGCTGATCTCATGAATGAGACGAAAGAAATCCTTCAGATCGACATCTTTCAGGTTTACCGAAATGGGCTCGCCCGTGTAACGACCCGTATTGCAGTTGGTCGTGCTCGCGAGAGCGCTGGCGGCCTGTGACCCGCCCCCACTCTGGGCAGCCTGCATCATGGCTGCTTTCATCAACTCCGGTTTCATCTCTGCCGAAGTCTTGCTGGTGAGCGGAATTTCAACCGGAGGCGCTGCGCCGAGGACTTTTGCCGCTGCGTTGGCTCTTTCTGCCGGCGTGGGCAAAGTGTCCTCGGTCGGATGGTCAACCCGGCGATATTCAGGATCCACTACGACGTAATCCTGGGCCGGGTGCTGGGGAAGCGCCTTTGCCGTCAGCTGCGGAGTTCTTGAAGCTGCAGCGGTCTTGGATACTTCCAACTTCGGCACTTCCAACTTCGCATTGGCTGCAACCGGCGCGGCCGCGACAAGCGGATGAAGACTGACTATCAGCTTGTTATTCATTTTGGCCAGCGCGAATCCCTGAGGAGCTTTTAGATCGAGCACTACCCGTGTGGTGGGTGGATTAGCCTGGAATTGCGACATGCGAACCATGTTGAGATCGGTCGCATGCACCGGAATGTTATGCGTGCGGGTCTCCGGCACAGCATTCGGCAGATCAATCACGAGCCGATCCGGTGATTTGAGAGTAAGAATCTTGGGACTCAGCGGACCGGTGGCCCGTATCTCTACATCGGTTCCATTATGACCACGCACCACTGACACTCCTCGTACTTGTACGAGTTGTGCTTCTCCGCGGAACTGTACTGCCTCTGCTCTTCCTGCAAGTGATTCGGGTGCGGCGGTAACTGAGGGCGCCGGCTGATTCTTATCAGACGCGCCGATATTTTCTGCCTTCTCAGTATGTGAACTCACGCGCAAGATCAACGAATTCGCCTGTTCCGCGAAACGGATATCGGTGTGAGCGGCAAGGGTAAACTCCACGCGTGCCACGTCAGTGCCATTGGCAGCTTTGTACGAATGGACCTGATACGAGCTGATTCCGGGCATGTTTACCGGATGAGGGTTCGAGTCGAGCGCGCCAATCGTCGCTCCAGGAAAATCGACGAGGAGCAGGTTGTCTGCAGGCCTGTACTCGTTGTGTGTGAAAGCGCCGTTCGCACGAATGGTGACGACAGCAGCGCCGCTATCGTTCTGCACGCTGATGTTCGTCAACTGCGAATCGGCGAGAGCCAGCGTTGTAAAAAGGGGCAACGCGAGCCCGCCACATAAAAGTTGCTTCAGCCTCATCTCGTTTCTCCTCACGGTCCAGCATTTACCTGGACGCGCGCGGCACGGAGGCTCCGCCATCCAACTGCCGAGGGCGGACATCCTACTGCCGCTTTTGGAATTTGCCCACTGCCTTTGCTTCGCAATGCTGCAACTGCAGTTACTGCTAACCCGTGAATCCGGCCCGAAATGGATCGACTTACTACTGCAACTACTTTGAAATCTGTAGCGAACGGTGCTCTGTCCGCGATTCAACGTACTGTGTACTAACTTGATTCGGCGCCAACAGTCCACACAGGGACATGAAAGCACTCTTACATACTTGATGCTTGCCCGCCCACTAAACTGAGGGGGCCGTAACTTTCTTGACAACCTCTTTCGTCACTGGTCTTCCCAGAATGTCATTGCTCACTTCGCGAAGAATCAAACTATCGCCCGTGATCTTCACCACGCTGCCATTGAACAGAGAATCGTTTTCGTGGAGCACATACGGACGCTTGCCTGCGTTTTCAACTAAGGCAAGATTCCCATTCCTCATTTGCACTACGCCCTTCAGGACAATTTGATCGACCACCAGGCACCTCTTACCGGTGCTGCAATTTGAAGGATTGCGAGCCCCCGCGGCTACCAGTGGGCTTAAGAAGGGATCGCGCTTGCCTGGACTCGGCAGCTTCGCAGGCTCGGCCTGTGCAACGGGAGGCGCAGCATTCTTCTCGGGCTCGGCAGGCTTCGGCTCAGCCTTAGCTTGCACCGGGACTGGTTTTGCTTCTGGTTTCTTGGGCTCCTGCTTTTTTGCCGCTGCCTTTGCTTCCGACTTTTTTGCTTCCTGTTTGTTTACAGCTGCCTTTGCTTCCGGCTTCTTTGGCTCCTGCTTCTTTGCAGCTTCCTTCTTAGGCTGCTGTGTGTTGGGAGCAGCCGGCTTTACAGTTTTCGGCTGCGCCTTGGCCTGAACTGCAGAGGCAGTCTTCGGCTTGGTGGCCGTTGTTTTAGGCTGAGGAGCTTTCTGCTGATTCCTGTTCTGGGCCTGGGCAGGTGGGTTCGTCTGCTTCTTCGTATTGTGCACAGGCGCCGCAGCGACCTTTGTCTTTGGAGCGAACGGGCTCTTGACTACGGTCTTGGCTGTCGTATTGGCCGGCTTTGCCGGATGGGGAGGGTTGCTGCTAACCGTCTGAGACGCCGGGGCAGTCTGCGCTGCTGCCAATCCGGCCAGCAACGCCGTGCTCAGAATATAAGTGGGTACTCGCATATACATTTCCTTAACTTGCCCGTTTGGCTGGTTGACCGGGAGCCTCGGACGCGGGCTTTGCCGTCGACCCATGGCTGAAGAACGTCTTGGCGGTGCAGGAGACTACAACCGTCTCTCCGGGCGCGTAGTCGTACTTGTGCCTCACTGCAGATTGAACCTTGCTGCCAATGCCGGACATCTTCAAACCGTCGATGTTCACGATGCGCTCCATCGTGCCCACTTTTTCGAAAAAGTTCAGCATCGCGAAGTATGGGCCATCCACTTCGATATCAAACGGAACTTCTGTGTAGTACTGCTTGGCATTTTCCGGTTTCGACACATAGCTGCGAATTTCAACGCCTGACTGCTGAGCGTCATTCTGCAGGTCACGGATGAACTGGTCAGCGCTTTTGTCTTCAGGAACGATTTCCTTCTGTCGTTCCATCTGGCGCTGCAGAGATTCGATTTGAACTTCGAGCTGCTTCAGTTGCCCTTCGTAGGGTTTGAGGCGGGCGTTATCAGCTTCCTGGGCTTTAACTTTTTCCATGGCTGCATCATTGGACGCGCGCATGGCTGCCAGGCCCGTCATGCCCGGGATAAAACCGTACCAGGCGGCAGCAAAGATCGCCGCGCCCGCCACGATCATTACTCCGAGTCGCGCAAAAAAGGGAAGTTCGTTGAATTTCGCCATTGGGAATACTCCGTACCGCTACGATTTCTTTCCGGCGTTCGCCGTTTGTTTTTCGCAGATCAGGCTGAAGTTGAAGGCCTGAATCTTCTTCTCCTGCTCATCCTGAAATGTCTCTTTGATCTCGACCGATTTGAAATACCCGGTTTTCATCAGATTCGTCATCAGGTTGGCCACACCGATGGTGCTGAGGGCCACGCCAGAGACGTCCACTTTGTCGCCCGCGTCGGTCATCGCATTGAGCCAGACTTCGTCAGTCTTGTTGACGGTAGCGCTGACCATCGTCATAAGGTCCACAGGACCAGACTGGGCAGCGCGCAGAGAATCGATCACCTTTACGCGCCCCTCGTATTCATCCCTGATTGCCTGGCGCTGCTCGAAGCGGACCTTCGTCTCCGCGAGCTTTTGCGCCTCCTGCTGCGCTCGATTCATCTGCGCTTTGATTCGCGTGGCCTCCGACGTGAGCTGACCCTGATACCACCAGATCGCCGCGCCAGTTACGGCCAGAACGATGATGGCTGCAAGTGTGTTGACGGAATTCGGCGAGCCTGATGTTTCGAATTCGAGTCCGCTGGCTGCAGCCGAGCGTTTGCTTTTAGATTTCGGTTTGCCGAGAAGATTGATGCGAATCATAGCGTCTCAAAACTCCTGAGGGCGAGGCCGACTGCTACCGCGAGTTGGCCTGCATTTCTTTCAATGAGGTCCGCGTTGGAACTGTTTCCGTTGCGCTGAATTCGTTGAAACGGATTCAGAATTTCTACCGGCATCGAGAACTCCTGGCGCAGAGCTTCCGTAAGTCCAGGAACGATGGACGACCCGCCTGCGAGGTAAATCTTCTCGATGTGTTGTCCGGCAGCGGTCGCGCGGAAGAAATCAAAGGTCTTCTGGATTTCCAGAACGATGATTTCCGTTACCTGCTGCAACACCGGCAGCTTGGCGTCGTCACTTACTTTTGCAACCTTCTCGCCGAGTTTGAAGCCTTCGGCGTCATCGAAGCTGAGATCGAGTTCCTTCTGCAGCGCGTCGGTATATTGATTTCCTCCAACGCTGACGTCGCGGGTAAATAGCGGTGTGCTGCCCTTGACGATGTTGATGTTCATCACGCTCGCGCCCAGGTTAAGTAAGGCGACGGTCGAAGTGGGGGAGGGCTCGTAGTTGTACTCGTAGCAGTTCTGCAGAGCGAATGCGTCGATATCGACAACTTCGGGAACCTTGCCGGCGAGCGAGAGCACGTTGGTGTAGTTCAGGATCTTGTCTTTCTTCACGGCCGCGAGGAGAACGTCCATCTGCGGCTCGTCCGGATTGTCGGAAAGAACCTGGTAGTCGATATTCACATCGTTCATGTCGAACGGGATGTACTGCGCGGCTTCGGTCTGCAGAACACCAGGAACTTCCTCCTCCGGAACCGTCTGCATCGAAATTTTCTTGACGATGACCGAGTGCCCGCTCACTGCAGTCGCCACCAGCTTGGAACTGAACTTGCGCTCGCTGAACAACTTCGAAATGGCGCTCGAGACGCTGCCCGAGTCGACGATCATCGAGTCGACGACGATGTCCGACCCCAGGCGTTCAAGCCCAATATGGGAAACGTGAACCTCGCCCTTGACCTTTTTCAGCTCGACAGCCTTGATGCTGCTCGAGCCGATGTCGAGGCCGACGATTGATTTTTGCGATCCGAATCCGAACATGCTACGCCTCGCTAATTAAGCCCCTGCAGCAGCGCGCGCTGCCCGCAGCTTCTTCTTCGTGCTCTTGTTATCCCAGGCTGTGCTTTTCTCTTCCATCCACTGGTCAAGGATGGTCTTCTTGAACTTCCAGCGGTTGCCGAGCTTGAACGCGGGTATCCGTTCCTCAGAAACGTACTTGTAGAGCGTGTCGGGACTGACGCCGAGGTACTGCGATGCCTGGCGGATGTTCATCACTTCACGCGAATCTGCAGCCATAAATGCCTAGCCCTTTCCTCGAAAAAATCTGCCCAAGCAGGGTCTCGCTAACTCCCAACAGCTCTCGCTGGATTGGAGCAACACGGGAATACCGCTTTTGGCCGGGGCCTCAATTAGAGGAAGAATCCTCTGCTTTTCTCGGGGGGAAACTTAAGGTAGCCGTGTTATACCTCGGTTCGTACCCGGTGTGTCAAGGCAGAGTTGCCGGTTTCTTCGGGTTTCTTCCGGTTTTCTCCGGAAATCAGTACATGTACCTTGGTGTTATTTGCGAGATGATGTGTCGCTCGCAATCAAAGGACACAATGGATTGGGGTGTTGATGCAGATGGGGCGAAATTATGACTGATACTTTCGTAAGGACAGCCTGACAGACACGCCAAAGGACCCTAACTGGCGATGTTATCGTCGCGCTGCCCAATCCAACCGATTGAGAAGTTCTTGAAGATGGGCCTGCTGAGTGAGATAGCTGATGATCATCACTCGGATTACGGTTTTGCCATTCACACGCGTGGTCGAGATCCACTGCTTACCATCCCGGGTCACCTGGTTGACGATCCGTTCCAATCGCTCAGGTTGCTCTTCT
This sequence comes from Terriglobales bacterium, assembly GCA_035277605.1. Classification (GTDB taxonomy): domain Bacteria; phylum Acidobacteriota; class Terriglobia; order Terriglobales; family Acidobacteriaceae; genus Gp1-AA112. The sequence continues at coordinate 468 of DATEKE010000245.1, read as the reverse complement.
ACGCACTTTTTCAGGCGCAAGTTGAAGATGGGAAGCATGGGATCGGTCAGCAGCTCGAAATTTGAGGAGCGGCGAATCTGATCGGCGAACCAGCGCGCGAGCTGTATCTGCCGATCGATGTGCTGCTCATAAGCTTCGCGTCCGTGGATGCGAAGCGTAAGCCAGAGTTTCAGGGAGTTCATGCGACGCGTCCACTGTGTGCTGACGGCGAAGTTATCTGGGGGGAGCTGGACAGCGGCTTTCGGCATGTACGGGGTCGTCACTGCGAATGCAGATTTCAAAGTTTCAGGATGACTGGTAAGCACGACTCCGGCAGCAAACGGCATCGCCAGCCATTTGTGAGGATCCACAGTGACTGAGTCGGCAAACTCAATTCCGCGCACCAGATCGCGATGCCGGTTGCTGAAAATTGCGGCGGCGCCGTAAGCGCCGTCAACATGCATCCAGACGTTGTGTTTTCGGCAGATC
>DATEKE010000244.1:0-8597 GCA_035277605.1 Terriglobales bacterium | reverse complement strand
GATTGCGCTCTCACTGCGCAAACCGAACGCACCATGCTGGCCACTGATGTAATCGCCGCGCTTCCGCAGGCGTTCCGGCTTGCTCAGAACCCTGACGAATTCACGTGGATTCAGGGCGGAGCGCAGCGCCGGTGAAGGTTGTGCGGGAATTCGTCACGAACTCAGCCGAGGAGACGATTTCCACCGGCCAGGAATTCAGCACGCTCTTGCATTCCGGACAGCTGATCGTTTTGCGAGGCAATCTCGGGGCGGGCAAAACGACCCTCGTCAAGGGAATCGCTGAAGGATTCGGTGCTGCGGCGGAGGAAGATGTCACCAGTCCTACATTCAATCTGGTACATGAGTATCGCGGCGCGAATGTGACGATCTTTCACATCGATCTGTATCGCATCGACACGGAACGCGAGTTGATGACCCTCGGCATCGATGACTTGCGGTCCGAGCCGGGTGCCATTTTGCTGGTCGAATGGGGAGAGAAATTCGAGGAGATTAAGAGCCACAGGGATGGCGAGATCGCGATAGAGATTCTCGGCGAAACGCAGCGACGCGTGAGCGTGCGTATTTCATAGCGGTTTTCACCACGGAGGCACGGAGCGACTCCCTATGTTCCGAACCGCTGCTTTTACCGTGAAGAAGCCATGGGATCACGTCAATGCTGGATACAGGAACGGCAGCTTAACCTAAACCCACTGGAACGCTTCATAAGCTTCGTAGGGATTCCTCCGCCAAAATCAGGCGTTCGGAATGACAAGCGGAAAACTCTCCGCGTCTCTGTGGCCCCGTCGTAAACAGGGTTTTATTTCGTTCCCTTCCACAGCGACTCGAGCGCATGGCGGTAGAAACGGCTGCAGGGGAGTTCTTTGCCGTTTCGCAGCGATACCATGAACTCGCCGTTATTGCATGGCTGCAGTTCTTTGATCTTGCTCACATTCACGATGAACGAGCGGTGAATCCGGATGAACTGCGATGGGTCGAGCTTATCGGCCATTCTGCCAATGGATTCGCGAAAGAGATATGCATTTTTCCCGGCAACATGCAGTCGGACATAATTCGCCGCCGCCTCGATCCAGTCGATCTCGTCGATCTGGATAAACACAACCCTGCCGCCGGATTTGATAATCAGCCGATTCTCCGGAGGACGGCGTGCCGCATTCAGTAAGTTCGCGAGGTTTTCATTCACCGCGCCTTTTGCCGATTTGCTCATCTCGTTGTGCGCGCGTTCCAGAGCGCGGTGCAGACGCTCCTGATCGAAAGGCTTCAGCAAATAATCCAGAGCGTGCTCTTCGAACGCCTGCAGAGCATAGCTGTCGTAAGCCGTGGTGAAGATCACAATAGGACGTTCGTTGGCCGGGAGATCGCGCAGCACATCGAAACCCGTGCCGCCTTCCATTTCGATATCCAGCAGCAGCAGGTCCGGCCGATGCGTGCGGACCGCGTGCAGAGTATCGTCCAGACCGGTACATTCAGCCACGATCTGCACTTCCGGCTCGCGATCGAGCAGCATGCGCAATTTTTCGCGTGAAAGTGGTTCATCGTCGGCGATTATTGCCCGCATCCTTGGAGCAATCACCATATTGATATGCCCCTCCGAAGTCATTGACAGTCCCACAGCAACCTCCGCGCCCGGCTATTACCGGATCATGTTGATTTCGTTTTGTTGCACGTATCGCACCGGTACTAACTGACTGTTCGCATTTTGGACGACATAAGTTCGATTTTGTCCCTATGCAGGGATGAATCGTTGGCTTTTAGGTACTACGGATTTATTCTTCGCTGCGTGCCGCACAGTCCGCTACCAAACTCAGACGAAAAGTGTCACGAGTAGACGGGGAACCAGTCCGATGAATCTGGCACTTACAACTGAACAGGCCGATACAGTGTTCGGAGGTGGAATCGGTGCTGTCCAAAACTGGTCAGTTGTCAAAAACCGATCATTCGATTTGAATCAGACCTTAGCCGGTGAGACGCACTGAAACGGCAGCCGATTCCCTGCTAACAGCGAATAAAGCAGCGAATGATTTTCGGGTTCGTTGGTTTCCGCCGGAAATCTGCAAATTTCGACGAATCGCAGGGAAGTTTTTTACGGAAACAGCGAATTCCTCCAAAGCTGCGATATTTCCTTTCCCCACAACGGCTTCCGAGTCTTTCTTGCCGGTTCAAGAAGTCGAGCCGTGAATTAGCAGGAAATTTCGTAGTGAAACCTGGCTGCGCTCCCGTCTCATTTTTCTAAGGTGCCTCTCTATTCAAGAAAGAAGGCGGTGGGTTATGCCCACCGCCTTCGCTGTCGCGGATTGACGGGCTAGAAAATCACCTTCGCCCCCACTTCGATCCTCCGCCGGTCGATGCCGGAAAAGACCGAATTAGCCTGCGGAGGATTGCCGCCATTGCTGTTGAAGAATGTGTTGCCGAACGAGCCTTGGTTATTTGCGAAGTCGAGATCCTTAATCTGGGGATCAGGAACCCCGCGGTATTGACGGTTCATCACGTTGTACGCAACCCCGCGCAGTTGAACGGTGAAGCGCTCGGTGAGTTTCATGTTCTTCAAGATGGACAAGTTCAACTGGTTGATTGTGTCGCCGCGCACGGTGTTGCGGCCCACTCCGGCGAAGGGAGTTCCGTACACCTTCGCAGCGTTGTTATCATTCAGGATCCAATGAACAGCACTATTGCTAGTCGGCGCTCCGCTGAAGAAGTTCACTAACTGGAGACTGTTGTTGTATTGACCGACGGTATCAACAGGAGCCTGCGGATTTGCGAGGATCGGACGGCACGGCGAATTTGCGGTGCTAAATGTTCCTGTGGGATCGCAGAGCGTCGTTCCAGCTCCAAGGTTGCGAGCCTCCACCGGTGTGTAAGGCTGCCCACTCGTAAAGCGATATGCAGGGTTGATCTCCCATCCACCCAGCACCCTGCCCAGGAACCCCCCATGGTTGTTGAAGAATGGCACTTCGTAGATCATGTACACCGAAGTGACATTGGGATAGTCCTGTCCGCTTGTTCCGCGTTCGCCCTCGGTGATGTTGAAGGGGTTCTGCGGATAGGCCAGCGTGCTTCCGCCACCGATGCTGTTGAACACCTCGCTGGAAGTATCAATCGTATGGCTGAAGGTGTAGCTCACACCAGCGGTAACTCCGTGGAGAGCTTGAACATCGAGGCGGGTTTGCAAGCCGTCGTAATATGACATGCCGACGTTGCTTCGAGAGAGAATGCGAGTTGCATTGCAGTTGGCATACCCAGTCGTGCCCACGCTGGGGTTTCCAGGGGTCGGCTTCCCAAAGCCTGGCGTTCCAGGTGTCGCACATGGAGTAAAGCCTGCAGGAATCAGATTGCCGAATCCAGCCGTAATCAGCGCCCCGAGTGCTGGATTGGTATTCACGTCCTGGAACAATCCAACCCCGTGATTTCCCACGTAGCGAACCTCACCAACGATCCGAGATCCTATCTGTCTCTGAACGCCCAAGTTCCATTGCTCGGCATAAGGGTTACGCAAATTTGGGGCGACGATTGTCTGCTTGCTCAAACCGGGATTCCCATTGCGAGGGATGAGGCCGAGGTCGGCGCTGCGAACGTCGGCTCCATTTCCAGAGGAAGGCAGGCAGTTCGGGCAGTTTGAGACTTGACCCAGATTAATGAACGGTGCGCCTCCCGCAACGTTGGTAAACAGGTTGTAGAACTCAGGGTTGTACGCGATCCTGAAGCCGCCGCGGATCACAGTCGCGTTGTGGCCGAACCACCCGCCACTCGGCGAATAAGCGAAGCCAACGACTGGTGCGAAGTTCTTTTTCGCGATTGGAACGGCTGGCAGAGTGCGCTGCGACAATGGCAACGACTGATTCCAGAAAGCCGTCGCTGGATTGCTTTCTCGTTGTACGGTGATGTCGTGCAGAAGATTGACTGCTTGTGATCCGATTTCATACCGCAACCCTAAGGTCAGCGTCAGGTTTGATCGTGCCTGCCAGTCGTCCTGCACGTAAAACGCCCCGTCGTTCTCCTGGAAAGTGATACTCGGGGGCCCATCAGCAAACTGGAACTGAGCAGCTGTGTTGGAGATGAAGTCGCTGGTCGTGGGATTCCCACTTGCGTCGACGCATTGCGCGAGGCAGTTGAAGACGAATGTGCCGGCAGAATTGGGCAAGAAGAAGTTGGGTTGGCGCTGACGCTGGAATTCACCACCAAACTTTACGGCATGAGTGCCGATTTGCTTGTTGGCATTGTCCTGTACTTGATAGTTAATGACATCGCGTCCCTGCGGGAAGCCGGTCGTTTCGCCAAATCCAAGGGTATTGTCATTAAAATTGACAAACGTCGGACACTTAGCGAAGTTAGCGCGGCTGCAATCGGGAAAACCGCCGTTCTCAAATCCAACCGTTGACGTCGAATAGCTGAAGCGAGCCTGGTTAAGGAAGGTTGGTGAGAAAGTGTGTGCCCAATCAATTCCCATCTCGTGAGTGCGACTGGGCTCATCAATAAATTGGCCAGCGGCGACCCCAGCAAGTCCATTCACCGACACATTCGTGAAGAGCTGCTTCTGATAGTAGTAGCGCCCGAAGATCTTGTCGTTCTGCGAAAGTTGAAAATCGATGCGGCCGCTGCCTTCGTAGTCATCTGCCGTTGCGTCAACGTTGCGGGTCACGGTTGCGAACTCGATTGGAACGCCGTCCACCGGCAGGATCTGCGGCGCTCCCAAAGTCACCGTGCCCTTTTTTACCGCCAGAGGACCAATTGCCTTCAGAGCCGCGACCGCCGCGTTGTTCGGAAATGCCGCAGCCAATTGGGCGAGCCCATTCGCAGTAGGAGTGAGCTGCCCCCCAGACGAAGCCAGCGTTGGCCCAGTACGGATCGGTTCGAGATTCGCGGAACCGAAGAACCACAGACGATCCTTCAGGATCGGCCCGCCGATCGTGCCGCCATACCGATTATCGACATTGCGTGGCACCACCGGGGCGGTGCAAGCGGCGGCGAAGTCGGTCGCGGTTCCAACTGGCACGCCTTTCGGACAGATGCCGAACAGCGGTGACTTATCCTGGTTGGCCAGCGAGTCTCCCCAGTTGCCGTTGTAGATTTCGTACGCCGTGCCATGGAAGGCATTTGTGCCGAACTTGGTGATGTAATTCACAACACTTCCAGTGTTTCGGCCATATTCCGCACTGTAGTTGGTAAGGACCTGCACTTCGGCTACAGCGTCCTGATTTCCGAAGAAAATCACTGGGCCGCCGATGGATGTGTCGTTGTTGCTTTGTCCATCCATTTGGAAATTGTTATCGCGAGGGCGCTGGCCGTTTACAGCAAACTGCGCTCCACCTTGATTACTAAATCCGGAGTCTCCAGCAGGAACGACGCCGGGCGTAAACAGTGTCACGATATCGAGGCCGTTGCCGACTGGCAAATCCGCAAGCTTTTTAGTCTCGAAAGTCTGCCCGATCTGCATTGTGTCGGTTTGCAGAATGGGAGCGCTTCCCTCGACCGTCACCGATTCCTGCGCCGAGGCCACCCCGAGAGTCTGAATTCCGACAGAAGTTGCGCGCCCGGCATTGGTGGATACGTTGTTTACCAGCACCTTGCTGAATCCGGAAGCTTCAATGGTTACGTTGTAACTGCCAACCGGAAGCCCGCGAATCTCGAACGCGCCCACAGAATTGGTCTTTGCAGTGACGGACGTGTTAGTTCCGTTTTGGACAGCGGTGACGGTGGCGTTTGGAATCACCTGTTGCTGCGGATCCTGCACCGTGCCGGAAATCGAACCTGTCGTGATTCCCTGGCCAAAGGAGAGTGCGGAAAACAGGAGTAGCAGAATAGAGAAGGTAGCGATCATTCTCGCTGTTCTCGCGAGCGGACTCTTAAAACCTTTGCAACGCAGTGTCATTCGATTCTTCTCCTGAGCTTTTCTTGCGCTCTGGGAGGAACGTGCATCCGCTGTGCCGTCTGAGGTGACGAAACGTGGGACGAGAGATGGAATGAGCAGCTTTAGGGACGAGAGGGGCCTTCTTGATAACGACTACAGATGGCTCTCTCCCAGTTGTACCGATGAGTAGGTACTCACGTTGCGTGTCTTAATATGAGTTTCCGTACATCCTGCGGATGAGATATGAAAACCGGGAGGGTTCGAGTGTGTTTATCCGACGGAGAGAACCCACACGTGTGGGGGCCTCAGTTCTTTAAGATCGGCTTCGCTGCGATGTCAATCCAGAGTCCTGCTCTTCGTGAAGAGTCTCCCGCAATGCTGCGTTTGAAATCAACTTCCCTAGCTCTTCGGCCCGCACTCCTATTCTTTTCTGAGAGCCTTACCTGCAGCATGCAGATCGAAACATCGCGGGAGGTTCTCTAGCGCTTCTTCTCGCGCACGTTCGGAATCGGAACGGGACGATGCAGCGGAATGATGGCGCCCTTGTTTGGATCGGAATGCGCGGCGGCGGCGCGTGAGAAGACTTCGCTCTGCACGAACTTCACAAATTCCTGCATCTGCCGCTGCATCTCTTCCATGCGCTCGCGCATGTTGAGAATGATGGCAATGCCGGAAATGTTCACTCCCAGGTCGCGCGCGAGGCTGAGGATGAATTCAAGGCGCTCGAGGTCTCCATCAGTGTAAAGACGCGTGTTGCCCTCCGTCCGCGAAGGCTTGAGCAATCCTTCACGTTCATAGAGCCGCAGCGTCTGCGGATGAATGCCGTACATCTCGGCTACCGCCGAGATCATGTAGGCGCCTTGCTTTCTGCGCTTAGTGGGCATGCGTTTTGTGTGTCATTCCGAACGAAGTGAGGAATCCCTGTGGATTGTAGAAGATCGATAGGGATTCCTCACCGCCAACACCAGGCGGTTCAGAATGACAGAGAACTAGTAACTCGTTTTTCCCCACAGCTCGGCTCGCGGGTCCTCCGCGTTTAACTTCGCCAATTCTCGCATGAGCTCGCGCGAGCGCTCATCGCGCAACTGCGGAACTGCGATTCTTACTTCCACGATCTCGTCTCCGCGCGCTCCTTCCTTCGTTGCCGACGGCACACCTTTTTCTCTCATGCGCAGCTTCTGTCCGCTTTGCGTGCCGGGTGGAATTTTGAGCTGTGCGCGGCCATCGATGGTCGGCACTTCGATTTTCGCGCCCAACGCGGCCTCGCTGATAGAGATCGGGACATTCACGTGAATGTCGTCGCCATCGCGATGAAAGACCGGATGCTGCTCGATGCGAATGATGATAAAAAGGTCACCCGGCGGGCCGCCGCCGCGTCCGGCATTGCCCTTGCCCCCTATGCGGATGCGCTGGCCGTCACGCGTGCCCGCCTTGATGCGCACTTCGAGCGGCTCGGTCACGCTGATCAGTCCCTGTCCGTGGCAGTTCGGACACTCGTTCATGATCTGTCCGGTTCCGTGACAACGCGGGCAGGCCATATTGAACTTCATGCGTCCGCTGGTCTGCGTGACCTGGCCCGTGCCTTTGCAGTCGGGACATGTCTTACCCGAACCTACCGTGGCCGTGCCCTTGCACATCGGACAGACGTCTTGTCGGGTGATATTCAGCCGCATTACGGTGCCGCGGATGGCTTGCCAGAATCCAACGGTGACTTGATATTCGAGATCCGTTCCCGGTTCGGGACCCTGCGGCTCCGGCCTCGCGCCTCCACCCGAAAAAATGCTGGAGAAGATATCGCGGAAACCTCCGCCTCCTCCGGACTGCGCCCGTCCAGCGCCGCTAGCGAAATCAGAAAAATCGAAGCCGCCAAAATCGAATGGGACCCCTTGTGCGCCTCCCGCGTTTCGCGTGTAGGCTGCGCCAGGAAAGCCTCCTGCTCCTCCTGCGCGTGCATACGCTTCGGCTGTAGCCGGATCGATGTTGTCGGAGTAGAAGCCGACCTGGTCGTAGATCTTGCGCTTCTTGGGATCGCTCAGGACATCATTGGCTTCGGACAGTTCCTTGAACTTCTCTTCCGCCTTCTTGTCGCCGGGATTGACGTCAGGATGGTATTTGCGCGCAAGTTTGCGGAAAGCTTTGCGGATCTCATCTTCCGAGGCGGTCTTCTTCACGCCGAGCGTGGCGTAATAGTCTTTGGTCTGCGTTGCCATTTGTTATTGCAAAGTCAATGTCATCGAGTATCAGCGTCAGTACCGTCCGCGGTAGCGGATGGGTGATGCTCGATTATGCCTGCTCACCCATTCGCTACCGCGAACGGTACTGACGCGAGGTCTTGACGAGCTACTTCTTCTCCTCAATCGGAGTGGCCTGCCACGCGACTGCCTGCCACTGGCCGTTGCGCTTCATGAATGTTCCGGTGTTGCGGAATGTGCGCGTCAGCGGCTTATTGTCCTCAGTTGCGTGCATCACAAGCCGAAAGTTCACCACGGCAAGATCGCCATATTGGTGAACCTGAAAATCTTGTCCTTCGTATGTTGCATTCGCGCGCGGCGCGGTCGAGTTTCCGGTATCGGCGAGGATGTCTTTCTTTGTGATTGCCTGTCCTGTGCCGCGTGTGTAGATAACGTCATCGGCAAAGAAGCGATCGAAGGTTGCGCGCTCACTCTTAGGAACATCTCTCAAAAAGTTCTGAATTAAGGTAATGAGTTCTTGCTGTACATCGCCGTGTTGCTGGGGAGATCGCGCGAACAGGGAA
>DATEKE010000243.1:0-10418 GCA_035277605.1 Terriglobales bacterium | reverse complement strand
CGTTCCCAAGGACACTTCGGTGCAGGCCCACAATGGTTCCGGCGATGATCGCATTACCGACGTCAGCGGACCGGTGCGCGCCAGTTCCGGATCGGGAAATGTGATCGTCAGCAACATAGGTGCTGAAGTTCGCGTCGAAGCCGGCTCCGGCGACCTTGACGTCAGCAACGTTCAGGGCCGCGCTTACACACAGACGGGCAGCGGAAACATCAAAGCCACCGGGATTGCCGGCGGATTCGACGCTCGTGCGGGTTCGGGCGACATCACCTTCGAGCAGAACGGATCAGGTTCGGTTCGCGCTGAGACCGGATCGGGAAATGTCCGTCTCCGCAATGTCTCCGGAGGTGTCGAAGCAGGCGCCGGCAGCGGAGACATTGAAGTCGACGGCAAGATGGCTTCTGACTGGCGCATCCATACCGGCTCGGGAACCGTAGATGTAAAGCTTCCGTCGGACGCTCGCTTCAACATCAACGCTCAGAGCAACTCCGGTGACGTAGAGGTCCATCATCCCGTCACGATGCAAGGCGCAATGAAGCGCAACCATATTGAAGGGACAGTAAACGGCGGCGGAACGTTGCTTGAAATCAATTCCGGATCGGGAAGCATCCGGGTGAACTAACCGCCGCTCGGGAAGACACGAAGGTCACAAAGGTAAACACAAGAGGTCACAATGAATAATCTGCGTGACCTTGTAGTTGCCTTCGTGACCTTCGTGTTCGCCTCGTTGGGTTGTAACCTTTCGCGCTTCCGCCAGTACTCACCCCAGAGGTCTTGAATGCAAAATCTGCCAGGCGATCTTCGTTACACGATCCGCCAATTTCGCATGTCGCCGGTCTTCACCACAGCGGCCGTACTCACGCTGGCGCTCGGCATTGGCGGCACCACCGCCATCTTCACGCTCATCCATGCCGTGATGCTGCGCTCGCTTCCGGTTTCTGATCCGGCACGACTCTACCGCATCGGCGACGGAGACGACTGCTGCGTGGAAGGCGGCCCACAGGATCGCTGGGGCATGTTTTCCTACCCCCTTTATCAGCGCCTGACAGCAGAGACGCCCGAGTTCGAAGAGACAACCGCATTCCAGGCTGGGCAATATCAGCTCGGAGTTCGCCGTGAAGGCAAGGAGAACGCTGCCCGTCCGCTGCGTTCTGAATATGTAAGCGGAAGCTACTTTTCTACTTTGGGCGTGGGAGCTTTCGGCGGACGAGTCTTCACCACCGAAGACGATAAGCAGGGATCTGCTCCTGTTGTGGTGATCAGCCATCACGTTTGGGAGGCAACCTACGGAGGCGACCCTTCGATCGTCGGCTCAACGTTCATCATCGAAGGACATCCGTTCACCGTGGTCGGCGTAGCTCCTCCTGGATTTTTTAGCGAGACGCTGCGCAGCGATCCGCCCGATATGTGGATTCCGTTGCAGCAGGAGCCGCTACTCGCAGGTGATGGGTCGCTGCTGAAACAGTCGATAGGCGCGTGGCTGCGGATCATCGGAAGATTGCGGCCGGGAGCGACCGTCGACGGCATGGCTCCGCGTATGACAGGCATCCTGCGCCAATGGATGCAGCACGATTCTGGCTATCCCGCGAACTGGATGCCGGATGTGATCCGCATGCTTCCTAAACAGACGATTGCGGTAGTGCCGGCAGGCGCCGGAGTCGCCGTGATGAAGGAAGAGTACGGGCGGAGTCTGAACATACTGCTTGCGGTCTGCGGTCTGGTACTGCTGATCGCATGCGCGAACGTCGCCAATCTGTTGCTGGCGCGGGCTGTCGCCCGGCGCGCACAAACCGCCGTGCGACTTGCCGTTGGCGCCACACGGCGGCAGATGATCACGCAGGCATTAATCGAGAGCATTCTTCTCGCTCTGCTCGGCGGAGTGGCTGGCCTGATCGTCGCCATGGGAGCTGCGAGACTGTTGCTGCGATTGGCGTTCAGTCATGCGACCTTTCTGCCTATAAGCACGCGGCCTTCCTTCATCATGCTTGGGTTCGCGTTCGTGGTTGCGCTGATTACGGGCATTGTCTTCGGTGCAGCGCCGGCGTGGTTCGCGACTAGAACTGATCCGGCAGAGGCGCTGCGCGGCTCCAGTCGCAGCACCGGCGATCATTCCTCGCTTGCACGCAAAGCTCTGCTGATTGTGCAAGCCACGCTCTCTGTCGTGCTCGTTGCCGGAGCCACCATGCTGGGACGGAGCCTGAACAAGCTTGAGCATCAGGATTTTGGATTTCAGATTCCGAGTCGGATCGAGGTCTCGCTCAATAGTCCGCCGGCGGGCTACACACTACCCAAGCTGCAGGCCCTGTATCGAGAGCTCGAGGCACGGCTGAACCGTCTGCCGGGAGTCCAAGGAGCTGGACTTGCGCTCTACAATCCGCTCACCGATAACTGGGGCGAGTTAGTGCTGGTCGAAGGACATCCGGCGCCCAAGTTGAACGAAGAAGCCGGTTCCTCCTGGGATCGCGTCAGCGCTAATTACCTACAGACTCTTGGCATGACTCTCATTCGTGGGCGCTTGTTCACAGCCGCCGACAACGAGACCACCGCGCCGGTTGCGATCGTGAACGAAGCATTCGTGAAGCGCTTTTTCAAAGATAAGAACGAAGATCCCATCGACCATCATTTCGGTCTCGATATGCCGGAGAACATCGGAACATTCCGCATCGTCGGCATCGTTCATGACGCCAGGTTCGCCGGCTTCGCGTTTCACCGGCCTCCACGGCCGATGTTTTATGTGCCGCTCGCTCAAAACGTCGATTACAAGGACCCGATCATGAAGCGCATCGAACTGCAGTCGCACTTCATCGGAGGGATCCTGCTCGAAACCAATCAAGCTCCAGGTTCGCTCGAGCCACTTCTGACGCGCACACTGGCTGACGTCGATCCCAACCTGACAATCAATAGCGTGCGAACGATGCAGCAAGAGGTGGACCTGACTTTCGATGAGGAGCGCGCAACCGCTAGTCTCGCAGGATTGTTCGGAATTGTTGCCCTCCTGCTTGCCGCGGTCGGACTCTATGGCGTAACTGCTTACACCGTCGCGCAGCGGACAAACGAGATCGGCGTGCGGATGGCTCTCGGCGCCGATCGCGCCAAAGTGGTGGAGCTGGTGTTGCGCGGCGCGTTCAAGCGCGTACTGGTGGGCCTGATCATTGGCCTGCCGCTCGCGGTCGGAGCAGGCAAGCTGATTTCGTCACAATTGTACGGCGTTTCATTTTGGGACCCGCTGGCATTGGGAGTCGCTGCGAGTGCGCTGGCGGTGTGCGCGTTCTTCGCAGCGATTATTCCGGCTGGACGCGCGGCCTCGATTTCACCTATGAAGGCCCTGAGAACGGAGTAACGAATAGCCCAGCCGCCGCAGCGGCGAGAGGGATGACAATCCCGGTATCGCAGAGCCAGTGAAGGTGGTGGTGTTTTCAAACACATAAGAAAAATCAATTGGACTCTGCCTCGGATCGTTCATAAACTGTCGTGCGCGTGAGCCGCGTGCCGGCATCATTTTCTTTCTTCCCATTTCAGGAATACGCGCAGGCTCCGCTAATTGCTTTCTATGAAGCTAGCTGGATTTCTGCTCCTGCTGTCCGGGTGGATTGTCGTACTGGCCGCGGTGGCGCTCCTGGTCGGCGGCGCACGAGCCGCCTTTGTGCTGGCAGGAATCGCAATAGAGGCGCTAGGGCTGGGGCTGGCGATGCAGGCTCATCGCGTGCTTGGAAGTGAGCGAGGGTGATGCCCTCAAGCGGCCTGTTGGATACTCGAGCTCTTTGCATCGTTCTCATCATCCTGAGTCCGCTCAGTATTGCAGGGCTGGCGTTACTCAATACCGGTCTCACTCGCTCTCGCAGCGCCGCGCACACGATCACAGCTTCTCTGTGCGTCTTTGCTGTTGCCGTTATCAGCTATACCGCCGTCGGATTCGCATTTCAGGGCACTGCAGGTGGTCTTCAGAACGTGGTTGTCGTAGCCGGGAAACCCTGGGGCTGGCTGGCGACCGGAACAGTGTTTCTTCGAAGCGTCCGTTTCGATGCATCCTCTTCGGGCTTAATCGCTCTGCTGCAGATGGTCAGCATAGGGCTCGCGGGCTCGATTGCGCTCGGTGCCGGCGCTGATCGCTGGAGATTGAGCGCCTGCGCCGCGTCCACAGCTTTGCTGGGGGCGTGGACGTATCCGCTGTTCGCGCACTGGATTTGGGCCGGCGGATGGCTCGCGAGTCTCGGAGGGAATTACGGAATCGGAGCCGGATTTCTCGATGCCGGCGGATCGAGTTGCATTCAGGCGCTTGGCGGCTTGAATGCCCTCGCGATCGCCTGGATTTTGGGTCCGCGGCGAGGGAAGTATTCCCAGAATGGAATGCCTTGCGCTCTTCCCGGCCACAACGTCGTATTCGCAATATTTGGCTGTCTGCTGGCAATGATCGGTTGGGTCGCGCTCAATGCCGCGAGCGCCCTTCTGTTTTATCAATTCGACGGATCGCGCATTGCGCTCATCGCAATCAACACGATTTTGACGTGCGCGGCCTCAAGCCTTATGACTGCTTTGGTTACAAACGCCCGCCTCGGCAAGCCCGACTCGTCATTGATCGCGAACGGATGGATGGGAGGTCTTGCTGCGGGAAGCGCGGCGTGCGCGTTCGTTTCACCATTCTCCGCGATCGTGATCGGCATCGTCGCCGGCACCCTGGTTCCGCTGGCAGTCGAGGTCTTCGAATTGAAATTCAGAGTAGATGATCCTGGAGGCGCCATTTCCTCGCACGGTGTGGCTGGATTGTGGGGGATCCTTGCGCTCGGCCTGTTCCCAAATTGGATCTCGGGCGCTCCTCATCCTGGACAACTATTGGCGCAGGCGATCGGCTTCGCCACCTTGGTTGGTTTCATTCTTCCCCTTACTTACGCATTGAACTGGCTGCTGAATCTGGTTCTGCCGCAACGCGTAGCTCGCGAAGGCGAATGGCAAGGAATGGATCTGCACGAGCTTGGCGGAGGAGCCTACCCGGACTTCGTTACGCGCGGCGACGATCGGTAAACAGAACCGCCGGTGGTAACCGCTGGGTCGGCTCGGCGCGCTCAAGCGCCGGGCCGAGTAGACGACGAATCACGCATGCCGCGCAACGAGCAGTAACAGCCCAAAGATGATGAGCGGAATGAGAGCCAGTCCGACATAGAACAACGCACGTCGCACCCAGGGCGTGCTGCGCTTGCGCCAGTCGCGCAGTTCGGCGCGATCGGCGACGCCGACCTGATCGAGGTGTTTCAGGTCCCACGCCATCTCGCGAGCGGCGCCATAGCGATTCTTGGGATCGCGTTCGAGTGCGCGATAAATGACTTCCTGCAGTTGCTCGGAGATCTCAGGATTGATCTCGCGCGGCGGAACGGGATTGTTCAGTAACCGGTCGTTCATGATGGCAAATGGATTGTTTCCCGAAAAGGGAACCTTGCCCGTGACCATCTCATAGAGCATCACGCCGAGAGCGTAGACATCTGACCTTCCGTCGCCGCGCTTGCCTTTCACCTGCTCGGGCGAGATGTAGTCTGGCGTGCCCATCGTCTGCGAAAACTTGGCAAAAGTAATGCGTCTCGCGCCCTGATTCGAAGCGATGCCGAAGTCGATGAGCTTGATGTTGTCGCTCGCGTCGACCATGATGTTTTCCGGCTTGAGATCGCGATGTACAACCCCGTGCTGGTGGATGTACTCGAGCGCCTCCGCAATGCCGGTTGCAATGCGAATGGCGCGATCGATGGGCAATGGCCGCTGCTCGTTGAGAACTGTGCGGAGAAGTCGCCCATCGACCCACTCCATGACCATGTAGAACTGGCTGCGATGATTGTCAGAGAAAACCTTCACCACTCCCGGATGGTCCAGCTTGCGCCCGATTTCATCTTCACGGCGAAAGCGCTCGAAGAGGACAACATCGCTTTCCATTTCGGGATGGGGAACTTTGATCGCTACGGTTTTGCCATCGCGCACATCCATCGCGCGGAAGATCGAGGCCATGCCGCTGCGCGCGACTACGCCTTCGATGCGGTAATCGTCGAGTTGATCGCCAGTGTGAAGAGCAATCATTCGAAGATGGTTCCTGCGTTCGGTTGCCAAAGCAGGCCCTGGCGCGAAAGCCGCAACGCTTGAGATGTGGGCAATTGCACTCTGTGATTATGCACAAATGCAGATAAGGAAAGAATAAGGAGTGGGTGACCGAATTGAAGGACGTCGTCAGCCAAGCTTGTATGGCCTTCCCCTATACATGCCCGTGCGTTCGACGCTGCAAAGCCGGATGAGTTGAACGCTGACGTTATCACTCCCATCAAGCTGATTCGCTAGCCTGACGAGTTCTTTCGCGGCGGTGCTGAGGTCCGGATTGTCGCTGATAATCAACTCAATTTCCTTTTCGGGAACAGCTCCATGTAAACCATCGGAGCAGAGCATCAAGATGTCGCCCGGAGTGAGTTGATGCTCGCTCACATCGACCGCCACGAACAGGTCGCTCCCCAAGGAGCGACTAAGCATGTGGCGCATGGGTGATTCTCCCGCTTCACGCTTGGAGAGCAGGCCAAGCCGTATCTGCTCGTTAGCGATTGTGTGATCACGCGTGAGCACCTCGGCGTGCCCGCGACGAATGAGATAACAACGAGAATCACCGACATGGCAGGTCACCGCTCTGTCGGAGCGCACCGCACACGTCACCATGGTGGTTGCCATTCCTGGGCCAACCTTTCGCGATGCCGAAGCTGCGTCGAGCAGGCTGGCGTTCGCATCCTGCAGTAACTTCGGCAGCAGCGAACGGTGCACTTCGTATTCGCGCGCGGCGCAGAAACCTTTACAAACGCTCTCGACGGCAAGTCGCGATGCAACTTCGCCATCAGCGTGGCCGCCAACACCATCGGCGAGCACAAAGAGCCATCCGTGCGACTCGGCCTGAGCCTTCGATTTAGGAACTACAGCGTCGGCAAAGTCCTCGTTGTTGTCGCGTACGCGCCCGCGATCGGAAAGCTGCGCAAACTCAAGCTCCAACATGGATGTCAAAAATGAAACCGACCCTGTGAACGGCGAACACGAACGCAAGCGAAGAGGTCACAGCGATTGAATTTTTCCGTGAACTCTGTTTTCTTCTCCGTAACCTTCGTCTTCGCCTTTCTGAGTGACTACACAATACAAAAAAGTCGGGCAAGCTTGCGCCTGCCCGAGAGAATCGAGGCCCGAAGGAGAGAGAAGCTCATACCATGGCGGCGCGGCTGGCCACCAGCGTGGTGCGTCCACTCCGTCGGCTGGCTCGCGTGAAGTAAATGCCTCCGTAGATGCCCCACACCAGAGCAATGCCAAGCGCCAGCAGCGGTTCCATTTTGGTTCCATAGCCCATAAATGGGCCAATCAGATAAAACGCAATACAGGCCACATTCGCCAGCAGTCCGAATATGGGAATCAGCGCGTGCTTCACGAATTTGAACTTCGGGTGATTGTGATAAGCAACGAGGCACGTAATGCAGCTCAGCGCGTAGAGCAGGAACGTCCCGAAGTTCGAAGCCAGCGTGACCGTCAGCAGCGAGTTCGGCAATGCAGCCATCTTGTCGTGCGTGGTGTAGCCGAAGCTCGACCACAAGCCGTGGGGGAGCGCCTGGATCGCTGCGTCTGTGGGAGCGCCGGCATCGCCGAATGCAGTGACTACGCCGATGCAGCCCACGATCGCGGAGATGATTGCCAGAGCCCAGATTGCTCGATGCGGCGTCAGGTTCTTCGAGTGCAATATGCCGAAGTGCTCGGGAGCTTCCTGATCTTTGCCCATGGCGTAGGTGACGCGCGCTCCGGTATTCATGCAGGACAGCGTCGTCCCGATTAGCGCGAGGAACACCGTGAAGGCTTCCGCCAGCATGAAGATTCGACCGCGTCCCGGTCCGAGCAGCGCATCGCCGACCAGGGTCATCATGTCGCCGAGCGGCGCCGCCGAACCTGCGGCGTTCTGCATGGTGTAACCGCTATTCAGGAAGTAGTTTGCCGCAAAGTATTCGAACAGATAGCAGAACATTCCCTGAACCAGCAGCGAGACGATTACCGCGATGGGAACGTCCCGTTTTGGGTTCTTCGCCTCCCCGCCCATAGCCGTCACCGATTCGAAGCCGACCAGAATCAGAATGGCCACCGTAGCCTGGATGAAAACCCACGCCCAGTTGTGCGCTTTGATCACCGAGCTCGCGATTGGATGCGTGAGGAAGTTGCCGCTGGCGTCCCGCTCGGGATAGCTGACGCGATAGGCAACTGGCTTGCCGCTTGCATCGAGCTTGGGCTGCGGGATACCGCTGGAATCGCGAACGATGGTTTCGGTCTCCTGACCGTTGGCGACTGTCTTTGTCGTCGCAAACTCGTACGAGTAAACCGATCCCGAAGTGGAATCGAACTGGAACGCAGTGCTGCCCGGCGGATGATTTAGCCGGTATCCAAGAGCCAGAACAGAGAACAGAATCAGCGCTGAAATCTGAATCACGTTGATGGCAATGTTCACTGCCGTCGATCCGTTCACGCCGCGATAAGCGATGTAAGCCACCACAAACGAGAACACGATCGAGACCGCCATCATGAACGCCGGTCCAGGATTCGAGGCGCTCATGAAGCTCGGCCAGAGAGTACCCACCAGATAGCCGCATAGAATGCCCATGACGCCGACCATTACGCCGGGATAAATCCAGTAATAAAGGTGCGAGGCCCATCCCACGATGAACTTCGAAAGCCGAGCATAACGCCAGACTTTGTCGTGGTTCAGGAATGACTGTTCAGCGAAGTAATACGAACTTCCTGTTCCGGGATAAAGCTTTGCCATTTCTGCATAACACACGGCTGTTGCCAAACAGAGCACCAGCGCGAGCAGAATGCCCATCCACATAGCGGGAGCGGTTACGCCCGTGGTCGCCTGGATGTAAAACGTGAGCCAGAGAAATGCGCCGGGAGCGATGAGCGCCATCGCATTCATCGTGAGTCCGGTGAGACCTAAGGTGGGTTTCATTTCCACTGCGGTGTTTTCCGCCATGAATCATCTCCTCGATTGCTGTGATTGCTAGCTCCCGGCCATGAACTGGCAGCAGATACACGGGTAACTAGAGTTCGGCGTCCTGAAGCGCACAAGAGCGTTCCGGATAACCGATTTGGGAATACAGGTTTTACGGGAGCGGCACGGCGTCGTGCCTGGGAGACACTCCTCTTTCGGCGTCGAAAGAGGGAACAACTTTGTCTTGACAGTTTGGATTCTGCGGTCAGGTATCTAGTAAGTCAAATTCAAACTTCTTATTGCGGAGATTGGAGATGCTTCTCGCGAGGCAATGCTGTCCGATTCTGTCATTCCGAACGCCTGATGTTGGCAGAGGAATCCCTATGGATCCGAGCATCATGCGTGGAAATGTATGGGTGTCCGTAGGGATTCTTCACTCCTGCTCACGCGAAAACCACGCCTGAGCATCTGTTCGGAATGACAATCGGTCGAGAATGTCAAGAACGCGGCTTTGCGCGCAGACTCTGGCTGAGGATCACCGCATTAGCTACGTCCCGTATTGGGATTCGACTCTCCTGGCTCTGTCTCTGTAGACGCACATAAGCCTCCTGCTCGCTGATCTTCAGATCGTGCTGGAGAATGCCTTTTGCGCGCTCGACCAGCTTGCGTGTTTCGAGCTGGTAGGAAAGCTGCGAGTTCTCGCTCTCCAGCCGCGCCATTTCTATGTGAGCCCCTACAAGCAGGCCGATGCTCGAGACCATCCTGATCTCATAGTCTGTGTAGGAGTATGGAGAGCGGTTCTGTAGATTGATCGCGCCTACAACTCGGTCTCGATTCAGAATGGGAACTGAGAGAAACGCCTCGAACCGGTCTTCCGGCAGCTCATTGAAGGCGCGAAACCGCTGATCGCCATACGCATTGGCGGCGATTACGACCGGTTGGCGATGTTCTGCGACCCATCCTGTAATGCCTTGTCCAAGCTTCAGTTTGAGATGGTCGACGAGGTCGGTGTGGGCGTTGTGCGATGCGCGCAGAATCAACTCATCGCCCTCCAGCACATAAATAAAGCAGGAATCGCATTGTGCAACCGAAACCGCGAATTCCACCACGTGCGTGAGCAGGTCCGGTAGTGGCGCGGCCGAGGCGATGCCTTTGGCGATGTGATGCAGAAAGCTGGCGTCAAACTTTTTCAGATCGGCGGCAGCAGTGGCTTTACGCTGAACCATCGATGTTGGACCGGTCTGCTCCACAGCACATACAGAGTAGCGGTTTGGCTGCTTCGCGCCAATTCTTCTCTGTCCGACTTAGATTCAAAGTAATTATGAGAGCTATAAGGAAGCTCTCGACACTATCGGGTGTTCTTGCCTTTCGCGATGATGAGCGTAATGTCATCGAGCTGCTCACCGGCGCCAAACCGGCGAACGTCATCGACGATCGTGTCGATGATTTGCTTAAT
>DATEKE010000242.1:0-17397 GCA_035277605.1 Terriglobales bacterium | reverse complement strand
TACAACCTGGAAGCAATCCGGCGCGCGGTGTATGGAAGGATTCAGGAGATTCACGACCAGGTGGCGCTCGATCCGGAAGAGCCTCCAACCTACAGGCGATGAATCAGGAATGTACCAAACCAGCAACTAACCCCTCTTCACAAATCCACTGGGATGCACTGCCTGCGGTGCTATGTTTTATTTGCTCTGTCGGTTCCGTCGCTTCGTCTGTCGATGGAACAAAACTCGAAGCTCGTCCGCCTCTTCGCCGTACTGAGGACCATTGCCGACATCGGCCCCGTGGCGACGTCGGAGCGGGAGTTTTCCGATTCGGTCCGGCAAATCCTGGAGCGAGTCGCGATCGCTTTTGACGCCGAACAGGCCGCGATCCTGCTGCTCGATGGCAACATCACCAAGCTTACCTGCGTAGCCGCTCATGGATTTCCGGCGCTGAGTCCCAATACGGTACTCGCTCTCGCCGGAGTACAGCCACAACATTGGCATCAGGCGCGCGGGCCGCGTGCTCCGATTCGGCCGCAGGATTTGCAGGAATTTTTCGGTTCTCAGGATTCTCCTTTCCTCTCCTCTATTCAATGTCTCGCGCCATTGCGCGTGAACTCAGGCCCCGTAGGCATGCTGGCGTTGGGCGCGCGTTTGGGCCGCGAGTCGTATAGCACAGCAGATCTTGAGTGTCTGGAGATGCTCGTACCTCACTTGGCGCTGGTACTGCACAACCATTCGTTAGCCGAGTCTCTGCGGCATCAGATCGCGGATAATCTCCGCCTTCTGAGCTCGCTTCATCATTCGTATGACGACGCCCTCGAAGCTTTTGCGACCACGATCGATTGCAAGGATCAGTACCTGCGGGGGCATTCCGTTCACGTCGCGCGCTTCGCTGCTGGGATTGCAGGCACGCTGGGTATGAACGAAGAAGAGGTCTCAGGAATTCGCGCTGCCGGACATCTGCACGACATTGGAAAAGTAACAGTCGACAAACAGTTCTTCTCGAAAGCATCCACGCTGCGGCCGGAAGAGTTTCGCGCAATCGCCGATCACACGGTAATGGGACACCAGATCGTCTCGTCGGTGCGTTTCCCGTGGCCGCAAGTTCCTGAGGTGGTGCGCTGGCATCACGAGCGCGCCGACGGTTCGGGGTATCCCGACCGCCTGCACAACGACGAACTTCCGCTTTCGGTACGCATCGTCGCTGTCGCAGACACATTTGATGCGATGACGAGTGATCGTCCTTATCGCGCCTCGAGCTCAGTTGCGAGCGTGTGTCATGAGCTTGTGCGGTTGTCGCCGACGAAGTTCGATTCGAGCGTAGTGCAGGCTCTGCTGGTGCATTTGCGACGAGACGTGGAAGGCAAGAGCGAGACGCGATTGCTGCCGCCGCAGCGCACGGCTCAGATTACGACCGCGGATCTCGATCGGCTCTCGTGTGACTTGGTCGGACGATTGACGGGACATCGCGCGTATTCGGCTTAACGTCGGCTTCTGCGCGATGTAATGTGTGGAAGTTTTGCAGGATCAGATTCGAGTTTTCTTGGCATGACGCGTTCATGCCTTTTTCATAACTGGCAAACCTTGTACTCGATCGAAGAAATCTGCGACGCGATGATTGCAACCGGCACGGCGGCGGCGTTTTGCCGCACCGAGCAGGAATTTCTTCTTTGCGCATTGCAAGCCGCTGGAGACCTCCTCGAAGTCGGATGCTGCGCCTTCTATGCAACGCCGGGATCTCCTTTCGATCACGTCGGAACCGTGCGGGTGAATCAGCGCGCTGGAAATGAACTCCAGATTCCCGATACATTACCACCCGCGTTCGCCGATCATGTCCGGCGACAGTCAGGACGGATCATCGTCTCGCGTGACTGGGATGCACTCAGCACCATACTTCCCAATTTTGATTTCGCGAGCTCGGCATCGCTTTGGGTAAGCGTCGAAAACGAAGATCGCATCTTCGGCACTCTTGCATTCTTCGATCACAGCTCGCGCCGC
Source organism: Terriglobales bacterium (assembly GCA_035277605.1). GTDB lineage: Bacteria > Acidobacteriota > Terriglobia > Terriglobales > Acidobacteriaceae > Gp1-AA112. The sequence continues at coordinate 15,417 of DATEKE010000242.1, read as the reverse complement.
TTCGAGCGCCCACAGCAGAAAATTGCGGACCTGGTCGCAAACGTGGTCAAGCTCGGACTCGAATCACAGGTCGGACGCGACGCCATGCGCAGCAACGAAGCCGCTGCATATCACGAATTTTCCAAGTTGGTCGGCGGGATCGCACGAGACTTGATCAATCCGTTGGCCGCGATCTTCGGGTATATCGAGCTGCTCAAAGCGGAATCGATCGAGGGGCGCTCCACTCATCTGGTCGCGCGCATGGAAGAGCAGATTGAAAAAGCCAGACGCGTGATCGCGGCGCTCTCCACGGTGTCTGGGCAGCCGCGATTCGCGCGCATCGAAGCTCCAATCTCGGTTCCCAAAACAGAACTTAGCCGCCCACGGCCTCTGCTCGTAAAACGGCAGGAGACAGCCGAACCCGCTCCAGTGTGGCAGCCGAACCCAACTGAGTCCGCGGGCAGCTCGCGCATTCTGCTGATTCAGCGCAGCGAAGCCGTGCTGGAGTTTGAGCGTTCGGTCCTGAGTGCCTTAGGCGCAGAGATCGTGCCGGCGCTCACCGCCAACGATGCCATCGACCTGCTTCGTACCAAGAAAATGGACGCTGTGATTCTTGACGAAGAGCTCGAAGAAAATTTCTCCAGCAAGCGCATGGTCTCGTGGATTCGCGAGCATCGCCCTGAACTCGCCGATCGCATGCTGCTGACTGTATCGCGGAAACCCAACGCCGAAACCCGCGAGATTCTCGAAAGCGCCATGCTGCCGCACGTCACGAAGCCTCTTGAAGTCTTGGAACTTTTCTCCCGAGCGCAGCAGGTTCTGCAAGCCAGTAGAAATCCACAGATGCTGCAGTAGCCTCCGAGGCTTTGTAGGATCCACCATCACCCGTAGGGGTGTTTTTCCGTCGGTGCCAGAACCGCATCGCAGTAACGCTTGTCGGTATCGTTGTGCGGAAGTACATGAGTCATGATCCGAGACACCCATTCGCTACCGCGAACGGTACCCGACTTGCCTCTCCTTAGTAAAATAAATTCGCACTATGCCTACAGCATCACAATCGATCTCACAATTGCTACAGGAATACGCCTCGAAGTCAGGGCTTTCGGTCGCCGCGGTTGAATCGGGAACTGATTTCACCGGAGCGTCGACGGTGAAATTGCAACTCAAATCCGCGACCGGAGCGACGCAGACTGTCGAGACCAGCGAGAGCCTCAGTGCAGAGATGGAGCAGAAATCTGCTCTGCGCGAAGAACTCGCTTCTTATCTGAAAACCCTGGCGAGCCGCATGCAGTCGCCGCGTCCGGATCTCTTCCTGACTCTGCACGGTCTGCCGCTTTCGATGCAGCAGTTCACTTGGCCATATCATCGTTCAAGGTCAGGAGCTGACTCCTTCATCCTGCACGGTGTCGTTCAACTCGCTGAGCCGGGCAGCTCCCTTCACGCGAAGATCGCTGCCAGTCTGACCGTGACTTTTGCCGAAGTGCTTCCTGCTTTGGAACAACCGTACGCCGAGGCCGTGACCTTCAATGCAATCCGGAAGACGTTGGATCTCGGTCAACTGGAACTTCTCAAGAGCGGCAATCGCCAACCGGTACCGGTGAGCACGCGGTACTACAGCTTCCGCCAGCAGCGCTTCATCTTCAGCGAGACAAGCGAAACCAAGCGCGACGAATTTCTCTGCTGGAAAGTTTTTTGGGTCAGCGCGCGCTTGGGCGAGCGCCAGCCTGCGTGGGTCGCAGATCCGTATGACGCGCAATATCTGGACTGCTCGATCGACGACCTGCGCACTCGCGCCCGTGAGCTTGCAAATCAAGGATGGCTGGCGTTGGATTCTTCCGGCGAATATGCTGCCGCAACGGAGAAATTATCGGCGCAATCAGAAGTGTTTACGAAGCAGATGGAGTCAGCGCTCGCACTGTTGAAGCCGAAGTTCAACGAAGCCATGCGCAGCGGGCACACAAACATGTAGCGGAATGTCAGTACCGTCTGCGGTAGCAGGCGGGTATGGCTATAACACCCATCCGTTCCCGCGGACGGTACTGACATGGTGACGTTGCTTATGCCGCGTCTTCTTTGTGGCGATTCCGAAACTCATCGCAGATGCCGCACCGACCCACGATTTTCGGCCGCTGGCTGCGCAGGTTTTCCTCAAACCGCGCCCAGCGTTGTCCTTGGCTTGCGTCAGGGTAATTGGGCAGACGCCCCTGCGCAGTCTGCGTTTCCTTTCCTCCGACCGTCGCGTAGCTCGGCACATCGGCGTCATGTACATTGCCGCGCTGATGCGAGCGCCCTTCTACGTCTTCCGCGTTGAAGATGGCATCACCTTCGATGGTCTCTTCCACGACCTCTGAGCCGGGATCATCGATGCGATCGTCTCCACGATGCACAATGTCCCTCGGTCGCGCGTTTGTTACCACGTCGGCCGCCGCGCCCGATGAACTACCCGACAGATTGCTCTTCTGCGAGGCCTGCGGTGTGTCGGGCATGTCCTTTATATCGCCGCGATCCGCATCGATGGCGTCGGGAATGAAGGTGAGGCGTTCGTCGTCGGCATTCTGGCCTACCCCGATCGCAGTTGTATCCATCAACCCGCTCTGGCGATGATGAATCGGGCTCTTGTATCCTGAAACCGGCTGACCCGTACGCGTGGTGGGAGCAGGACCCTCCGCCGGAATACTGTCGGAAACGAGGATGTTCGTGCCCCCAGCCTGATGCATCACGCCGCCGGTCTCTTCAAGCCCGGAAGCCTTGCGATAGTCGCCCTCGTACTTCTCCCAGCGCTTCTCATCCTGCAGATCGTTCTGATCGTATGCAGGCAGGCTTTCAATCTGCTTCTTCGAGAGATCGGTGAGGTATTCGTCTTCCTTGTTGCTGCGCGCGCGGATGCGTTCGGGAGCGACGAGAAAGTGTTTGCTCGACAGCCAGCCGCCAGTGTCTACCACCACGTACCGCAGTTGGCCGGTAGAGTGATCGAAGATCACGTCGTCGATTTTGCCGAGCTTTTCGTTGTCGCGTCCGTACAATGCGGCGCCGCGAACGTCATCGGCCTGATTATCAAAGCGGAAGTCGCGCAGAGTCCCCAGGTGAGCCATGCAATGCTCCTGAATTAGAAGATGACCGGAGTAGCAGAAGAGAAACTCCGGCAAATAGGTGTGATGCGGGACTAATGAGAAGGGAGGCTAATCGCTCGTTTAAGACGTCGCGTCTCTGTTTCTACGTAGCCTGAACTGCACATTTGCTCCTTGAAGCTTGGAGCTCTTGCTCTTGCGGAGCCTGAAATCTTCACCTTCCATCTCCACACGAATACACATCTCCTGCAGGCGCGACCTCATTCGCTCTCCAATGCGGTCTCCAAGAGTTATTCCGCGAGCTGCGTCTTCTGCATCTCTCCTTGAAGCTGCTAACTTTTCGTATTCTGAACTTCGGCTCGCGCCGGGAGCAGCATCCGGGAGGTTCGTAGTAATGATGGTCGTCTTCTTTAGGTTATATCGTGTATTTAAGATGTAATTGACGGTATCCCAAACCCATTCAGTGGTACGAACAGCTCCCAACTCATCCAGGACCAAAACTTCAATGTCAAAAACCGGCCTTAAGATTCCAAATTCCGTAGCCTCAACATTGTCGTTGTAGGAATGCTGTATCTCTTTCAAGAGCTCGCGGTAATCGTAAAACAAACACGAGATGCTCTTTCTCGTCATCAGCTCGCGAATGATTCCCACGGCAAGATGTGTTTTGCCAACTCCCACCGAACCCGTCAACATCAATCCGGTTGTTTCGAGCGGATATTGATCGACGAAGTGCTGGGCATCTAACAAGGCTTTCACAATGCGAGAGTTCGGCTCGGTGGGATCCACGCAAAAATTCGCGAGGCTGCAATCTGAATATCGCGGAGGTATGCGAGCTTGGCTCAGCAGTCGCTCCGACCACCCTGCGACTCGGCAATCACACTTGACAGCTTGCGTCCTCTTCCCCGATTCGCTGCTTACAGTCTTCCACCCGGACCCATCGCAAATGGAGCAAGAACCACCGTTGGTTAGCGAAGCGGATTGGCCTGCTGTGGAACTCATCTACCTTTGGTGAATCATAGGGGAGCGGCACCTTCAAAACAACTGCAGCAGACGGTGGGCATAGTTGTGGAAACCACGGCCACAGTTCTGGAAAATGTGCGTTCCCGCCTGTTACATTCTTAACTTCAATGGAACAACTCCACGGATTCGCGATCAACTCAGCTCCAGGAGACATCGACCTCAAGCGCGACCTGCCTTCGGGATTTCTAGACTTCTTTCTTCCTCTGCATGCCCGCTTTACTCCGCGCCAGCGGGCACTGGTGGCGAAGCGCAAGCGAGTTCTCACTGAGTCGCACGCGGGCAAGCTGCCGAACCATCTTCCCGAGTCGGACGCGACTACCGATAACTGGAATATCAGCGTACCCGAGTGGTGCCAGGACCAGCGCAACCAGATGACCGGCCCTGCTGACGACGCAGAACTAGTCGTGAAAATGCTGAATTCCGGAGCACCAGGCGTGATGCTCGATCTCGAGGATTCGGCCGCGAACTTCTGGGATCATCTGGAGCTTGGCATCAGGAACATTCATGCGGCGCTTCGAGGCGAGCTGACTTACTTCGACAAAAAGCGCAACAAAGAGGTATCGATCGCCCCGAGCAAGACAGTAATCTTCACGCGAGCGCGCGGTCTGCATCTTTCCCAACAGCTGCCCGGACTCATGTCGGGAGGGAAACGGGATTCGAACGATCGTCGCAAAGCCGAATTTGCCGGCCCCGACGCAGCCGAGAGCCAAACTCATGACCTGACTTCCGCCTCGCTCTATGACGTGTGCCGCATTGCGTTCGAGGTAGACACTTCCAAGCTCCGCCATCCGCTCTCTTTCTACATTCCCAAATCGGAATCAGCGGAAGAAGCGCTGTGGTGGAACGAGCTATTCAACGAAATCGAACGCCTGCGCGGCTGGCGGCCTGGCTACATCAAATGCATGGCACTGGTGGAGTCGCATCCGCTCGCGTTTCAGATGGAAGAGTTTCTCTACAACCTGCGCGGCCATATGCTTGGTCTGAATCTCGGTCGATGGGACTACATGGCTTCCCTGATTCACTTCAACCTCAGCGACCCTGAATGGATCCTCCCGGACCGCAACACCATCCCTCACGACGTGCCGTTCTTCCAGAATTTGCGCGATCTACTGGTCTCGATCTGCCATCGCCGGGGAGCGCTCGCTATTGGCGGCATGACGGCGCTCTATCCCGACCGCGCGAATCCTGAATTGAACGCCCGCGCGCTCGCCGTACTGGAAAAAGACAAGAAGAACGAAGCCGATCGCGGTTTCGATGGCGCCTGGACGGGTCATCCAGATCAGAATCAGATCGCAGTCGATCAATTCCCATTCCCGAACCAGATTAAGACGCATAAACCCGTCGGCGAACGCTATCCCGATCTCCGGCCCAAACCGACCAATGTGGGCAAGCGAACTTTGAGCGGAACGCGCGCTGCTGTGCGAACAGTAATTCGTTATCGCAATGGCGTTCTTAATGGCAAGGGCGCCAGCCTGCTGGACGGATACATGGAGGATCTCGCTACCGATCGCATTTATCGCCTGATGATCGCACAACGCATGCAGCATCGCGACGGTGCTCAGATCATCGACGACGCCGGCAATGCCGTAAAGCACACCCCAGAACTGATTACAAAGTTGTTTGATGAGGAACTGGCAAAGCTCGTGGACGCGCTTCCCCCCGGTGATGCGCAAGCCGCAACCTTCCGCCAAGCACGCAAGATCGCCGGATCGATGATCGTGAACGGCGAGATCGATCCGATCTAAATTCGGCGGGCTCCGAGTCTTTCCATGTACTCGGTGCGATTTCCTATTTCTTCCACCCATTTAGTTCGCCATCGGGCGTACTCCTCTGGCGTCTTAGTTTCTGCGTGGTACTCACGAAAGAATTCATTGTCTCGACCGTAGTATCCCTGCACGGGCGAAGGATGAGCTCCGAACGGCTCGTGCACAACTGCTGAAACCAGAAACCCAGGAACAACAGTGCGGTTCGGATCGCTGGCGATTACATCAGCCGATACGATCTCCTCCGCTACAACGATGACCTTCTTTGCAGCGCGGACCGCCTCCTGCATCACGCCAAGATTCCCCCAACAGTGAGCATTCCCTTCTTCGTCGGTACGCTGCACATGGACGATAGTCACGTCGGGAATGATGGCACGAACAGCCAGCAGTGTCTCTTTAGGCTCAAAAGGGGAAATAATCTGGTAGAAGAAATGATTCCCTTTGGGTACGTCGCTGCCCATAGCGGTGCGAGTTGGAAGGAAAGGCACACCCATCGCGCCAGCCTGCAAGCCGAGAGCGATGGTGAAGTTTGTCATGTTGAAGACGCGAATTTCGCCTGTCTCAGCTGCCCTGCGAAAATTGTAGGCTTGTCCCATCATCACATTGCCCACCCATGCGGCGACAACGTCCTTCACGCAACCAGCGCCGATGAGCTGATCGAAGAGACAGTCCGAAATTGGGCCGATCAGGCGCAGATTGCGCTTCTTCTGACGGATGATCTCGTGCCCGGCGGCAAACGGGATCATGTGTTCAAGCTGAAGTCCCATGGCGACGGAGCAGCCGTCGGGAACAAACTCGGCGATCGCCTCGCGCATCGATCGGAGTTTCGTCACCCTGATCATCTTCCCGTCCACTGTGGCTTTCTCTTTTCCATCCATGCGCGAACGCCTTCCTGCACGTCTTGCGTCCGGATGAGTTCCTTCAAATAAATGTCTTCAGCGCGAGCAAGGCCCTTTTCAAAATGGGCAGCATCCCAGGCATAGAGTGCCCGCTTCGCGTTCGCCAGCGCGGCTGGGCTCAACTCCGCGAGCCGATTCACACATTCTGAAACTGCTTCTTTTAATTTGTCGGCAGGCACAGCTCGGTTTGCCAAGCCGATTCGCTCAGCCTCGCGTCCATCAAAGCTGCGTCCAGTCAGGACGAGCTCTGCGGCGAGCTTCTGGCCCACAACTCCGGCTAGAGCTGCGGTTGCGACTGGAGGAAAGCAGCCGAGGCGAATTTCGGGAAACCCCCAGTGCGCCGAATCAGTGGTAAACACGATGTCACAGGTCATCACCAGTTCCGCCCCGCCGCCAAGGCAATAGCCTTTTACCGCCGCGACTGTCACCTTCGACGTCTTAACCAGTCGGCGAATTGTTCCGTGAAACTTCGCCAGCATCGTCGCAACCTTATCGGGAGTATGCGAAGGAACGTCAACTCCGGCCGAGAAATGTTCTCCCGCAGTTTCAAACAGAATGGTCGAGACTTCGCGGTGGTCTTCGAGGGTATCGAGTGCCGCAACAAGTTCGTCCATCATGTGAAAATCAATGACGTTTTGTTTGCCGTGGCCCAACATAATCCGTGCCACGGAGCGCTGATCTGGGGCCTGTGATAACTCGACAGCAATTGTGTCCAAGATTCCCTCGGTTCCAACTCTGACAACTGACGAGCATACCGGAAGGGTATCGCAGCGCCTAGTGATCTAGCGCGCTACAATCTCAAATCCAGGAGACTTGTTATGAGCACAACTATGCCCAAAATGAAACCTGAAGAATCCGTCGATCTGCCGTTGCGGCACACCCTGGCGACCCTCGCCTATCGTGCGGCCAAGCCCCTGCGCGATGTGCCGAAAGGATTCAGCGAGTTTTCCGGCGGTAAGGGTTCAAGAGCCGCAGGAGAAATACTCGCGCACCTCTGCGACCTGATGGATTGGGCGCTTTCCACCGCGCGCGGCAAAGAGGTCTGGCAGGACACGGGGCCAAAATCATGGAGCGAAGACAGTCGCCGGTTCTTTAGCGCACTTGAAGCACTTGATTCCTTCATCGCTTCAGGACAGAAGCTGCATGCATCGTGCGAAAGCATTTTCCAGGGCGCGATTGCCGACGCGCTCACGCACGTAGGCCAAATTGCGCTGCTTCGGCGTCTCGCCGAAGCACCGATTCGTCCGGAGAACTACTCGGTGGCGAAGATCGAAGCCGGGCGTGTGGGCTCAAAGCAGAACGCGCCTGTGGCGGAGTTCTGAATAAGCACAGGAATTTTGAACCGGGGTTACACGAAGGTCACGGAGGTAAAAACCAAGGCCACGGAGAAATGGGTCTTCATGACCTTCGTTGGACCTTAGTGTCCTTCGTGTTAACTCCGGTACAATTCCTCCCGCTTACATTCCATCTCTGCGAGACAGCATGCGACAACTCACTCTTGCAGTTCTTCTGTTGGCAGTTTGCTTTTTTACGGTCGGCGCGGCTGACCAGAACATCTATTTCGGCTATACACCTCAGTCCTCACAAGCAGAGCAAACATGGGAGACAAAATTTCGAGCGCTTCCCGATTCAGCACTTCAGCGGCAGTACATGGAACGGCTGAGCGCGCGGCCTCATCACGTCGGCTCTCCGTATGACAAAGAAAATGCCGAATGGATTCTCGGCAAGTTCAAGGAATGGGGACTTGACGCTCACATTGAGACCTTCAACGTGCTGTTTCCCACCCCGAAAGAACGACTGGTGGAGTTAGTCGCGCCGACTCACTTTCGCGCCAAGCTCGAAGAGCCTACTCTGGCAGTCGATCCGACGAGCGGACAAAAATCGGAGCAGTTGCCTACCTACAACGCCTATTCCATCGACGGCGACGTAACCGCGCCTCTGGTGTTCGTGAATTACGGGGTGCCCAAAGACTACGAGCGACTTGAGCGCCTCGGCATTTCCGTAAAGGGTGCGATTGTCATCGCCAAATATGGTGAGTCATGGCGCGGCGTGAAGCCGAAAGTTGCTTATGAGCATGGGGCAGTCGGCTGCCTTATCTATTCCGATCCGCACGACGACGGATACTTCGAAGATCCCGTTTTTCCCGAAGGACCGATGCGTCCCCCTGACGGCGTGCAGCGTGGCAGCGTGATGGATTTCATGCGCTATCCCGGCGATCCGCTCACGCCGGGAGTGGGCGCGACTCCTGACGCCAAGCGTCTGCGCCGCGAAGATGCGCAAACAATCACCAAGATTCCAGTGCTGCCGATCTCATACGCCGATGCGCAGCCTCTGCTGCAGGCGCTCGCTGGGCCGATGGCGCCGCGCGAATGGCGTGGCGGACTTCCCTTGCCATACCGCGTCGGAGTTGGGCCGGCCAAAGTACATCTCAGGGTCGTTTCGAATTGGGACAGCAAGCCGGTGAGCGACATCATTGCCAAGATCCCGGGCGCGACTGAACCGGACATCTGGATCGTACGCGGCAATCATCACGACGCCTGGGTGAATGGCGCCCAAGATCCCATTTCGGCACAAATCGCCCTTCTGGAAGAAGCTCGCGGATTTTCACAACTGCTAAAGCAAGGATGGAAGCCGAAGAGAACCATCATCTACTGCGCATGGGATGGCGAAGAGCCGATGCTGCTGGGTTCCACGGAGTGGGCGGAGTTCCACGCAGATGAGTTGCGGCAGCACGCTGCCGTCTACATCAATAGCGACGTGAATGAGCGCGGTTACCTCGAAGCCGGCGGCTCGCATTCTCTCGAAGCATTTGTCAACGAAGTCGCCAAAGACATTCAGGATCCAGAAAAACAAATTTCCGTGTGGAAGCGAAAGCAGGCGAATGAAATCGAAAATGGTGATGCGGACGAGAAGAAAGACGCCAGGCAGCGCACCGACTTGCGCATCGAACCACTCGGCTCCGGCACCGATTTCACCACCTTTCTCGATCACCTCGGAGTCGCCTCACTCAATCTGGCTTACGTAGGCGAGGACAACGCAGGCATCTATCACTCGATCTACGACGACCTGTATTGGTACATGCATTTCTCCGACAACCAGTTCATCTACTCACGTGCGCTGGCGCAGACCATCGGCAGCATGGTGATGCGCTTTGCCGACGCCGACGTGCTTCCGTATCAGTTCACCGACTTCGCCGACACGATGAAAAAGTACGACGATGAACTCAAAAAACTGCTGAAAGACCAGCAAGACGAAGCTGCCGATACAAACCAGAAGCTCGACGACGGTGTGTACTCCGCAACCTCCGATCCGCGCCATCCGACGTTTCCGCCTCCTCGCGCAGAGGTTCCGCCATTCATCAACTTCGCTCCTATCGACAATGCGTTGGCTGCGCTCACGAGTGCGGCGGAGCGTTATCAAAAAGCGGCAGGGTCACTGCGATCCGCATCAGGAAGTACCGATTTCGCAGCTCTGAATCAGCTTCTGCTGCAGGGCGAGAGACGTCTCACGCTGGATGAAGGACTGCCTCGACGGCCGTGGTACAAGCACATGATCTACGCCCCGGGGTGGTACACGGGCTATTCGCCAAAGACGATGCCCGGAGTGCGCGAGGCGATCGAAGAGAAGCGCTATCCCGATGCAGATCCCGAAATCGCGAAGGTCGCAAGAGTCCTGCAGGCGGAAGCGGAGCTAGTGAATGAAGCGGCTGCAAAATTGGAGCAGATGAGATGAGATAAAGCGACGCGATTCAGGAGCGCGGGCCTTCTTCTCTCCCGTGCCCCTGGCCTTTCATCTTGGTCTTCGCGTTGATCCGAGCAGTGATCTCGTTCCGCACTTCCCATAACTCCCGGTAGAGCACGTGTTCTTGCCGCTGTCGGAGGATGTCGACCGGTCGTCCAGTCGTGCCAAGCACATCTCCACCGATGATGCGATGTGCCAGCTTCATGTGATGGAAGCGGAAAAGCTGCATGCGTTCATCGAAGTCCAATAGCTTCTCAGCTATTTCGTGAAGGGGCAGGAACTCCGCGCTGCGCCGATACAGCTCCTCCACACTCAATCCGGCGCGGTCTAGCTGATCAAAAAAGATCTCTCCCAATCTGGGAGCGAGGTGCAGAAGAGAAAGAAATCCGGGAGAATCGAGACCACTGCCGTGGCCGAGTCCGGCGCGGATCACGTGGTACTCGTAGGGCGTGAGTGTCTCGAGAACGTTCAACAGATCGATCGCACGGTCGAAGAGACGAAACGCCCGGTCCATCAGCTTGACTGCGCGAGTGAAATCGCCGGCGGCGATCGATTCGCGGGCGCGATCAAGCTCATTTGCGGTGCCCTTGAGAATAACCTCCGATGCCTGATGCACCACCTGGAACATCAACTCATCGGGATGGGAGCGTTCTTCAAAAGGCTTTTGCAGCGACAGCAACTCATCCGTACGCAGATAGCGTTCGTAGTCGGTCGCTGCCGTGCCAGGCAGGATGGGCACAGTCAATTCTCGATTCTGTGGAACAAGCGGCTGACGTCTTTTCGCGGAACGCTGCTTGGACGCCTTCTCCGTCAATCGACGATCTCTCCGTCGCGCATGTGGATGATGCGGTCGCCGATCGCGGCTGCATCAGGATTGTGCGTGATCATCAGCACGGTCTGCCCGAGTTCCTGGTTCGACTGTCGCAGCATGTTGAGCACGACGCTGGAATTCTTTGTATCGAGATTTCCGGTAGGTTCGTCGGCGAGGATCAGCGCTGGATGATTGATCAGTGCGCGCGCGAGGGCCACGCGCTGCTGCTCACCACCAGAGAGCTCGCTGGGTCGATGATGCAGGCGGCCCTTCAGTCCAAGTAATCCGATGATCTTCTCCAGGTACTCGTGGTTGAAGTCACCATTCTTGCCGGCGATCTCGTGCGCGATGTGAATGTTGGTCATGGCGTCGAGCGTGGGAAGCAAGTTGAATTTTTGGAAGACGAAACCGATTTTGCTCTTGCGCAGCGCCGTTCGCTTCGCATCAGAAAGTTGCGCGAAATCGACGTTGTCGATCAGCACGCGTCCGCTGGTCGCGCGTGTAAGGCCGCCGAGAATGTAGAAGAGCGTCGATTTGCCGCTGCCTGACGGGCCGACGATGCTGACAAACTCGCCCCGTTCGACATTGAATGAAACGCCGCGCAGCGCTGGAACATCCACTTTCCCAACGTGGTAAATCTTGCTGACGTTCTCGGCCTGAATGATGTGCGGCATGGGCGAATTTTGAGTTTACACGAGGTACCAGCGATAGACTGGTCTCATGCCCGGAAGCAACAGATCAGGCCGCAATGACCCGTGTCCCTGCGGGAGTGGCAAGAAAATCAAGAAGTGCTGTGGTATTGAGCCGCCGCTGGAAGGGATCTCTGTGCAGAAGCCGGATCCGCCACGCTTACCGCAAGCGAATGTCTCGCTCGATGTGCCCCGCGAAGAAAATTCCTGACATTGTCATCCCTCGCTCCGCCGCGATGTTGCTGTTGATCTGGATAACTTGATTTTGCGGAGCGAGGGATCTGCTGTTCTCGCTGTCGGCAGACTAAAAGCAGATCCCTCGCGCAGCACACCAAATTCTCGAAGGCTGAGAATTCAAGGCTGCTGCGCGAGAGATGACAATTCAAGAAATAATGAGCAATGAAAAAACCGGAGTGCTCTAACTCGCTGCAATCTGCCTTGGCGGCTCGGTTCCCGCACTGGGAAAAGGCGGAGCTGGTTTCCTGGGACCGCGCTTTTTGATGAGGCGAATACGAATTTGTTCGAGAAGCTCCGCGGCCGGATAGCATCCTTTGGGAAGGAAATAATCAGCCACATGGTTCTTCTCATACATCCGAACCTTGCCGCTGATGAGAATCATAGGGACTTCCGGTGCGAGTTCTTTGAGAATGCGAATCACCTCGGCACCGTCCATTTCCGGCATCAGCAGATCGGCGAGAACCAGATCTACGATTCCGGCTTGCTGAAAAGCTTCGAGCGCTTCGCGTCCGCTGCTTGCAGCAAGCACGCGATAGCCGCGGGTTTCGAGCATGAATTTTCGAATCGAGAGAGATTGTTCGTTATCGTCAACGCAGAGAATGACTTTCTTCGGTCGCATCTGGGGATCCTTGCAGTAAAAGCTCCGCGCTCGGCGGAGTGCAGCGGAGGTCGGTGCTGAAACCGCGGCGGCGCCGCAATCTGATGTGGACTGACGAAAGAGGCGCAGCATCGTTCTTGAGATGCGCGACGCACAAGTCCCACATGAGCGGCGCCTGAACCGTGATCCAGACGGCCTGCCTGTTTTAATTTTTTCTTCGAAAGGGCGAACGTTTCAGCGAGAAACGGTTCGTGCATCCTACGGCTGAGAGAGTGTCCATGTAAAGTGCCTTCGATGCAACCCGAGAAATTTTTTTGGCATGAAAATGCGAAGAAAATTTTTCGCAAAAAATCGGCAGAAATTTATCGATTCACCGAGCGCGTGACTCAGATCCAAAGTTCTCCTTGCGCGACTTCCACACAATATCCACCGACATGCACATTGATCACTTTGTCACCTGCCTTCTCCGCGCGCACATAGATGCGACTCGGACGGTGCACTTCGATGCCTTGCTCGATGATCGCCTGCTCTCCGCGCGCGAGCACACCGTGCATCGCCATCCATGCAGCGCAACATCCTGCAGCAGATCCGGTCGCAGGATCGTCGCCGTTGTAGAAGGGCATGCGCGCGTGCAGCTTAGCATCCGAAGCAGTCGTTTCTCTGGTGACGAAGTAGAAGAACCTTCCATTCGTACGTTCGAGATATTCGGCCATGCGGCTCCATGGCCCAGCTTTGCGAATTGCGGCGAGTGATGTGACGGGAACGATGGTGAATGGCAAGCCAGTTGAGAATGTTTGCACTGGAAGATCGGTAACGATTTCGTTCAGCGCTAATCCAGTTGCATTAGCAACTTGTTCTTTGTTGTGCACCTTTCCTGCTTCAGGATCTCGCTGCCGCATCTCGCCGAACGATCTGCCGGATTCCTCGCGACGAAAGTGCACAGGAATTTTTCCGACATTCAAATCAAGCCAGATTTCGTCGTTGCCGCCGAAGCGATGCAGGAAGTAAGAAGTGCCAAGCGTGGGATGTCCGGCAAACGGAAGTTCTTCCTGTGTAGTGAAGATGCGCACGCGGGTTCCTTTGCTTCGCTCTTCTTCAAGTTCTCGCGGAAAAATGAAAGTTGTTTCCGACAAATTCGTTTCGCGCGCGATGGCTTGCATCTGCTCCGACATAAGTCCGCGCGCGTCGGTAATGACCGCGAGCTGATTGCCTTCGAGCGGACGATCGGTGAAGACATCTAGGAGAACGTACGGGAGCCGACGGCGAGTGATGTCGATCATGGAATGATGGTAAATGTCTGCCTATTCTCTTTGTTCATTCCGAACGGATGCTCACGCGGGTTTTTTGGCGTGAACAGGAGTGAGGAATCCCTACAAACTTACATGCACTCAAAAAAGGCTTTCATTCATCGGTAGGGATTCCTCGCGCCAAAATCAGGCGCTTCGGAATGACAAGACAAAAAAAGCGAATCGCGCTACAATTGAGCGCAATCGAATCATGCGAATGAGCTTCCCAGTCCGGCTTTGTACCTGCTGTTGTCAGGAGTCCGCTTAGAGCTGCCGACCGGGAACTCGTCCCACAAGTTCTGAAACCCACCCGGCTTGGCGCCAGGTGGGTTTTCTATTTTGAGTTCCGATACAAGGAGATTTATGAGTACAGAAACGACCGTCAGCCGTATTCCTCGCATCAATGAACCTGCTCCGCAGATCGAAGGCAAGTCAACGCAGGGCGTGATTCACATCACCGACTACACCTCGAAGGGCAAGTGGGTCATGCTGTTCTCGCACCCTGCCGATTTCACTCCTGTTTGCACCACTGAATTTGTCGAGTTTGCCCGACGCCATGCTGATTTCGAGCGCCTGAACGTGCAGCCCATCGGAGTCGCCGTCGATAGCGTGTACGCACACATCGCCTGGATTCGCAACATAGAACAGAACTTCAAAGTGAAAGTTCAGTTCCCGGTAATCGCCGACCTCGACCAGAAGGTAGCGCAGGCATTCGGTATGGTACACGAAGCCGTGAGCGATACGGCCGCCGTGCGCGCCGTCTTCTTCATCGATCCGAAGAACACGATTCGTGCGTTGCTCTATTACCCCCTGAATCTCGGTCGGAATGTCGATGAACTCCTGCGCGTCTTCGAGGGCCTGCAGACCGCTGAGCAGAACGCTTGCTCGATCCCGGCCAACTGGAGGCCCGGTGACTCGGTCATTGTTGGAGCTCCGATCACGCAAGCAGATGCAGAGAAGCGCGTCGCGTCGAACGGCAATGGACTCGAAGTGACTGACTGGTACTTCACGAAGAAGAAGCTGTCAGCGGCAACCGCGAAGGCCAGCTAGACGGAACCGCCGCCGGTAGGCGGTGGGGCAGCCGCGTCTTTTGCGGCTGCGCTTATTAGCTAGTGTGCAGCATCGCCGCACCGGAGCTGGCCATTCGGCCATCTCCGGCCCACCGGCTACCGCCGGCGGTTCTGTTGAGCACCGGTCGCCAAGTGGCTAAGGCACGAGCCTGCAAAGCTCGTATCGCCGGTTCGACTCCGGCCCGGTGCTCCAATTTTCTTCTATGCCGAATCACGTCATCCAGCTCTCCTAGCCAACGGCTCGGGGCGGAATGCA
>DATEKE010000241.1:0-2363 GCA_035277605.1 Terriglobales bacterium | reverse complement strand
TTTTATTCCCTGCCGTCAAATCGGCTGGAGTTGTGGGCATACCTGGAGTCTGACCGTTTTCTGCATCCCGTTCTGCGCGAGTTCTACCAGGAGCGCGACGTCGTTTATGAAGAGCGCCGCATGCGCACCGATTCAAGTCCGTTGGGGCGCATGATTGAGCAGTTCCTTGCTACCGCTTACATTGCACATCCGTATCGCAACCCCAATGTGGGATGGCCGTCCGATCTTACGAATCTCACTCGCACCGAAGCGCAACAGTTCTTCGATAAGTACTACGTGGCTTCCAACATGACAATCGCTGTGGTCGGTGACGTGAAGCCTGATGAAGTGTTCTCGCTCGCGGAGAAATACTTCGGGCAATTACCGGCAAAGCCAAAGCCGGAAGATCTGCATACCGTCGAGCCAAAGCAGGTCGACGAGCGCAACGTCAACATTCCCGAGCGTTCGCAGCCCATATATCTCGAGGGCTACCATCGCGGCGATTATCGCGACAAAGATGATGCCGTCTATGACGCGATCTCAGATCTCCTTTCGGAAGGGCGCACATCGCGCTTGTATCGCTCGCTCGTCCGCGATAAGAAGATCGCAGCCGCCGCGGTCGGCTTTACCGATTTTCCGGGCGTGAAGTATCCGAGCCTCTTCGGCTTCTATGCTGTTCCCACGCGAGGTCACACTCCTGCCGAGCTCCAGGCTGGGTTTAAAGAAGAGATCGATCGCATCAAAACGCAGGATGTGAGTGACGCTGAACTGGAAATGGTGAAGACACGCGCGAAAGCCAATCTCATTCGCGGCCTCGGAGACAATGGTGGATTAGCTCAGCAGTTGGCTATCTACCAGGCTCGCTACGGCGACTGGCGTGAGCTTTTCTACAATATCGATCGCCTGCAGAAGGTCACAAAGGAAGATATTCGTCGCGTGGCGAACGCGACCTTCACGCCCACGAACCGGACCGTCGCCATAGTGCAAACGGTCAAGCCACCAGCGGGACAGGATCAGACCACGACTGAGAACCAATAGCAGAAGCGCAGGCGGTCTGTTGTAGCTTCGGATTCCCTGCACTCAACCTGTCACATTTCAGGCCGACAATGACTCTCATAGGACGCCTATGAGCTTCGTCAACAGTTCCCGCGGTCTTTACCGCTTGCTGATCCGCATCGCCAACTCACTCCAGTCGCTGTTGTTATTAGCCGTCCGTCTATATTGGGGATGGCAGTTTTGGCAGGCTGGCTGGGGCAAACTGCAGGACATCTCCAAGCCGATCGGATTCTTTACCGATTTGGGAATTCCGTTTCCGGTTTTTAATGCCTGGCTCGTCTCGATCCTCGAGTGCGTCGGCGGCATCATGCTCTTCTTCGGTATTGCATCTCGGTTCATCTCCATTCCCCTGGTCATCGATATGACGGTTGCCTACCTGACCGCCGATCGCGAGGCTCTCAAGTCAATCTTTGCCGAACCGGGAAAATTCTATGGCGCCGATCCGTATACCTTCTGGTTCGCGGCATTGGTCATCTTTATCTTTGGCCCGGGCGCATTCTCCGTTGACTGGCTTATCGCACGATTTGTCGATCGACGCTATGGAGAGTCGCCACGGCCCTTGGCAATGCCGATCTCGCAGAGACTCTGATAAGCTCGGAAAGCAGCACTCAGCGGTCAGCAATCAGCGTTCAGCTGGGAAATGAGCATGGATATCTGGGGTTTTGCTGAGTGCCGATTGCTGACTGCTGAGTGCTGGTTCTGCCGATGTTCGCATCTCAACTACTCTCGATCCTTCTCGTGTTCAGCTTTGCATTTGCTCCTCATCGCGATCCCTCGTTGAAACTCAGCGGCGGCACTGTTGATGTAAATCTAGACTCCGATTTATCGCAGTCCACCCAAGACGAACTCATGACCTGGGTACACGATGCAGGCAATGCCATCGTCGCGTATTACGGCCGCTTTCCTCTGTCGCACACATATCTGGAAGTCCGCAGCTTCGATGGACGAGGCGTCCATAACGGCCACACCTTTGGCGTCGACAATGGCGGCCTGATTCGCATCTCGGTGGGCACTCAGAGCACGCCGGAAGAACTGAAGCGCGACTGGATGCTGACGCACGAGATGGTGCACCTGACTTTTCCGTCGGTCCCGCACGAGCACCACTGGATGGAAGAAGGAAGTGCCGTGTACGTTGAACCAATCGCGCGCTCCCGCGCCGGCAATTGGGGTAAAGAGCACGTATGGGGTGAGATGATGCGCGATATGCATCAAGGTCTCCCCGAAGAAGGCGACGAAGGCCTCGATAACACTCATACATGGGGACGGACATATTGGGGTGGGGCGCTCTTCTGTCTGCTCGCCGATATCGAAATTCACGAGCGCACTCA
>DATEKE010000240.1:0-2592 GCA_035277605.1 Terriglobales bacterium | reverse complement strand
GTCCGCGTGATGCATGGCAAGGGTTGAAGCACCAGATCGCTGCCGAGACGAAGACGCAATATCTGCGTGCGCTGATCGGAGCCGGATTCAAGCACATTGACGCCGTCTCTTTCGTTTCGCCGAAAGCCGTTCCGCAGATGGCCGATTCGGAGCAGGTGCTGAAAGAGTTGGATCCGCCTGACGACGTCGAGATCATCGGAATCGTGGTGAACGAAAAAGGCGCGGAACGTGCGATCGCCACTGATGCCGTCCGCACACTCGGATTTCCCTATTCGATCTCGCCGACTTTTCTCAAAAACAATCAGAATCAAACACTCGATGAATCGATCGATGTGCTGGAAGCGATTGAGCAGAAAGCTCGTGATGCCGGATTGGGAATTGTGGTCTACATCTCCATGGCCTTCGGCAATCCCTATGGCGATCTGTGGAATGTGCAGGAAGTGATGGAGGCAGTCGACCTGCTCGCCGAGATGCAAGTCGAGCAGATCTCATTGGCCGACACTGTCGGGCTAGCGTCTCCTCAGCAGATCGCAGACCTCGTTGGGCCAATCACCGGTCGATTTGATCATCTCAAAATCGGAGTACATCTGCACAGCCGTCCTGATGATGCGAAGGAGAAAATCAAGGCCGCGTACAATGCCGGATGTCGCCGTTTCGATTCGGCGCTCGGGGGACTCGGTGGTTGTCCATTTGCTCAGGATGAGCTTGTGGGAAATATACCGACTGAAGCTGTCGTTGAGGCGTTGAAGCAATTGGGAGCCGAGGTTCCGATTCGGAAATCGCTCGATAACGTTTTGAAGATGTCACAATTGATCGCGATCGGTTCGGCGTCACCGCAACTTCAATGAACTTTCAGACCATCACCCTGCACGAGAGCAATCGTATTGCTTTGCTCACGCTGAATCGACCAGATAAACGCAATGCCATCAGCTACGAGCTGATCGCCGATCTGCAGCACTCGCTAGATCACGTGCGCGACTCAAGTTCGCAAGTGCTGATCATCACCGGCGCAGGCAAAGCGTTCTGCTCTGGGATGGATCTGGATAATCTCAAGGCGCTGATAGGGCGCTCCCATGAGCAAAACGTAGAAGACTCCCG
Source organism: Terriglobales bacterium (assembly GCA_035277605.1). Lineage (GTDB taxonomy): Bacteria > Acidobacteriota > Terriglobia > Terriglobales > Acidobacteriaceae > Gp1-AA112. Next base: position 1,494 of record DATEKE010000240.1, on the reverse strand, counting down.
AATCATGGCCCGCCTTTTCCGCTCGATTTACGACTTTCCCAAACCCACGATCGCCGCAGTGAACGGCGCGGCGATAGCCGGCGGCACAGGAATCGCCACGATTTGCGATTTCACGCTCGCTACTCCCGAGGCAAAGTTCGGATATACAGAGGTTCGGATCGGATTTGTTCCGGCGATCGTCTCTAATTTCCTGGTGCGGCAAGTTGGCGAGAAGCATGCGCGCGACCTGCTGCTCACCGGACGAATCTTCGGAGCCGAAGAAGCTTTGCGCCTCGGTCTCGTCAACGAGATCGTCAGTCCCGATCACCTAATCGCGCACGCGCACGAGCTCGCGCATACGCTCATGGAGAATAGCGCTGCATCGCTGCGCGCGACCAAGCAGCTCCTCTCGCAAAACGTGAATGAAGAACTCGATCGAAGAATGGAAGCATCTATTGAGGAAAACGCGCGCATTCGTCAGACGCACGACTTCCGCGAAGGCATCACCGCATTCCTGGAAAAACGGAAGCCGCAGTGGAGCGGACATTGACGGATCCTGCTTCGCCTAAAGCTCATGAAGTTCGCGTTCGCGTCCGCTACGCGGAGACCGACAAGATGGGTGTTGTTTATCACGCGAACTTCTTCATCTGGATGGAGATTGGACGCGTGGAGCTGATGCGCAGCCTGGGATTCGAGTACAAGCAGATGGAAGTCGAGGTCGACTGCCACATGCCCGTCGTCGATGCGCGCTGCCGCTACAAATCTCCCGCCTACTACGACGAAGAGCTGATCATCCGAACTGAGCTGCGCAATATTCGCGGATCGCTCATTCATTTCGGCTACGCCATCGTGCGCCAGCACGACGGGACACTTCTTGCTGAAGGCGAGACCACACATTTGATCGTAAACTCGAGAATGGAAAAGCGAACGCTTCCGGAGCCATACCGCGCAGCTTTCGAAGCGCTCATGCCGTAGTTGCCAGTGACCAATGGCCAGCAACTTAACGCACATCTACAATGCATCTAAGGGCATCTATCATGGGGTAATGATCGGCCCGGCACTTCTCTATTTGGCGATCGCTGTCGCTGCACTGCTTGCGTGGCACGTCTACTACGCCCGCAAGTCCAGAAAGCGCGCGTTCGAAGTGTTGGGCTGGATCGAAGATCTGCTGTGTGGCCACGGGCATGTCGCCGGCGTGAAGTGGAACGGCGCGTCGAGCTTTCACATCCCGGTGAAGCTGCGCGCAAACGCCTTTCACAACGCCAGCTTGCGCGTGAATCTGATTCCGAAAGAGCTTCCCCTCAATTGGCTGGTCAGCAAAATCAAGAAGTCTCAGGAAACGCTCATGTTCGAAGCTGACCTCGACTGGGCTCCGCCATTCAGTCTCGAACTCCAGAGCTACAGGCTATTCGCTCGGACCCGCAAGGATCTTCCACCCGACGCTCCCGGCTGGGACTTCGAGCAAACCACCCCTTTCATCCTGACCACGCGGAAGGATTGGCAGCGCGAGATCAC
>DATEKE010000239.1:0-3074 GCA_035277605.1 Terriglobales bacterium | reverse complement strand
TGGAACCAGATACGGACAAGGTTGCGACCACATCGCACAAGATCGTTACCGATCTACTCAAGGACAAGCTCCATTTCCAGGGTCTCATCGTCACCGATGCTCTGGAGATGCACGGCCTCACCCGTCTCTATCCCGAGAACGGCCCGAATCCTTCTGGCCGCGCTGCGGTCGATGCGGTGAAGGCGGGCAACGACATGGTGCTGCTGCCTTCCGATCTCGACGGCGCCTACAACGGACTCCTGCAGGCGGTCCGCAGCGAAGAAATTTCCCAGCAGCAGATCGATACGTCCGTTCTGAAAATCCTGCGCGCCAAGGCCTCGCTTGGCCTCAACAAAGCGCGGCTCGTCGACATGGAACAGATTCCGCACATTGTCAGCCGTCCGGAGAGCATTGATTTTGCGCAACAAGTGGCCGATGCCGCCGTGACTCTGGTGCGGGACAGCGGACAGGTCCTTCCATTGCCTGCCACCGCACCACGAGTGCCGGGAACCAACCCGCAGCCCGGAGCGTATCGAGTTCCAGGGACTCCTTCGCCGGTAGTCGGCGTGATAATCACCGACGACGTACGCAGCCAGTATGGCCGCGTCTTTGAACTTGAGTTGCGGCGCAGAGCCCGCGGAACCAAGGTTTATTACATCGATTCCACCATCGCCGCAGGCATGACGCCTGAGATCGTGGAAGCGGCCAAGCAGGCGCAGAAAGTTGTAGTTGCAGCTTACGTGGTGCCGACGGCTGCGAAGCAAACCGTAGTTAACGGCCAGCTTACGAATACCGTCGGCCTGAATGACGCCACGGGAAATCTCATGCAGCAACTGCTCGACGCAGCCGGATCCAAGATGGCTGTTATCGCCATGGGAAATCCGTATCTGGCAATGAACTTTCCCAATGTGGCAACGTATATCTGTACGTACTCCAACGCGCCTACGTCGGAGCGCAGCGCGGTTAAGCTGCTCTTCGGCGAGATACAACTCAAAGGCAAGCTCCCGGTGAGTCTCCCCGGAATCGCCGACCGTGGATTCGGATTGCAACTCAAGCCGGAAGAGATGAGAGTCGCCTCGGAGCTGCCGAAAGCAACATCAGGAGCGGCACAAATCGAATGAAATCGCGCATCCAGTTTGTTTATCTCTCCATCCTTGCTGCTGCCCTATCCCTCACCGCATGCGTGAACGTCAGCAAAACCGGCAACGGGGACAACGTGGACGTGAAGACCCCGTTCGGTTCGGTCAGCGTGCGCACCGATCAGGTAAAGCCCGAAGAGACTGGACTCAACGTGTATCCGGGATCGAAGCTCGTTCCCAAAGAGGGACACGATCACGACCAGGCGAACGTGAACATCTCCAGTCCGTGGGGACAATTGAAGGTGATCGCGCTTAACTTTCACAGCGAGGACTCGCCGGACAAAGTCCTCGCCTGGTATCGCCAGGACTTGAAACAAAAATATGGAAAGTACCTGGAATGCAAAGGCACCGAAGTCAACTTCCACGACCACAACAAGGATTCCGACAATCAGCTCACCTGCGGAAGCGAGCGCGGCCATGGTTCCAACTACCGGTGGGATGACAGCAATACCATCGAGCTAAAGACAGGAATTGACGATAAGCAACACATCGTCGCGGTGAAACCAGAAAGCGGGGGAAGCAATATCGCGCTCGTGTACGTGCAGAAGCATGGCGAGCACGATTCGATTTGAGCTTTGTTCCATTTTGGGCAACGCTTTTTTCTGTTCGAATCTGGAGTTATTTTAAGATTCTGTCATCCTGAAGCGCTTCTTTTGCGCGAAGGATCTCCCGCCATATTTCGGTCTTGAATGCTCCTACGAGATTTTTTGGTCCGCACATTCCAGGCTTCTGGTGCAGGAGCCAGGAAAGTGCAATCAAGACCAGAGCATCGCGGGAGATCCTTCGCGCAAAAGAAGCGCTTCAGGATGACAGGGCATCGAGAGCATTCGAGCGAACCATGAAGCCGAACACCCCAGTGAATCGAACTCCTGCGTGGTACCCTCTTCTGTTCTAATTGTCCACTCTCCGGAGCCTCCATCCTTGTCTTCATCTCGACGGCGGATGTCCGCCATAGCTCTAAGTGCATTCTTTGTTCTGACTGGATTCCGATCGGGTCCGCAAGGCACTAACAGTACCGAGCAGATATTCGGCTTCCGCGACTTCTCCCGGCAAGCCGACATCGACCGAAAGTTCAATCAATCTCCCGATCCGAAGCTTGCCGAGCAGCATCTGCGCACGTTGACGCAGGCGCCACACGTGGCGGGCTCTCCCGAAGATCGAAAGACCGCTGAGTACGTTGCGCAGAAGTTTCGCGAAGCCGGGCTTGACACGCAGATCGTCGAGTACAAGGTCCTTTTGTCATTTCCGCAAGAAGTCAGCATCGACGTCACCGCTCCACCTACCGTGAGAATGCATGGGCCGAGCCGCGAGCAGGTGGGCGACGATCCTTACCAGAACGATCCGCGCATTCTGCCGGCGTTCAACGCCTACTCGCCTTCCGGCGATGTTGAGGCCGATGTGGTGTACGCGAACTATGGCAGCCCGCAGGATTACAAGCAGCTTGAGGCGATGAAGGTGGATGTGCGCGGGAAGCTGGTGATGGTTCGCTACGGAGGCAATTACCGCGGGGTGAAGAGTCTCGTAGCGCAGGAACATGGCGCGGCAGGAGTGATCATCTACTCCGATCCAATCGACGACGGTTACTACCGCGGCGACATGTATCCCAAAGGTCCGTTCCGTCCACCGACAGGCGTACAGCGCGGCTCCGTTGACTACACGTTCTACTACGCGGGCGATCCCACGACGCCCGGAATAGCCTCGCTTCCGAACCTGCCGGACTCGCAGCGCACGCCGCCGACGTCAGCCTCCGATCTACCGAAGATTCCAACGATGCCGCTTTCCTTTGGCGATGCCAGCCCAATCATGCAGAACCTCTCCGGGCCGGAGTCGCCGCGCGAATGGCAGGGCGCGCTGCCTTTTACGTATCACATCGGGCCAGGGCCGGTGCGCGTGAAAATGCACCTCAAAATGGAGATGCCCTACAAAACCATTTGGGATGTGATCGGCACGGTGCGC
>DATEKE010000238.1:0-4028 GCA_035277605.1 Terriglobales bacterium | reverse complement strand
CGCACTGAGGGAGACCCACAGTCCATTGAGAACTCGGTGCGGCAAGTGTGTCTCGACCTCGATAGAGGCGTCCCGGTCGTGCGCATGAAGGCAGAAGAAGAGGTAGTCGAAGGTTCCCTGCTGCTGGAGCGAACCTTCGCGCTCCTGAGCAGTGCGTTTGCAGGGTTAGCTCTCTTACTGGCCTGCATAGGACTCTACGGCACGATCGGCTACTCGGTAGCGCGACGAACCGCAGAAATCGGCGTACGTATGGCACTGGGCGCGGAGCGCGGACGTATCCTGCTCATGATTCTCTTCGAGGTATCGCTCCTCGTGATCGTTGGAATCGTCGTTGGCCTGCCGCTCGCCTGGATGGCAGCCAGGCTGCTGAGCCATCAGTTATACGAATTGTCGCCGCACGATCCCCTGACGCTAGCCGGATCGGTTGCCGCCATCGTCGCGATTACATTGCTCGCGGGCTATGTTCCAGCGAGACGCGCATCAAAGGTCGATCCCATGGTGGCTCTCAGATATGAGTAGACGACGACGTTGCATTGTCTGTCCCGTTTTTGAACTCAACTGCAATATCGAGGCTCAGCAAACACGCTCGTTCTTTACTTTGTTTTGTCTCCCCTGCGGTAAACACGCACGTAATCGACCAGCATTTTTTGCGGGAACTGCGTGGTTGCATCCGGACTGCCGGGCCAACTTCCTCCGACCGCAAGGTTCAGGATGATAAAGAAGGGATGGTCGTACACCCACTTCGTGCCGGCTGGAAGATCGGCCGGGCTGCGCGTCGCATAAAGATGACGGTCGACATAGAAGCGAATCTCCTTCGGCTCCCATTCGACGGCAAACAGATGGAAGCCATCGCTGAAGCGTTTGCCGTTCGGCAACGCGAAAGGTGAGCCGATGCCGTGCGCTCCGGAATAACCCGGACCATGAATGGTTCCATGAATCGTTGATGGCTCTATTCCGATGTTCTCGACGATGTCGATCTCGCCGCAGTTTGGCCAATGCACAACGTCGATGTCATCGCCCAGCAACCAGAACGCCGGCCACATGCCTTTTCCTCGCGGCATTTTTATACGAGCTTCAAAACGGCCGTAGGCTTGCGAAAACTTGCCTTGAGTCTTGAGGCGGGCCGAGGTGTAGTCCCTCTTCACGCCGTCGGCGCCGGTGTAGGGCTCGCGAAGTGCTTCAATCACTAATGAGCCGTGCTGCTGGCGCGCATTGCGCGGACTGGTCGTGTAGTACTCGAGTTCGTTATTGCCCCACCCATTGCCGCCAGTCTCAGCGGTCCACTTTTGGGAATCCACCGGTGTGCCATCGGCGGCATTGAATTCATCGTGCCAGGTGAGAATCCACTTCGAGCTGGGAGCTGGATGTGCGCTGCCGCGGACAAAGACAACGAAAATAACTAGGGCTACAGCAGAGGCAAAGCGCTTGTTGGTCACTTCGCAAATATATAGAAACATCTGCGGCGCGGACGATTTTCGGGTGTCCACGTTGTCCACGGAGTCCACTTAATCCACCGTGGACGAGGTGGACTGCGTGGACTTTGTGGATGTGATCTCGGTGCATTCATCGCGCCTTTTTTGATGAGTGGGGGAATTCTTGTGAAAGCTGCAACTGCACCTTACCGCCTGCCGGTCGCGCTCTGTTCCAGGGTTCCACCCGGGTTAAGCCATGCATAGCGAATCGATGTTCAGACGATCAGCGATTGTCACTTCTACAGCAGTTCCATAGTTCGTGTATCCAGCGTCAGTACCGTCCCGCGGTAGCGGACGGGTGCTTCATTCTGCGGATCCACCCATTCCTTACCGCGAACGGTACTGACTTGGTTGCACGCCTCGCACAATAGGACGGGATACATCAACGTTGGAACCGCTCTAGTTACGAGATCCGAACTTAGGAGCTTAGAAGCTGAGCAGCTAAGAAGTTCCTCACCAATAATTCAGCGTGAGATCGTGAACCCACACTGAATAAGGATCAGGATTGGCATTGGCGTTGAGTTGAATGTGCACGCCGAAATCGCCGCTGAGACCGTTTAGCGGCTGCGGATTGAAGGCCATGTTTACCGGAACGACGTTTCCGTTGGTTCCAATTGAAACAAACAGTACGTGGCCATTGCTGCGCTGAAACTCGAGTCGGACTTGCGTGTGAGTTGAGGGCGCGGGCCTCACGCACGGTACCGAAGTGGGAACCCACTTCTGATTGGCTGGATCCCACAGTTGCCAAATTCCGTATCCGAACGAGCACTGTGTCGCGAAGTCGTACCACTCACCATCGACAAGCTGATTCGCTTCATACTCAATCCCAAATGACGCGCCAGGATTTTCCATGTACTGGTCGAGGGTAAGGACGAAGTGTGACGGACTCGGATCGTTGCCCAGGCGCTTCCACCACAGCGCATGCGCCCACGGCGCTCCCTGGGCCAGCGAGAACTGTGTTGTGCCGGGCTGGGGATAGCTCAGTCCCGGCGTCATCGAATACGCAATGGTTCCGCCTCCCGAACAGGTATCACACGACTGCCAGCCGGACATCTGCTCGATGCCGCCGATCGTGGTGCCTGAAGGAGTAGGCGCGGGGCTAGGTGATGGATTTGGACCCGCACCTGAGGAGCTCGATGGAGGCGGCGGAACCGTGCTGGAAGATCCTGGGGCCGCAGAGGAACCAGTCGAACCAGCCGGCGCGGAATTCGACGCGGTTGCCGGCGCAGGGGCTGCCATGCTGGTGTTGGCCGGCGTCGAACCTGTGCCGCCACAGCCGGCCAGAGCAACTGAAACTGTGCCCAGAACAGCAGCTTTGAATACCAAAAGGGGAACAGAACGCATTTCCCAATTTTAGAATTCATGTCGGCAGGAGCAAAAAGGAATCGCGTCGTAACTCGGACTGACTAGGGCTCCGGCGAGAGTAGCTGAAGAGCAACTCTCGCAGCATTTGCAGCGGAATTAGCGCTTATTTTTTGTGCGAGCGATCCGAACCTCTTCCTCTATCTGCAGTGCAAGCTGAAAATGGGCAAGTGCTAAACGAAGTGACCGAATGTGAGATTCGGCTTCCTGCCGCGCCACGAGGTCAGATTGCGTCGAAAGCTCAGCCGTTAATTCCTCGATCTGCCGCTGAATGCGCTTGATGTGAATCTTTACCGGCTGGTCCACCCGAAAAATTGTACGTGAGAAACCGTTTTCTAGCCCAACGTAGCGCCTCTCTTTACGTCTTTGACCGACGTGGCGAGGAGCCCTTACGCCATGACGTCCTAAACCGACCCAAGCCTAAGATTTCGTGAGTTAGTGGCTTCGCGCGGATTGTCGCGGCCGTCACCTGGACCAGAACTGCGCAATTAAATCCTGTGCGGCTGCTGATCACGCATTTCGCAGTGCGACCATCGGCTCGACGCCTGCTGCACGTCGCGCTGGAATCGCCGACGCCAGCACTGCCGCCAGGCCAAGCACGAGTACAGCCAGTGCAAGCATGATCGGATCCCACGGCTTCACGCCGAACAGCTGAGCTGTCATGAGCCTGCCTGCGCCAATCGCTGCAGGAATGCCGATAGCCAGCCCGATTCCTATTTGCGAGAAAGCTCCACGCAACACCATTTTTGTAACCTGCGCGCGATCCGCGCCCAGCGCCATGCGAAGACCAATCTCGCTCGTCCGCTGTTCGACCATATAGGCCAACACTCCATACAGTCCGACCGAAGCCAGGATGAGGCCAAGCACACCGAAGAGCGAGGTGAGTGTCGCGATCATTTTTTCCTGCTGAAACTGGCCGCTCACTACCTGCTCGTACGGATCGACACCATAGAGAACCAAATTGGGATCGACGCTCGCCAGCGCCTTGCGCACGCGGTCTTCCATGCCCGGCGGATCTCCCGGCGCCCAGATCACGATGTCGTTCAAGAAGTGTGACCCGGATTCCCCGCTTGCATAGGCTGGATCGTCCCACTGCGCAACCTGTGCCTCGGGCAACAAGTACATCGGGCGCACTGGCTCTTTCATGCCCCACGTCATGTAGCGAATGTCCTTCACCACTCCGACGATTTCGTA
>DATEKE010000237.1:0-62404 GCA_035277605.1 Terriglobales bacterium | reverse complement strand
GCCATGTGCTCGTGTGCCACTTCGGGATTTACCCCAACCATGTCGGAATGAGCCAAGGTGGGAATCAGGCCGAGATAGGCGGCCGTAGTCGGCATGTAGATATCGCCGCGTGGCTCGTTCGGTTTAGCTTCGAGCGCGAACTTGTATCCGTACTTCCTGTCGATGTTGTACTCGCAGAGGTAGTTGATCGACTCGCGCAGGTTCTTGAGCGCGTGATCGGGACGACGGCAGGCATCGGTTTCCGTTCCTTCACGTCCTCCCCAAAGCACGAAGATCTTTGCACCGAGTTCCGCGCCCAGGTCCATGGCGCGCATGGTCTTCTGTACTGCATACGTACGCACTTCTCGATCGTTGGCAGTAAATGCGCCGTCACGGAAGACAGGATCGAAAAACAGATTTACGGTAGCCATGGGCACGACGATGCCGTGCTCTTTGCAGGCTTTCTTGAATTCACGAACGATGCGGTCGCGCTCGGCCGGCGTAGTGTCAATTGGTACAAGATCATTGTCGTGGAGGTTCACTCCCCAGGCGCCGACTTCGGCTAAGAGTGCAACGATGTCATTCGGGGGAATCGTTGGACGAACAGCCTCGCCGAACGGATCGCGCCCGCGATTTCCTACAGTCCACAGTCCAAACGAAAATTTGTGTTCCGGCTTTGGATCGTACGAGCCGCTCGGCATGAATCCTCCAGGTATTAGGCAGTATGAGATGCGGATGATTCTTCGCGCATGGACCGCAGCGCAGGGTAAATGCGACGGTACTTTATATATTGTTGTTGCATAAGGCCGGACGATTCCCGAATCGGTTCAACCGTCGAGGCTACGCGCACAGCTTGACGACACGCATCATCCACTGTCTTCCAAACACCGGCGCCGACTCCGGCCAGTAGGGCGGCTCCATAGGCTGCTCCTTCTTCTGCAGCGACGATCTCGACCGGATGAGCATAAACGTCGGCCTGAATCTGACGCCAGAGCGGCGAACGCGCGCCGCCTCCGCCCAGGCGAATGTTGTTCACCGGCACTTTCATCTCTTCAAAAATCGAAAACGAATCGCGGAGGCTAAATGTTACGCCTTCGAGGATGGCGCGGACTACGTGCGCGCGACGGTGGTTCGCCGCTAATCCGATGAGAGCTGCGCGAGCATCGGGATCTACATGCGGCGTGCGTTCTCCCATGAGATACGGCGCCCACATGACGCCATCGGAGCCAGGCGGGACTGACGCAGCTTCCTTCGTGAGCGCGTCATATGGATCGTCGCCGCTTGTCGATGCTGCTCCAAATTGATCTCGGAACCAGCGCAGCGAGAGTCCTGCTGCCTGGGTCACCCCCATCACGTGCCAGCGATTAGGAACGGCGTGGCAGAAGGTGTGGAGTCGTCCAAGAGGATCCATCGCAGGACGATCGGTGGAGGCGAACACGACGCCGGATGTCCCAATGGTCGCGTGCACCGCGCCGGGCGCGACTACGCCTAGTCCTACTGCGCCTGCAGCTTGATCTCCCGCTCCTGCGACAACTGGCGTTCCAATCGCAAGGCCGGTTGCGTCGGCGCCTTCCTGCGAAACCCTTCCGCATACCTGACACGATTCAAATAACGGCGGCAGGGCAGAGTCATCGATCCGCGCGGCTTTCGCCATCTCTGCCGACCAGCGACGATGGCCGACATCGAGCAGGAGCGTGCCGGATGCGTCAGCCATATCCATCCCGTATTCGCCAGTGAGACGGAAGCGCACGTAGTCTTTGGGAAGCTGCAGCATGCGAAATTTTTCGAAGACGCGAGGCTCGTGTTTCCGAACCCAAAGGAGCTTGGTAACTGTGAAGTTTGTAAGAGCAGGATTGCATGTCCAGGCGATAAGCTGGGTTTCGCCAATCTGCTCGGTTAATTCGCGGGCTTCTTCGGCTGTGCGCTGATCACACCAGATCAAGGAAGGACGCAGCGCATTTCCGGCGGCATCCATCAACACTGCACCGTGCATCTGGCCGGAAAACCCAACTGCTGCGATGCTTGCGCCCGAAACTCCCGCGGAAGAGAGCAATGCGCGAACAGCTTCGCGGCAGGCTCTCCACCAATCGAGCGGCTCTTGTTCGGCCCATCCGGTTTGTGGCGAAGAGAACGGCTGATGCTCGGCAGTCTTCGACGCCAGTACCTTTCCAGCCTCATCGATGAGCAGCGCCCGAGTGCCGCCGGTGCCGACATCAATACCCAACAGTTTGGCTGAGGAATTCATTGCGTGGTTTTGTTAGGGAGCAGCGGAGGCATTATGACTGAACTTCAAAATAAGAAAAAGTGTAATCGTGTACGTTAACGGTATAGATTGATATCCCATTCTGTCGAGTGCAAATTCTTCCGGAGCGAAAACCAGATGAGTCCTCGCCGTTTTGCGGTGCTGTTTTTCAGCATCTTGATCGCCGTTCTCCCGTGCCTGGCCCAGCAGTCGGCGCCATACAAAAATCCGGCTCTGCCCATCGATGCTCGGGTAAAAGATCTGCTGAAGCGGATGACGCTGGAAGAGAAGGTTGCGCAGCTCGAATCAACCTGGCAAAACCACGGCCAGAACTTGGCTTCCGAAGATTATTTCGTCGATGAAAAAGGCGTGCTCGACGAAGCCAAAGCCAAACAGTTGCTGAAGAACGGATTGGGCCAGGTGTCGCGTCCAAGCGAGGGCCGAGGACCGGCCGAGATGGCGGAGTTCACGAATCGGCTGCAGCACATTGCGATTGAGAATTCGCGGCTCGGCATTCCGCTTATGTTCCACGAGGAGTGTCTGCATGGATTCGTCGCTATTGGTGCAACTTCTTATCCGCAGGCGATCGGGCTTGCGGCAACGTGGGACGACGCTCTGCTGAAACGCATTTTCAACGCGGTTGCGTTCGAAGCACGATCACGTGGTGCCGATGAATGCCTGATGCCGGTGGTCGACGTGGCCCGCGATCCCCGCTGGGGACGTACGGAAGAGACGTATGGGGAAGACCCATATCTTGCAGGTCGCATGGGGGTGGCCGCGGTGCGAGGATTGCAGGGCGATGGACCAACGATCGACGGCAACCATGTTTTTGCCACGCTGAAGCATTTCGCGGTGCACAGCCAGCCGCAGGCCGGAACAAACGTCGGGCCGGCAGACTACGGTGAGCGCACGGTGCGCGAGTATTTTCTTCCACCGTTTGAGGCAGGCATTCAGGAAGGAAATGTTCGCGCCGTCATGCCCTCGTATAACGAGCTTGACGGCATTCCCAACCACAGCAATGTGTGGCTGCTGCGCAACATTCTTCGTAACGAGTGGGGCTACAAATACCTCACCGTTTCCGACTATTTTGCCATTGATCAGCTCATCGACATTCATCATGTTGCCGCTAATTGCGACGAAGCGGCAAAAATGGCGATTACTGCGGGAGTCGATATCGAGCTGCCGTTTGCCAAATGTTATCGATCCCTGCCTGCACTGGTTCGCAGTCATCAAATCCCTGAGTCGCTGATCGACGAAGCTGTTGCCCGCGTCCTGCATTCAAAATTCGAGCTTGGCCTTTTCGATCATCCGTTTGTCGATCCGCAGAAGGCAGTTCAGAGCGCCGGCACGAAGGCTGATGAAGACCTTGCTCTTCAGGCCGCGCATGAAACCATCGCGTTGCTGAAGAATCAGAACAATCTGCTACCGCTGGATATCTCGAAGCTCAAGAGCATTGCCGTTATTGGGCCCGATGCGGCGGAAGCGCATCTGGGGGGATACAGCGGAACCCCGAAGCACGCGATCAGCATTCTCGATGGAATTAAGAACAAGGTCGGCAGCAAAGTTGAAGTGCTCTATGCTGAGGGCTGTCGCATCACTGAAAGCAAACCAGTTTGGGAAGAAGATAAGGTAATTCCGCCCGATCCAGCGCTCGATGAGAAGCGCATGGCTGAGGCGGTAGATGTACTCAGTAAGGTTAATCTTGGGATCGTAGTTGTCGGCGACAACGAGCAAACATCTCGTGAAGCCTGGTCGCCGACTCATCTCGGCGATCGCGACAGTCTCGATCTCGTCGGACGGCAGGATGAGCTTGTCGCCCGCCTGCTTGCCACGGGCAAGCCCATCGTCGTCGTGCTTCTGCATGGACGACCAAACTCGATTAACTTCATCGCCGAGCACGTTCCCGCCATTCTCGACGGCTGGTATCTGGGTCAGGAAGGTGGAACGGCGATGGCAGATGTGATCTTTGGCGACTACAATCCCGCAGGCAGGCTTCCCATTACGGTTCCGCGCTCAGTTGGGCAGCTTCCGGATTTCTACAATCAGAAGCCTTCCGCGCATCGACCATATTTGTTCTCCGACTCGACTCCCCTGTTCCCATTCGGATACGGGCTGAGCTACAGCAAATTTCGCTACAACAACCTGCGTCTGGAACCAGCAACGATTCGCGTGAATGGCACGACAAAAGTTTCAGTCGATGTGACCAACACTGGAGATCGCGCCGGAGATGAAGTTGTACAGCTCTACATTCGCGATGAGATCAGCTCGGTCACGCGTCCCATTAAGGAACTAAAGGGCTTTCAGCGCGTCAGCATCAAGCCCGGTGAGACTCGCAGCGTGAGCTTCTCCATTGGTCCTCAAGAACTCCAGTTCTACAACCGCGAGATGAAGCGTGTCGTCGAGCCGGGGGCCTTCAAAATCATGGTCGGGCCAAACTCGGTCGACCTTACGTCCGTCTCGCTGGATGTCCGCTAGATGCCGAGGGAAGTACGCAGGAAGAGCGGCATTCCGCTCATCGCTGAGCTCGCCGGTGTTTCCATCGGGACAGTGGATCGAGCGCTGCATGGGCGAGCCGGCATCAATCCCCGCACGCTGAAGCGAGTCCTTAAAGTAGCGCGAGAGATCGGATATACACCAAATGTCGCTGCCCGCGCTTTGTCGACGGGCAAGCGCGTGCGCATTGGTGTGTGTGTCCCCAAAGAGCTGGCCTACTTCTACGATGAGATGTGGGCCGGCATCCGCGATGAAGCCGCACGCTATGAGTCACGAGGCGTCGAGTTGGTCTTCGGGGCAGTTCCTGAATTGGGAAAGGGAGAACGTTCCGCTTTCCGCAAGCTGCGCGGGTCGAAGGTCGATGGGATTCTTCTCACGCCAGGCAATCCTCAAACGATGACGCCGTTGATCGATGCAGCCGAAACGCAAGGCATTCGTGTTGTCTGCGTCTCGACCGATGCCCCGATGAGCCAACGCTCGTCAGTCGTGTGCGTTGAGCCGCGCCTCAATGGACTGATTGCTGGCGAGCTTATGGCCGATTTTGTACCTCACGGCAGTAAGGTCGCCATCGTCACCGGAATGCTAAACACGATCGACCACCGCGAAAAAGCCGAAGGGTTTGCTGCCAGCTTTCGCGAGCTCTCGAGGGGTGGCGACGTGGTCGAGGTGGTTGAAGCTCACGAGCATCCTTTCGAAAGTTTTCGCAAGACGCGCGCTTTGCTCCGGCGAGTATCGGATTTGGCCGGCATCTATGTAAACACGGTCAACTGCCTGCCGGTCTGTCGTGCACTTGCGCGCGAGGGTCGCGTCGGCAAGGTGCGTGTAATTGCCACCGATCTCTTCCGCCAGATGATTCCAGCGATTCAGTCCGGAGCCATTGCCGCCTCTATCCATCAGCAACCATATGTGCAAGGCCAATTGGCAGTGCGCGCGCTGGCAGAGCATCTATTGCACGCTGGGGAATTCAATCCCACGCAGTATCTGAATCCAAGTATCATCTTGCGGGCAAATCTAAACCTGTTTCGTGAAGCGAATTCCAGCTGAAGCAGAGGATCTTGTCTGGGCCGGCTAAGCTGTGTTTGACTGCGGGATGGAGCTCGTCTATTCCGAAGCAACTCGGCGGAGGACGAACTTTGTTGGAAACTAAACGGCGCTGTGAACGCGACTGAATCGATTTACTATAGTGTCTCTACATTGCCCGGCTTAGCCGCGTTCGGCAGGGAAGGCCCGTTTTCGGCTTGATTGGCGGGTTTGTCTATGTAAGGCTCAATTAGCGGCAAATTACGCAACCCTCAATGGCAAAACGAATTGCAAGTAGCGCGAATGGACGGGGCACCGCCAATGGCAACAATGGCGCGCGTGTGACGCTCAAATTCCTCGCCAATCACCTTGAGCTTTCGCCAACGACGATCTCCGTGGTGATCAGTGACTCGCCTCTGGCAGCGACGATCGCTCAGAAAACCAAAGACCGCATCTGGGAAGCCGTTCGCGAATTTAATTATCGTCCAAACGTCTTTGCTCGATATCTGCACGGCAAGCGAACATATTGCGTCGCTGTGCTCGTCCCCGACATTGGTGACGAATTTTCGGCGTCGCTCATCAGCGGCATCGAAAAAGAGTTGGCTAAACGCGGCTACTTCTACTTCGTTGTGAGCCACCGAGGCGCTCCCGAGCTTATCGAAACCTCTCCTGACACGCTGCTCGATCGTGGTGTGGAAGGTATGATCTTCATTAATACCCCTCTGAAACGATCGTTGTCGGTGCCTGTTGTTGCTGTATCCGATATCACGGAGGCGCCGGACGTAAGCAGCATCGTCATTGACAATGCGCGCGCGGCCAGTTTGGCTCTGAAACACCTTCTCAAATTGGGGCACAAGAGCATCGCCGTATTGCGTGGCCCTCGCGGCAACGGTGACTCGGAGGACCGCTGGCTAAGCCTGCAGAAGGCTGCCGCCGAGCTTAATATCGTTCTCGCGCCCAAACTGACACGCGAGCTCGGGAAGTATCCGGAATGCAACAACACTACGATGTCGGATCTCGGATACCATGCTGCGAAAGAATTACTCGAAGTGTCACAGGAATTTACTGGTCTGATTGCGTTCAACGACGGTTCTGCCATCGGCGCGATTCGCGCTTTCCGCGATGCGGGTCTCGGTGTGCCCGAAGATATTTCTGTGGTGGGCTTTGATGATATCGAGCAAGCTGCGTTCAATATTCCGCGCCTCACCACAATTCGCCAGCCGTTGCTGAATATGGGCGAACTTGCGGCGCGCTCGCTCATCAAGAGAATCGAGCAACCTGCAGAAAAGTCGCGCGAAGTGCTGGTCGAGCCGAAGCTAGTCGTGAGGGAATCGACAGCACCCCCAGCTCCGGAACCGCGAAGACCTCGTTCCTGATCGTCCCCTCAAAGAGCGTCTGCATCGATCAGTTCCTTCTCGCCATCGGGAGTCCTGGAAATGCTTTTCAAAACTGCACGTTACATTCCGTCGCTGGACCGCTGGGCCTCGGGCGGGAATGAAAATTGAGAGGGCGTGCATGCAAAAGACCTTGACAACCCGTCTTCTCTCGTGCCAGAGTTTCACGCCGTGACCTAAAACGTTTTAGATATACAGATCATCTGTGCTCTTGGAAGCCGAGCAGGCGATGGTGCTGTTGAATGTGATCTGTGTGAGCGTTGGTCGAGCCTCTTGATAGAACGTGCGTGCCAGACGTTGTGAGTGAAGGAAGCCTTTGACGCGCGCAGGCGAAAAAGTATTGACAACGTTCTAGGACCCGTGACAGAGTCTTGCCCCAACATTCCCAAATCGATTTAGTTGGATTACTGAAAGGTTTTAGGGAGATGTACAAATTAACTCTCGGAGGCCGGCCATGAAGCTTTCGCCAAGAAACATAGAGAGGTTAGCCCAGTGCGTGAGACGAAATAGCATCCGCCTCGCTGCCATGCTTTTCGTCCTTGTTGGAATATTCGCCACACCAGTATTTGCGCAGGACGCGACCATTGTGGGAAGTGTAACGGATCCCACCGGAGCTGCGGTTCCAAACGCAACTATCACCGTCACCAAAACGGATACAGGACAAAGCCGCCGCTTCAGCAGCAATAACGATGGTCAATATGTGGCTCCGGCTCTGCCGATCGGGAGCTACACCGTGCAGGTCGAGTCGGGCGGATTCAAACAGCTTTCAAAGAACATCGTTCTGAATGTGAACGACCGTGCTCGTCTCGACTTCCAACTCCAGGTTGGCGCCGCGCAGGAAAAAGTTACTGTGGAAGCTACCGCGGTGCAGGTACAGTCAGAATCGAGTGAGGTCAGCGATGTCATAACCGGTCGGCAGATTTCGCAGCTCGCGACCAACGGCCGCAGCATCTACACGCTAATCAATCTCACGCCAGGAGCTTCCGGAAACCAGGGAGACTTCCAAACGCCAACTCCAGTCGGCGGCGATGCGAACGTCAGCTTCAACGGTCAGCGCATGGGCCACAACATTTATCTAATGGACGGCGGCGAAGATCTTGATCGCGGAGGCTCAGGCAACTTCAGCGTGATGCCCTCTCTGGAGTCCATGTCTGAGTTCCGCATTCTGACTTCGAACTATAGCGCCGAGTATGGCTTGTCATCGGCCGCAACGATGACTACGGTTCTTAAATCCGGAACCAAGAAACTGCACGCCTCGGCTTGGGAGTACGACCGCAACGACGCCCTGGATGCCCGCACCTACTTCAACAGGCAGCCTAGTCCTGTTGCCAAGCTACGCTTCAACACCTACGGTTTTAATGTTGGCGGTCCCGTAACTCTCGGCAAGCTGTACAACAGCGATCACAATAAGACATTTTTCTTCTATAACATGGAATGGCGCAGCCTGATTCAAGGTCAAACCTTGAAGCAGACGGTACCTTTGACGAGTACGTATGGGGGCGTGTTCCCAACCACGATCAACGTGCCCTCCGCCAGCCAACTCTCACCGGCACTGCAGGCGAAGTATGCGTCGCTCGGACTAACACCGGGACAACCGTTTCCTCAGAACACCATTCCGGCCGCATTACTCGATGCGAACGCGCAGCTTCTGCTGAAAGCTGGAATTTTCCCGGCTCCGACCAGCGGTAATCAGTTCATCGGAGGTAACAACGTCCCGACGAACGTGAGGGAAGAAATTACCCGCGTTGATCACAATTTCAGTGACAAGTTCCAGATCTTTGGCCACTTTGTCGCAGAGCAGATTTCGCAAGGATTCGGCACCACACAATGGAGCGGTGACAACGTTCCGACAATCAGCAACACTTTTAACAATCCTTCGTACAGCGCTGTCGTTCACGCGACGCATATGATCAATCCGCATCTGCTGAACGAAATCGCGTTTAACTACAACGGCAATCGCATCAACATCACTCCTAAGGGGGCTTTTACGGCCCCGTCAGGGTTTGTTTTCAACCGCGTCTTTCCAGGTCCGAACGCGCTTAACCGAATTCCATCAATTCAGTTGAGTGGCTCGACCGGAACTAACGCCACGGTCTCTTGGGAGCCATGGGTAAATAAGGCCGATGACTATCAGATTCGCGATGATGTCTCCTGGTCGTCCGGCAAACACTCTGTGAAGTATGGCGGGAGTTGGGCGCTTTACAAGAAGATTCAGGATGTATTTGCGTCAACGCAGGGTAATTTTCAGTTCAACGGCTCCTACACGGGAAATGACTTTGCCGATTTCCTGCTGGGGTACTCGAACTCCTACTCGGAAGATGCGGTACACGACAATGGCTATTGGAACAACGTCTCCTGGGCTGCTTACGTTCAGGACAACTGGAGGACGACGAGTCGCCTGACCCTGAACTTGGGACTTCGTTGGGATGGTGCTCCGCACACGTATGAAGCCAACAATCGCATGTCGAACTTCTATCCCAATCTCTACGACCCGTCAAAGGCGCCCTTGTTTGCCAATGCGAATGGGACGCAGATTTGTGCCGGGCCGGGCAATCCCACGGGCTGTGCTGCAGCAAGTCCCGGTTTGGGAACCAGTCCGAATCCGATCCTGCAGGGCGTTCAGTTCTATCTGAACGGCATTGGAATTGCCGGTCAGGCTGGTGTTCCGAAAGGAATGGTGGCTGATCACTGGGCTGAGTTCGGTCCTCGCGTTGGATTCGCCTACGATCTAACCGGCAAGGGAACTACGGTGCTGCGCGGCGGCTTCGGAGCGATGTATGAGCGCGTACAAGGCAACGACATGTACAACGGCGGTACAAACGTCCCGTTCAGTGCCAGCGCCGGTTTGAACAACGTATTCCTCTCCAATCCAAAGACGAATATCCAATCTGGAAACGCTATCGCGGGGCTACCGATTGTGGTACCCAGCATTACAGGTATCGCCAAAGACGACTACAAAGCTCCGGTGACGTATCAGTACAGTTTCGGAATGCAGCATGCGTTGGGCAGCAAAGCGGTCTTGGCTGCTTCGTATGTGGGCAGCCAGTCACGTCATCAGAACGACTACCGGGACATCAATTTGCCGAACATAAGCCTGCTTCCCAGTTTGCAGGCGAACAATAACGCGTATAACACGTTGCTGCCCTTCCAGGGTTTCCGTAACCTGAAGCTTTCGGAAAACGAGGCAAATGGTCACTACAACTCGCTCCAAGTTGATGTACACGGGAACGTGAGGAGTGATTTGATGCTTCAGGTCGGCTATACGCTTGCGCGCTCCGTCGATCCGACCACCGGCGGCAGCGGCGGTGATCTGGCAAACGTATCGAACCCATACCTTGGATGGAAGTACGATTTAGGGCCTTCGATCCTGGACAGAACTCACGTAGTTTTCTTTAACTTCGATTACCAGCTTCCATTCCTGAAGAACAGCGATAAGGGACTTCTCAAGACTGCTCTTGGAGGGTGGGAGCTGTCCGGGATTGTCACAATGGAATCTGGACTGCCGCTGAACGTCACGGTCGGCGGAAGCAACAGCGTTTGCAATATTCCATTGGGGACCTGCACCAATCGCCCGAACCTTACCGGCACGGTTAGCTATCCGCAAACCGCGACGCAGTGGTTCACTACCAATGCGTTCGGCACTCCTGCGGCAGGCACATGGGGCAATCTCGGTTTCGATGCCCTCAGGGGTCCGGGACGCGACAACTGGAATCTCTCCTTCTTCAAGAACTTTGTGTTCAGCGAGTCACGCGGGAGCATGTTCCAGTTCCGAGCCGATGCCTTCAACGTCTGGAATCACACGCAGTTTAGAAACGTCGATTCCAGCACCACTTCGAGTACGTTTGGCCAGGTCACGTCAACGTTCGATCCGAGAGTATTCCAACTTGGAGCGAAGCTAGTCTTTTAGAAGTCGATTTTTGACACGCACGCAACCCCGCTCGCAAGAAGCACTCGGCGAGCGGGGAATTTTTTTGCGTGAACATCTCCAACGGCAAACACAGTCCGTCGAGCACTGTCCGTGTACGATTACTGTGAAGTCCTAGATGCGCTCACCTTTTCTCAAGTTCTTTCCAGGATTGGTCCTTTGCGCGGCAGCCTATGCCCAGAATGCCAGTCCGAGTGACGCGATTGCCTTTGAGCAGCAGGGAAAATGGGGCGAGGCGGTTCAGGTGTGGCAATCCGTAACCGAGAGGAATCCGGCGGACGCGGCTGCATTCGCCAGTATGGGTGTGGATCTTGCGCGCGAGCAGAAGTACTCCGAGGCGGCATCGGCATATCGGCGGGCACTGAAACTGAATCCGAAACTCCCCGGCATTCAAATGAACCTGGGGTTGGCGGAGTTTAAGCTTGGGAACTTTCGTGCCGCTGTTTCGCCTCTAACCACAGCCCTTGAGGCAGACTCAAACAACGAGCAAGCGCGAATTTTGCTGGGATTGAGCTATTACGGCGCGAAGGACTTCGCTAAGGCCGCAGACCATCTTCAGATCGCAGCGAAGGCCGATCCCGACAACCCTGAACTTCAGCAGATGCTGGCCCAGAGTTGCCTTTGGGCTAAGAGATATTCGTGCGCCCTCGATGGTTTCAGACGCATCCTCCAGACGCAGCCTGACTCCGCTGCTGCGCACATGCTGATGGGCGAAGCGCTTGATGGTCTGAGTCGCACGCCCGACGCGCTCGCAGAATTTAAAACGGCAGCGCGCGTTTCACCGCGCGAGCCCAATGTCCATTTTGGGCTGGGCTATCTCTATTGGAAATCGCACAAGTATGAGGAAGCCAAAGCCGAGTTCCAAAATGAACTGGACGTCGATCCGAAGAACGCACAGGCGATTGCCTACCTCGGCGACATTGAGATGAAGAACAAAAATCCTGACGCGGCAATCGAGTTGCTCAAGAAAGCCGTCGCTCTGAAGAACGACATTCGGTTTGCCTACATCGATCTTGGTGTCGTGTACAACGAGCAGAAGAAATACGACGAGGCGATCGCAGCACTCAAGCGTGCAGTTCAGCTCGATCCGTCGCAGCCGGATGCGCACTACCGCCTGGGGCGAATCTTTCAAGCGACTGGAAAGAAAGCCGAAGCCGATAAGGAGTTCGCGACGGTCGTGTCCATCCACAAGCGGGCCGATGAAAGAGCAGATGAGCTTCTCGCACCGCAGATGTCCAGCGCTCCTCCGCCCCTTCCGCACTGAGTTGGACCTCGTACGCGTGGTCAGATAGTCGACAGTTCAGCTTCGAGGCTACGAGGCTTCGCAGCTCCGTAGCTCCGTAGCTGTTCTTCACACAATCATCTTCTTGAAGTTTCTCGCGGCGATCGCGAGGGCAACAACTCCCATCAGCAGAAGAGCTGCCGCATTCACCCACAGGTCAGCAAAGCCAGCTCCACGCAGGATGATGCCGCGCGAGATGTTCATCATGTACGTCGCGGGAACGAAGAAGCTCATCAGATAGAAAATCCACGGCATATTGTCGAGAGGGAAGATGTAGCCGGAGAGAAAGATGCTCGGCAACATGATTCCCATCGAGCGCTGCATGGCGTCATTTTGGGAATTGGCTTTCGACGAGATCAGCATGCCAAGCGACAGGTGGGTAAACATGTAGCACGTCCCGAGTACGAGCAGCAGGAGCACATTGCCGTGAATCGGCACGCGGAAGGCTATGCGCATAAAGGCAAGGATCATCAGCATTTCAATCATGGCCAGGCCGAAGTAAGGCATGATCTTGCCCATCATCAGCCCAAGCGGACGAACCGGTGTTACGAAGAGCTGCTCCAGCGTGCCGCGCTCTTTTTCCCGCACGATCGAGAACGCCGTGAGCATTGTCGTAACAAAGAGCAGCAAAACAGTCATCAATCCGGGAAGGAAAAAATTCGGAGAGCGCGAATCCGGGTTGAACATGATTTTCGGGCGAATATCGATAGCCGGCTGTTTGCCTGCCGGCAGCATGCGTCGCAGGGATTCATCCAAACCAATCGCGGATGCCACGTTCAGAGTTTGACCAGCGACTGACGAATCCGAGCCATCGACCAGGACCATTACTTGTGCGGTACCACCGCGCAGCAGTTGACGGTCAAAGTCGTAAGGAATCTTGATTCCCACTTTGGCGCGACCGGCGACCATCTCATGATTGAGTTCAGCGTCGGAATACGCATACTTGTAAATATTGAATGTGTCAGAGCTGCGGAAGCGATCAAGCAGGGCCCGGCTGCTCTGACTGCCTTCGACGTCGCTGGCATGCTCCATGAGTCCGCTCTGATCGAAGACAACGGTTTTCACCTGTCGGACGTTGGTGTCGATGGCTGCACCCAGAATGATCATTTCCACAATGGGAATGAGCAACGCAAACATGATTGCCATGGAGTCTCGGCGCAGATGCAGCGATTCCTTGTAGAAGATGGCGCGAAATCCGCGAAAGGGATTATTGCTCCATGCGACGTGGGTTTCTGTTTCGGGAATTTGCATTGTTGCTTCTAGTGCGGAACTCATAAGAAGGCTCTCTGTACAGCGTAGTTGAACATCGGTAGCAGCGGGCATGCCCTCTCTACCCAGTTGCGAATTTGCTGCCGTCCTCCATCTCTGCCTGCTTGCGATAGGTCAGCTCAACAAACACGTCTTCCAAGTCCGGCAGCAGGGGCCGAATCTCATCGGCATGAACGCCCACGTTCTCGAGTTCTCGCAGCAGTTCAGTTTGCGTAATCGTGTCCTGCATCAATGCGTGAATCGAGCGCCCGAAGATCGTCGCACTGCGCATGAAAGGCAAGGTGCGGGCTCGGCGAAGAGCAGTGGTCACGTCTTTCGTAGTGATTTCAAAACGTTGCGTGCCGGCAGGCGAGACCTCGGGAATCTCACGCAGCGTATCCGGCGTGCCATCGGCGATGAGCTTGCCGTAGTAGATGTAAGCGAGATGCGAGCATCGCTCGGCTTCGTCCATGTAATGCGTCGTCACAAAGAACGTGATGCCCTGCCCACTGAGTTCGAAGAGCAAATCCCAAAGCTTGCGTCGTGCAACCGGATCGATACCGGCCGTGGGCTCGTCGAGATAAAGAATCTTCGGCCCGTGCATCATGGCGCAGCTCAACGCGAGCCGCTGCTTCCATCCTCCGGAAAGCTTTCCTGCGGATCGATCCTGGTATGGCTCAATGGCATTCTGGTGCATGGTCTGCTCGATCTTCTGCTCTGCTTCTTTGCCTTTGAGGCCATAAATCTGTGCATAGAAGCGCAAGTTTTCGATCACAGTGAGGTCGTCATATAAAGAAAACTTCTGGCTCATGTAGCCAATGCGCTGCTTGACCCCATCGGGATCGACAGAGACGTCGATACCATCCACTACACCGCGTCCTGAGGTGAGCGGGAGAATCCCGGTGAGCATCTTGATGACCGTGGTCTTGCCGCTGCCGTTGGGACCGAGAAAACCGAAAACTTCACCTTGCTGCACCTCGAAGCTAATGCCATCGACAGCCGTAAATTCTCCGAACCTGCGAACGAGATTTTCCGCGATGATCGCCGGCATCACTTCGTCTCCAGAAACTTCACATCAGCGTTGATTCCGGCGCGCAAGCGCGATTCAGGATTTTCGACGCGCAGCTTCACGCCGACCACCTGATGCTCGCGCTCATCCTTCGTCTGAACATTGCGAGGAAGAAACTCCGCCTGCTGACGGATCTGTTCCACTTTGGCACCGAAGGGCTTGTCGAAAGCATCGACTCGGACTTCAGCCTCCTGGCCGAGATGGACGCGGCCAATGAGGTTTTGTGGAACATAAACGACAACAAAGAGCTGGTCACTCTCGAGCAGCTTCGCGACCGTGCTGCTGGCCGGGAGCAGATCGCCGGGACGAATGTCCATGGCTTCGACTACGGCGCTGGTCGGCGACTTCACTTCGCGCTCGTTCCATTGCGACTCGGCTTCTCTCAGATCCCCTTCGGCAGCTAGCATCAGTGCCTTGGCCGCTGCGATCTCTTCCGGACGGAACCCGCGCTCGGCGCGTTTCTTTGCAGCTTCCGAAGCGCCGATGCTGCCCTGCGAGGCGGCGACTGCCTGCTGTGCCGATGCCAGGATCGCTTGCGCAGAGCGGTAACGATTTTCGGCATCGTCGAGAAACTGTTTCGAAACTACTCCGCTGCGCGCCAACTCCTGTGCGCGGCGATAGTTCACTTCAGCGTTGCCCAAGTCCGACTGCGCTCGCTCGACATCGGCGCGATGGGTGTCAGCAAGATGCTCTTGGTACTGCGAATTCGCGCGCGCCTCGGCGATGTCCTCCGGACGCGAGCCGTGCAGCATCTTCTGGTAATTGGCTTTGGCTTCTTCGTACTTGCCGCGCGCCGAGAGCAAACGCGCATTTAATTCGGAATCTTCAAACGCGAGCAGCACCTGTCCCGGCTTGACGTGATCGCCTTCGAGAACATTCACCTTGGCGACGCGTCCTCCCACTTTGGAGCCGACATTCACGTTGCGAGCTTCGAGCGTGCCCGAGGCAGTGATGCTGCTATCGCGCGAGAACCACGAACGCATGCCGATGCTCGCCAGCGCGATTCCCACAACAATTGCAATGGCTGCCCAGCGTTTCATAGCGACTTCTCCTTGCGTGCAGAGCGAGGCGCGGATGCCGAAATCGATCCCGATTCGGCTGCGACTCCGCGCCAGAAGGTTTCAAAGGTGAGATCGAGCCACTTATCCAGGTCTTTCGGCTTGCTCAAAGACCAAATCATGAGAGTCCCAAAGATGCAGTGCTGCAGTACGCGCGCCAGTTCAATAGGCTCAAGATCGCTGCGCAATTCTCGAAGCTCTTGTCCGCGACGCATGATCCCGGAGACGTGTCCGCGTCCCCCCTCCAGAACGCGCGCGAGAAAACTCGACAAGGAATTGTGCGTCATGGCAACGCCCATCAAGCTGCGCAGAAGAAGCTGGCTCCGCGACGGCCTTTCCGCAAGGCCGTGAATCATTTCGAGAAGTATGGGTCGGACGCTCGCAGCCGTGCATGCCCGCTCCTCAGCGGCTTTCACCACCCCAAGCTGCCGTTCGGCCAGAGCCTCGAGAATCGCTTCCTTGGTAGGGAAGTAGTTGAAGAACGTTCCTTTGGCGACGTCGGCAGCTTCGGTGATGTCCTCGACAGGAGTGTTTGCGAATCCACGCTCTGCAAACAATCGCATAGCACTCTCGAAAATGCGGGCGTGGGTCTCCTGCCGCCGCCGTTCGCGGCGGCCGTTGTTTTCAGAGTGATTCGTGTGATGTTGCAGCATAATGACCAACGGTCAATTTTCAACCAGAGAATAGTACGAAAATGACTGCAGGTCAATATTGATCAACTGGTCACTATTCACTTTGACGGTTTTGGCGGATCTGGCGGTGTTTGGAATTACGAGGAGATTAGACCAAACCAGGATTTCAGCGCGGTGTCTGCAACGCGCCGCAGTTCTGTCCGATTGGCGCCTCCCGCGGCCTGTACCGCCATTCCTTGCATAACCGTCGTGAGGTATCGTGCGAGAGTGCCTGGATCGGCTCCCGCGGGCAGATCGCCTTCCTTCTTTGCAAGTTTCAAACGACCGCGGATGGCGGCTTCGCCCGCCTGCCGTCGAGCGCTCAGTTCTCTACGAACTGACTCGGCTTCGGCGCTGCAGGTGAGTGCGCCCTGCACCAGGAGGCATCCACGCGGACTGCCCGCGCGTGACATGGCCTCGGCAGCACCCCGCAGCAACTTCTCTACAAATTCCCGGACGGTCGGCGCGTCGATCGCCTTCTGCCAATAACGCGTCTCCCGAACCATGTAGCGGTCCAAAGCCTTCCGAAAGAGAGACTCCTTATCGCCGAAGGCCGCATAGAGGCTAGGACGATTGATGCGCATGGCACGCGTCAGGTCCGAAAGGGAAGTTCCCTCATACCCTTTTCTCCAAAAAACCCGCAGCGCGCGATCGAGCGCCGTGTCCAGATCAAACGACCGCGGACGGCCCAGCTCTGCCGTTTTGTGTTTCTTCACCACATTACTCATTCTAATCAGTTTTGTACCGATCAGTCAGAAAGTGAAGCTTTCCACAGGGTGGCTACATCTGTACTGCGAAGTACAGAACGGCTCGCAAGAGCAAAGGAGGAAATTATGGCAAAGAAGCTAGCAGGGAAAGTTGCGATCGTCACCGGAGCGTCAAAGGGAATTGGCGCCGCGATAGCAAAGAGCCTGGCTGCCGAGGGAGCCGCGGTGGCGGTGAATTATTCCAGCAGTAAAGAAGGTGCTGACCGCGTAGTCAGCGAAATTAAAGCGGCCGGCGGGCAGGCGGTCGCCGTACAGGCGAATGTTTCGAGGCAGAAGGAGATCGAACGGCTGTTTGCGGAAGCGAAGAAGGCATTCGGACGCGTCGACATTCTCGTGAATAATGCCGGCGTTTATGAACTTGCGCCCCTCGAAGGAGTGACCGAGGAGCAGTTTCATAAGCAATTCGACCTCAACGTCCTCGGACTAGTTCTCGCATCGAAAGAAGCCGCAAGTTATTTTGGTTCCGAAGGCGGCAGCATCATCAACATCAGTTCAGCTGTGAGCACGTTCACTCCACCCAACTCGGCGGTGTATACGGGCACAAAAGGTGCGGTGGACGCTGTCACCAGAACGCTCGCCAAAGAACTGGGGCCTCGAAAGATTCGGGTGAACGCGATCAATCCTGGAATGGTGCTGACCGAGGGCGTTCATGCTGCGGGATTTTCCAACGGCGACTTCCGCAAGCAGGTCGAAGCTCAAACTCCGCTTGGCCGAGTCGGCGAGGTAGAGGACATTGCTCCTGCAGCGGTATTCTTCGCGTCGAGTGACGCGTCCTGGATCACGGGAGAAACGCTTGTAATCGCTGGCGGACTTCGGTAATTCAACACTGATAAATGCCGTTCTGGGAATTTCCAGAACGGCATTCGTATCCGAGCCTGAGTTTGTGCGACTTATTCGCCCGAAGAAGCTGCCTGACGGCGGTTCTTTTTCGCTCCTTTAACTTGCAGTTCGTTGACGACCTGCGACACGTTGGGAATTCCGGCAGCCATCTTTTCCGCAGCCTGCCGCTGACCGGCACTATCCACGTCGCCCTTCAAAGTGACGACGCCATTCTTCGAGTCGAAGCGGATGTGCTGGTTGTCCATGCCCTTTGCTGTAATCGCGGCGCGAAGGTTATCTTCAATTCCTTTATCCAGGTTATTGTCGACTTTATTCGCTTCCCCCTCGGCTCCAGCAGGACGGACACCGATTTCATTGGCTACGATCAGACCGCCGGCGTTCTGCTTGGCGATGTCTTCCGCTTGTGCCTTGGCCTGCTCATCTTTCACGTCGCCGGAGAGGGTGATCACGCCCTTGTCGCGATCTTCGTTGACCTTCACGTCGCTCAGGTTATTGGCTTTGAGCGAGTCTTTAATTTGATCGCTCACATCCGGGGCATTGGCCTTTTGTTGCGAGCAGGCGATGGTGAACACCGCCGCAAGAATTGCGAGTAATGCGAAAGCGCGGGTAATGCGCATAGGGTCTCTCCTCCCAAGAAGTTCTGTTGTAGATTCATCCAGTGCGGCTCAGCCGGCCTGGATCTTTGGACAAAGTGGAGCAACCACAAAAGATGCCGAAGCCAAGCGGCGGGAGGGCTGAGGCCACACTGGCGAGTCGGTCGAGCCAGAGCTGCCGCTCGAAACACGCCAACATGTGCCGAGTAAAAATTCTATGGCTGAAGCATTTCCGCGCTGCTCGCACCAGAGTTGCCCAGAGTTGCTGCTGATTTCCTCGCGCTAACCTGCTGAAAACACGCAGTCCGCACTCCCGCACAGCTTACTCATGATTGGCAGCACCGTTGCTCTTGGACAATGCGAGAAGTTTGTCAGCGTGCGTTGACGAACCATTTCGTCCCCCCAAAGCTGAAGGTCCGGGGCTGCAGGGGTTAAGGAGATTGAAAGAGAAATGAACCGCTTATTCATTGTCGGAATCACGGGCGCGGCCATGCTGCTAAGCGCAGGCTGCTCCACCAAGAAGTATGTGCGCAACGAGACTGCGCCCATCATCAACAAAACCAACGAACTCGATGACCTCACCGCGAAGAACTCACGCGACATCCGAGATGTCGACACCCGTGCGCAGCAGGGAATCGCTGGCGTAAACGCGAAAACCGCCGCCGTCGATCAGAAAGCTCAGGCTGCCGGACAGGCTGCCGACCAAGCGCAGCAAGCAGCGAATCAGACCGCAGGCAGAGTCGATGTGCTCACCAACACTGTTGCCAACCTCGACAATTATCGTCCGGTCGCAGAAACGTCAGTTCACTTTGCCTTTAACAGCGCAGTGCTCAGCAAGAAAGCCAAGGAAGCGCTCGATCAGCTTGGTAATGACATTCCAAATACTAAGGGATACGTGGTCCAGCTGTACGGTGGAACCGATTCCGTAGGCAGTGCACAGTACAACTACAAGCTCAGCCAGATGCGCGCCGCAGCAGTGGTGCAGTATCTCGCGACGCAGTACAACGTTCCGGCCTACAAGATCTACGTCGCAGGGCTTGGCGAGGACAAAGAAGTTGCCAGCAACAAATCGTCAGAAGGACGCGCGAAGAATCGCCGTGTCGATGTCCAGCTCATGACTAACGTGCAGGGCGACACCTCGGCGCAAAACGTTACCCCGGCTGCCCCCAACAGCCGGTAAGTCTTCCTCGACACCCCGAGGAAGCCCCGGAAGGGCCATCCTGAATGCAAATTCGGGCTGGCCCCTTTTTATTTCTGAGCTTCTAAGCACGGCAGCAATATTCCCGCGCTGCCTGGCGCTCTGGCCACTCTCAGCTCGTCCTTTACGAATTCTTTATCTTGCGCTGATCAAACACTTATTGCGCTCGGATTGAACTGGAGTGGTGAGCTTCGATGAGCTTTTTCGAGCGGGAGCGCTGATGAACGTGGTCTTTAGCGCGATCTGTTTCACCGTTCTGCTGACAGGCGTGTGTATCTTTCGCAATCCGGCCGGTTTTTGGGATCAGTTCAATCCGTACCTCAAGCCGTACCATCGCCTGACACTAGCCTTGGGGAAGATCATCGGATCTCTCTGGGCACTTGGCGCCGCGCTCGGATGTTTCATCTTTATCGGCAACGCGATCCGCGCATCGCTGCAGCACCACTGGATCCGATAAGCAGAATCACTTCTTGCGCACGCCCTCGTACACCGCCTGATCCTCTTCGTCATTACCTTCCCACAGCGCCGAAAAGATCTTCACGGCGCAAGCTGGAATCGTGAGGATCATCAGCACCGCACCTGCGAACCAGGCGATCGTGAGGACACGCGAAAGGACGTGAGTGATCGAATCCCACATGCGTTGAGATTATGACAGAAACCTCTCTCCGCCGGTCAGACTCCTTTTTCTGGTTCCTTTCTTGCGTGCTAGTCTTGCTCAGCAACTTAGAAGCTTCGCAGCTTTGTGGGGGATCTCGCCGTGAGCTTGCTTTTAACCGTGCTTACGATCCTCGCTGTCATCGGTGTATTGGCCTTTCTGCGGGTGGCGATGCGGCCGGCATTTCGGCAGAGGCCTGATGAGGTTGTGGTTCGTGGTCCTGGTCAGCGCATGTTTGGGGCGCCGGAGCCGCTCGAGAGGATCGGTCGCGAGGACCTGCCGTTTGCTTTGCTCAGTCAGGCCGCTTATGAGCGCAAGCCGGATGCGAAGCAAGTGAAAGCCGGCGTGTCGCTTGATCCGGACTCTGCTCTCCAGCAGCGCGGCTGGGCGAGATGGCCGGATTTCGGCGGCTCCGCGCTGCATGCTCAAATCCAGAAAGTGCATCTGCGTGCCGAGGTTTGGTGGCATGTCGAGGAGAAGAAGATTGCCGTCGCTTTCGGTGGAACTGTCTTTACCAATATCAAGGACTGGAAAGCGAATCTGCGCTGGTTTTTCCCTCACCAGGACGATGAGTACACGGTGATCGTGAAGACATTTGGCCGGGCATTCGAGCAAGAGTATGCGGAGAAGGTGCACGAGGCGGGATGGCCGCCGGTGGAGCACGTCCACCTGTTCTCCACTGGACACTCGCTCGGCGGAGGTCTGGCGCAGGAATTTGCTTACTCTCTGCCGATCACCTACGCGGTGCCGCGGGTTGAGAAGGTGTACGCCATCGATCCCTCGCCGGTAACCGGCTTTTACAGCGTACGGAAGAGTGTTCGCGAAGTGAATGTCCAGCAGCTCGATATCGACCGCATCTTTGAGCGCGGAGAGATTCTGGCCTTTCTCCGGTCCATTGTGAGTCTGTTCGTTCCTCCGCGACGGAGGTCGCCAACGATTCGGCAGATCAGGTACAACCTGTTCCCAACGTGGAATCCCATTACGGGACACTCGATCGCCGAGTTCGCGTTCAAGCTGGACGGGCAGTTGAGGGATTCGGAACAGAAGCTGCGCAGGTCTGAAGCCGCGAAGCCTCGAAGCTTAACGGCGCGGCAATAGCTACTGGTTTCCGGTCCCGGGCACCCGGCTAAAAAACAAATCAATGGAAACAGCAAAAAGCGCATTCAGCACTCGGTCTTATATTTGACGATTCCCAAATCAGCGATCCTGCTTTGCTCGCCCCATGCCTTGCTTGAAGCGAGCCGCCTAAGGTTGAAACATGCGCTGCGCGAGATTGCTTCGCACCAGAGTGCAAAAAGTCTTAAGGATGGCTCGGCTCTCGTCGACTCGAACGGCGAGTTCGATGTCGCTGGACACGCGATTTCCGGCCGGCGAGAACGTCAGCCTCTTGCATGAGACGTCGGGTGTGGCGATGCGCTGGACGCAAGCTGGGGCGATGGTCACTCCGAGCCCCGCGCCGACCAGGCGCAGAATCGTCAGCCATTGTGGCGCTTCCTGAACAACCTGCGGGTGGTACCCGTGCGCTTCGCAGATAGAAACGGTTTTTTCGTAGGCGCGCTGACTTGCCAGCGGGCTGAAGAAAACAAAAGGCTCATCGCGCAACTCGGCGCCAGATAGCGTCTTGCGGCGCGCCAGCAGATGCCTGCTGGGAACTACCGCGATGAATGGTTCGGAAAACAGTAGTTCAACCTTGAGGCCTTCGACGGGTCCGCTGTCGCGGAGAAAACCGACATCGAGCGTACTTTCGAGCAATCCGTCGATCACACCCGAAGTGTGGAACTCGCGTAACTGCAGGTTCACTTTGGGAAACTGCGCGCGATAGCGACCAAGCACAGCCGGTAACCGGGTGAGCATGCTCGATCCGATGAAGCCGACTTTGAGAAATCCAACTTCGCCGCGGCCTATGCTGCGAGCTTCTTCCAGATCGTCTTCAACTTTGCGGAGAGTGCGGCGTGCGTGATTGAGGAAGCTCTCACCTGCGCTCGTGAGCTTTACCGCGCGAGAGGTCCTTGTGAGCAGAGGATGTCCAACGATCTCTTCTAGCTTGCGAATCTGTTGCGACAAAGGTGGTTGAGCCAAATGCAGACGCTCCGCTGCACGGCCAAAATGCAGCTCCTCGGCCACCGCCACGAAATAACGAAGATGTCGAAGTTCGATATCGGACACGGAGATCCAGTGAGGCTGATTGCCCTGCTCAATAATACGAAATATATATCAATCGCAACCAACAAGATATTGGACATATGGATCAGCGAACAGTAGATTTCATGATATGGAAACGTCAGTACAAGATAGCCATTCGGGTTCAGGTGTAACGAATACCGATCAGATCGCCGGATTTTCCGAGGTGGTGATCCGCCCATTTCAGGCCGGGGATGAAGTTGCATTCCGGGAATTAAACGAGGCGTGGATTGCCAAATACTTCATCATCGAGGAAGCGGATCGTAAGGTTTTGAACGATCCCGTGCACAACGTCCTCCGACTTGGCGGGCAGCTATTGATGGCGATGGCCGGTGAAGTGGCGGTGGGTTGCGGCGCCCTGCTACCGATGGAGCCGGAGGGATTTGAGCTCGCCAAAATGGCAGTTTCCGAACATCTGCGTGGGAAGGGAATTGGTCGCAAACTGCTCCAGTATGCAATTAGCGAAGCCAGAAGATTGGGTGCCTCGCGCTTATATCTGGAAACCAATCGTAAGCTGGCAAATGCGATTCACCTCTATGAGTCCGTCGGCTTCGAGCACGTTTCGCCCGACCAGGTAATCCCATCGCCGTATGCTCGCGCCAACGTGTTTATGGAAATGAAGCTTTAGATGGCAGCGGCGAAGGAGCCAGTCTGGATTAACTCAGGCTTGATGCGCCGTCTCTTTAAGGAGCTTCGTATCTGTGCTGTACAGCTTGCGACAAGCTACGATTAATGCTTGAAACTGATGGTGATATGGGTATCGGTTTCGACGGGCTTTCCACCCAGCAGATATGGGGAATAGCGCCATTGCTTAGCTGCCGAGACGGCTGCTTCCCGTAGCAATGGGCTGCCACTGACGACGCGAATGTTCTTCAGCTTTCCGTCGGTGCCGATCGTGGCGCTCAGGACAATATCGCCGCCTACGCCGGCACGTCGTGCCATTTCGGGATACTGTGGCAGTACCTTCCGGATCAGTTTTCCTTCAATTACGCCGCGCGATTGGGGCAGTGTCAGCCCAGGCGTTGGGGTGTTGGTGGCGACGATCGCGGCGGCCAGATTCGCAGACGATGCGGCTGAGAGTTGGCCGAGAGAAGGCGCGGGGGGTGGAGCATCGCTGGGGGAGGGTGTCTGCGTGGTCTCGCGAACGGCGACCTCCTGTGTTGCTGGTTCATTATGGGAATCTGAGGAGATCTTGGCTGAGTGGGTTGGAGCAGGGCTGGGTTTCTTCGGCTCGCTCTTAGGAGCTTCCACCACCACAGTTGACGTGGGTTGCGTGATTGCTGATGTCGCAGGGCCTAAAGTTGTCGTGGCAGTTGTGCTGGGCGCAAGCCGCGGGCTTTGCGCAGGCTTGCGGAGGCGCATGATCGTGAATGTCGCAATCACAATCAGCAGAATCGCGACCAGAGCTATGGCGAAATATACCCGCCGCTGCTGATCCGTAGCAGGGGTGATCGGATGTGTTTCCTCGTGAAATTCGGGCGCATGGGCCGGCACCGTAGGGCGCGCGGGTTGCGGAGCGGATGCGGTCGAAGATGCCGGTATGGATCGAACCGGCATCGACATCGGCGCAGGAATCGAGACCTCTCGCGCATGCGCAATCGCGGGCTGAACTTCTCTCACTACTGGGACCGGAGTTGCGACGGGAGCCGCGGGAATCGGGACCTCCATCGCGATTTGCGGAGTCGGCAGATCGGGCTCAACCAATGGATCGAAGCTGGTACGGCGCTCAACAGGCGCAGCTTCGCTCTGCTCTGCAGGCACCGCGACGCCGGCGATAAGGTCGGCGATGAAGCTGACTACGAGAATGTCGGTGCCTTCGAAATTTCCCGGATTGGCAGAGAGCACTTCGGCGATTCCGGCCGGCTTTCCATTGGAGAGCACCGGAACAATGAGCAGCGAACGGAAATTCAGCTGACGACAGATAGCGGCATCTACTCGCGGATCGGTTTCTGAATCGCGCAACAAGACGACGTTGGCAGTGCGCAAGCACTCGCCGGAGAGCGATGATTGCGAGAGCTGCACGCCCACATCGGGCGCATTGCCGTATGACGCACGGCAGACTACTTGTTGCCCATCGCGCAAGGCGATGGCAGACCCAGTCGCGCGTGTGAGTTCGGCGAGACGGCGCACGATCAGCGCGAGAGCGGCATCGGAATCGAGATCGTTGGAGGAGATCTGCGCCTGAAGATCGGCGATCTCACGCAGGCAGGCGACTTTGGCTGCCAGTACCGCGTCGGCGCGCAGGTTCGCGGAGTCGTCCTCGTGCTCAGGCGAGCTCTCGAGCCAGCTCTGAAGTGCGGTGAGCGAGTCGATGTTGATGTGTATGAAACGGATGCCGGTTGCCAGCTCGTCACTCCAGGCGACTACGCCTGAGGCTTCGATCTGCGTGTCGGAACCGGGCAGGATAAAGCGCAGTTGGGTCTCGCTGCCGACATCCAGATCTGCCCTTCCAAACAGGCTTACGCCGCCTTCGCTGATGTCGCGAGCCGAGGCGCCGTGGCCCGGAGAGAGCTCAATACGGCTGCGCGCCGGCACAGCCTTTCGCCAGGCGCTGCGACGTTCGTTCTTGAGATCGGGAAGATGTGCTGCTTCGGCAGATGTGGCCATTCAACGTCTCGCGGTCTACGGAAATTGCTTGGCTGTTGCCCACGCATTGGCAGAGGGCGCCGGCTGCGTGGAAGTTTGCGGTTTGGCCCCTGCCGCGGCGCTGAATACCTGCACCGGCGTGGCAGAAACGGGGCGTCCGACCTCTTCCAGCAGCTTGGCACTGATCCGCAGAGCTTCAATCTCATGCTGGATGCGCTGCAGATCAGCCTCTTTTTGACGGATTACTTCATAGATATCTTTCATGCTCGCTCTCGTAATCGAGTAGTTAAGATCTGGGTGGGGGTAGGTAAGCGCATCATCACCCAGTCTGGGATGGAAATCAATAGGAAATCACAACGCTTGGGTCGGGCAGGCGAACTTAGGCGCAAATTGAGGAGAAAACTCCATCTCTGTAACTATGACGTGGATTACTCTGCCGCTGACATATTACTCCGCCAAACTCTGGCAGATGCTGGACAATGCCGCAATGGATCGACACTGCTTGTACCTTCGGCCTTCAGCCGTGGAATCGGTCGGTAAGAGCTATAGAGCACTTGTGATACAACTAATTCGTGTCCTACTTTCTCGCGATTGACGGTGGCGGTACAAAAACTGAATGCGTAATCGGCGACGAGCGCAGTGTGCTCGCGTCGGCGGTCGGCAGCACCATCAAAATCAAGAAGGTCGGAAACAAAGCTGCCGCTGAGGCTCTGCAGTCCGCAATTAATGTCGCATGCAGGCAGGCCAATATCAGGCCTGACCAATTTTCCCGCACATGCATCGGGTTGGCCGGCTCCAGTATTCCCGAAGTGACCCAGTGGACTCGCGCCACACTGACGCAACTCGTGGGTGGGGAACTGATCCTGGTGAACGACACCACGATCGCGCATCATGCTGCCTTTAATGGCGGACCTGGAGTGCTGGTGATTGCCGGAACCGGTTCGAACGTTTTGGGGATCAACGAGCGGGGAGAGAGCGCGCGAGCCGGAGGATGGGGTCCGATCATTTCTGACGAAGGTTCCGGGTTCTGGATTGGTAGGACGGCGGTCGCGCAATCGATGAGAGCGCACGATGCGGGACGCTCAACCGAACTGCTGTCTGCGATCATGCAGGCTTGGCGGTTGAGCGGCAGGGAAGAGGTGGTGGCGATGGCAAATTCCAATCCTCCACCCGATTTTGCCGCGCTTCTTCCTGCGGTTCTCCAATGCGCCGACGCCGGTGATGCGCTCGCGCGGGAGATTCTGTCATCGGCTGCCAACGAATTGGCACAGCTTGCTCGCATCGTGGTCCGGAAATTGTGGAACGAAGACGGGAAAATTCCGATTGCGCTTACCGGAGGCGTCTTTGCGCATTCCGCACAGATACGGCAGATGTTTTCGAACGCCATTCGCGCCGAGCGCCGCGGTATCGAAGTGAATCTTGAGCCGGTGCATCCCGTTATGGGAGCGCTGGCAATGGCGCGCAGCCAAGCGTAATACCGTAGAGACTTCCCGTTCCCCGGTCGATAGAATGCGTCTACATGACCGGATTCGGCACAGCTCAGGGCAAAGCACAACCGCTGTCGGTGTCGCGCCCATCGGCTGCGCTGGCGGAACTGATTGCGAGCGTCTTCCCAGAGGATTTGCTGGTGGCCGCCAGCCATGCAGGCCTTGAGGAGGACCAGGCTTTAGGCTTGCTGCACCGCAACGACCTTCCTCCCACGGCGTTCGAAGCATTAGCTCGCAACCCGGTTGCGATTAAGAGCCGAAAAACGTTGCTGAAGCTCGTGCAGCATGTGCGGGTTCCTCGTCATGTCGCTCTTCCAGTGCTGCGCCGCCTATTTGCATTCGAGCTGATGGACGTCGCTTTGTCTCCAACCGCAGCGGCCGATCTGAAGCTCGTGGCTGAGCAACTGCTGATCGACAAGCTCGAAGCCATTTCTCTCGGCGAACGCATCAACATGGCGCGTCGTGCGTCGGCAGGCATAGCAAGCGCATTGCTGCTTCAGAGTGAGCGCACGGTGATCGAAGCCGCGCTGCAGAATCCGCGTATGACTGAAGCTGGCATTGTGAAAGCCGTCAGCGCTGCAGAGAGCGCGGGTACGCTGATCGAAATTGTTGTCGAGCACACCAAGTGGTCACTGCGACGAGAGATTCAGCTCGCTGTTCTACGCCGGCCGGAGGCTCCCGAAGCGATCGTCATGCAAGTCGCGCGAACGCTCCCCCGGCCCGTAATCTACGAACTGCTGAAAGAACTCCGCCTCCCGGAGCGGAAGGCGGAGCTGCAACGATGTCTGCTCGAAGGATAATTGTGTTTGCCTAAGCCGCAATGCTGGCGGCGGGCTTTAATTCCACTTTGATCCAGCCCGGCTGGCGTGTGTCGAAAGCCTTGTAGGCATCAAGCGCGCCGGTCATCGGCTCGGTTTGCGTGAGGACCTTTTCGGGATTGAGCACGCCTGTCAAGACCTTGTCGAGCAACATGGAAATGTATTTGCGATGGTTGCAATTTCCCATTTTGAGAGTGAGATTCTTCTCCATCGCCGCGCCGATCGGAAAGCTCTGCACCGTTTCGGGATAAACACCGATAATCGACAGCGTTCCCGCTTTGGCAATCGCTTCCGTGGCCCAGCTCAGCACCTGAGATGGGGCGTCTCCCGGATGCCAATTCCCGTTGCTGGTGCCTCGTTTCGGAGCAACCATGCGGCGCTCGACTGCATTCTTCGGCGCCTTCATTAAGCTTTTCATCGCGCCAGAACCATGGTGAGGACGATTGGCATCAACTCCGACCGCATCGATGACGCGATCTGCGCCGATGCCTCCAGTAAAGCCCTTCAACGCCTCAACGGGATCTTCCTGGTCGTAGTTGATAATCTCCGCACCTTGCTCCTGCGCCATTTCCAGGCGCGACTGAATGGCATCGATGGCAAAGATGCGACCTGCATTCATCAGCTTGGCGCAGGCAATCACGAACTGCCCGACGGGCCCGCATCCAAAGACGGCCACCGTACTGCCGGAGCAGATCTCAGCCAACTCTGCAGCCATCCAGGCGGTGGGCACGATATCGGAGATGAGGATTGCCTGATCGTCGGAGACTTCCTCAGGAACCTTCACGAGTCCTACGTTCGCAAACGGAACACGAGCGTACTCGGCTTGAAGTCCGTCGAAGGGCCCGGTCGATTGCGGTCCACCGAAGAAGGCGGTTCCGGCGTTGGGTCCGTTGGGATTGGCTTTATCGCACTGGGAGTAATAGCCCTCACGGCAGTATGAGCAATTTCCGCAAGCGATGGTCGAAGGGATCACGACGCGATCCCCCGGCTTGAAGTTGCGAACAGCGCTACCGACTTCTTCCACGATGCCCACTCCTTCGTGTCCCAAAATGGTTCCAGGCTTCATGCCGGCCATAGTGCCGCGGACCATGTGAAGATCGGTTCCACAAATGGCACTTGCGGTAAGGCGAACGATGGCATCATTTGGTTTCTGAATTTCCGGTTCCGGCACGTTTTCGAGCCGGATGTCGCCGACTCCGCGGAATACGACTGCTTTCATGAGAGCTCCTTTCTGCTCGGAAGATGATTAGGCGGCTTTGCGGTTGCGTGCTGCGGCTTCAGCAAACAGCTTGAGCATCTCGCGATTGAAGGCCGGGATGTCATCCGGCTTGCGGCTGCTGACCCAGTTGCGATCGACCAGCACCTCGGCATCTTGCCAGTTAGCGCCGGCGTTGTGCAGGTCGTCCTGAATTGTGTGGTAACTGGTGACGTTGCGGCCGCGCACCAGGCCGGTTGAGACCAGCAGCCATGGCCCATGGCAGATCACCGCGATGGGTTTGGCTGCACTGTCGATGGCTCTTGCGAACTGCTGCGCTTTTGGGACAACTCGGAGTGCGTCTGCATTGAGTGCTCCTCCTGGAAGCAGGAGAGCGTCGAATTGCGATGCATCAACTTCGTCAAGACTTTTGTCGGCTTTGTACTTCTTGGATTTGTCGTGATGTTGAAATGCCTGAATCTCGCCGCCCTTCGGCGAGATCACTGTGACCTGTGCTCCGGCTTGCTCCAGAGCTTCTTTAGGTTTTACGAACTCTGGTTCTTCTACTCCGTCGGTGAGCAATACGGCAACGCGTACACCTGCGAGATCCTCTGCCATGTTTCAGAACTCCTGTTATGGCTTTTGTAAGGCCTACGTTTTTCGCAGACCTATGCTTGCTTTGGAGGATCAGAACGACCGGCAGGTTGACATAGCAGATCAGGATTGAAGGTGGAGAGTCTCTCCAGCATGGGATCCTTGACTCAGCTTTATTCGCCCGATTATCCGAATCGTTGATGCGTTTGCCAGAACTCTGCCCAAGGCAGGCGAGGAGGGCCACAGACGAAAATGTCTGGATGGTCATGGCTCTCTTCGTTGTCGACTCCTTCCGAATTGGTGTTATGACCAGCGAGACGGCACGAGGTGAAGTTCTTATTCACCCACTCGGCTGAGTTTCCCACCACGATCAGTGTGGATGGCGGTGGTGTTGGGTATCCGCGCAACCACGCCGAGTTCGTCATCGAGATGGGTGCCGGCAACTTGTACGCACGTCCAAGGAGTTCGATCGCACCCTGCTCACCATAATTGCCGGCCAGAATGCCGACGTTTGCGCGTTGGTCCGGAGGCAGCGAATCGCGGATACTCGCGACATTCTTTACCAGTTCGTTCCAGCCGATCTCCTCCCGCAAGTCTCCGTTGTTCTTCAGCGCCCGATCATGCAGTGGACCGATTGATGTCGAGGGGACCAGGATGGTGCTCGCGTATGCTCCTCCGCCGATGAGAGTGATCAAATACACCATGACAGCGGGTTTTAACCAGCGCCGGTTGGAGCGATGAATCCACGCCTCCATTAATACCGCGCCCATGGCTAACAGCATCGGATAGATGGCTCCTGGATAGTAGCCCCGCCCTTTAGAAATCCAGAGTATCAAAACGGGAACCACCGCCATCCATGCCAGCACTCTGAAACGAGCATTGCGGAAAAAACCGATGAGGCCGGCGATCCAAAGAGGCACCGAGAGCGGATTTGCATTGAGGAACTGAGAACTCCAATAACCTTCGGCACGGCCCTCACCAACATCGCGTGTGTGAATGTGGCGCAGGAACTGCAATGAGATGAAATCGTGGCGTATCTGCCAAATGAAATTAGGAAGAAAGATGAGCAGGGCAATGCCGGCTCCAGCCCAGAACCAGCGAGTCAGCAGAAAGCGGCGTGCAGGTGTCAGGAGCAATCCGAGCAACACGCCGACGAGATAGAAGAACATGGTGTATTTCGTCTGCAAACCAATTCCAACGACCGCGCCGATCGCCAGACACCAGCGCGGATTCTCCGTCTTGAGCAGACGGATGACGAAATAAGCGACCAGTACCCACCATAAATAGTCGAAGGAGGTGTACTGAAATTCCGTTCCCTCGAACAACGCCAGTGGAGCAACCGCAACTGCCAGCGCCGCCGTTGCTTGAGCTAAGTGTCCCCCGCCGAGTTCCCATGCCATTAAACCGGTGACGAAGATCGCAGTGCTCTGCGCTATCACGGAAAAAATGCGCAATCCAACCAGGGAGAGTCCGAAGAAGTGAAGCCCAATCCGCTCGAGGAAGGGCGTTAAGGGAGGATAGGGAACGAATCCCCAATCCAGGTGAAGAGCATCGGAGAGCGTCTGAAGTTCGTCGCGATGAAAGCCGTAGCGCTGGTTCGTGAGCAAATGAACAGCGGCGATCGCCAAAGCAATGAAAGCCACAACAGCAGTGGCGCGCGGTGTATATGAATCTGAAAAAGTGATCTTTCGAGCTACGTTCGGAGTTGCCATTTGCAGGTGCCGGTACTTGCAGACTGGAGGCCGTCCAAGGTTACCCCAGAGTTACGAGAAACGTCTCGCGTAAGTTCATCAGCGTGAGCACGTACATTGCCGACGTGCGCTAGTTCCAATTCAGCATGGCTTCTCGGCGGGACATTGCCTACAGTTTGCACACGGCGCTCGCAACGCGTGACTGCGAACCTGTCTGTTTTGTATTAGTTGAGGAGCTGGCAACGAGTTCAGTGCAGGTTATAGCGTCAATATGTCTTTCGTAATCTTCGGCGAACGGAGGAGCGCCGATATTATCAGCAGCATGGCGACGGCAACCTCCGCCCAATCCTCCACAGGTTTCGCACGCAAGCGCCGTTGGGAACGCAGCGGCATCGACGTGCCCATTCGCCTGATCTTCTGGAACTCGCTGCATACCGCCAAGATCGTCGAAGCCCGCGGACGCGACATGAGCGAAGGCGGCATGGCCGTGTTCGCTGGAGTCGAACTGCGCATCGGCGACATTGTCGAAGTGGAGTTCACGCCTGCATACTCCGGCCAGCCCATGCGGGTGAAAGCCGAAGTGCGTAATCGCCGCGGCTACTCTTATGGGATCGAATTTCTCGTCGAGACGGATGAGGAGCAAAGTCAGGCCACCCGTTTGCGCGAGCTGCTGATCTCGGCGAGCGGAAAAACGAAGATCTAAGAAGCAGTAGACGATAGGCAAAGCGGTAGGCCCACGAGTAATGCCTATCGCCTTTTGTCTTAGTGAATCGTGCGCGTCTTGCGCGACATGTAATCCATGAGCAGGTACTGACCGAGCGTATGCGGAGTAGTGAAATACGCTTTTCCGCGGCACATTTCCGTCACCTTCTGAACGAACTGAATCAGCCCGAAATCCGAGGCAAGCATGAAGGTGTTGATCATCACGCCTGCCCGCTTGCAGCGCGAAACCTCTTCAAGCGTCTGGCTGACGACGAGAGGATCCAGTCCG
Organism: Terriglobales bacterium; assembly: GCA_035277605.1. GTDB lineage: Bacteria > Acidobacteriota > Terriglobia > Terriglobales > Acidobacteriaceae > Gp1-AA112. Next base: position 30,427 of record DATEKE010000237.1, on the reverse strand, counting down.
AAAGCATTTTTGTAAATGCGTCCATCTTCAAGCGTGAGCGCCGAAGGCTTGCCGTCAGTGATCATGATGATCTGCTTCATGTCCTTGCGCTGGCGCTCGAGGATGCGCTGCGCCATTCGCAGACCTTCGCGTGTATTCGTGTAATACGGCCCAACCTTTACGCGCGCCAGTTGCGATAACGGCAGCTCCTCGGCCGAATCGTGAAAGAGCACGAGGGAAAGTGAATCGCCGGGATATTGCGTGCGGATGAGCTGCGACAGGGCCATCGCCACTTTCTTCGCTGGCGTGAAGCGATCTTCTCCGTAGAGGATCATCGAATGCGAGCAGTCGAGCATGAGCACAGTTGCACATGACGACTGATACTCGCACTGATACACCTGAAGATCTGAGTACTCGAGTTCGACGGGCACTTTGAGGCCGTCGCGCTGAATGGCGTTCGACAAGGTGGCAGTAATGTCGAGGTTCAAGGTGTCGCCGAACTCGTAAGCTCGCGACGCACCGCTCGACTCGACGCCGGTCGCCATGTCACGAGTGTCGTGCCGTCCGAAACTGGATTTCCCTAGTGAGCCTAGAAGATCGCGCAGGGTGCGGTAGCCGAGGAAGTCGAGTCCTTTGTCGGTGACTTCGAACTTTACCTGCGCCTGCTGCTGTTCGTCGGTTTGGCCCGGAACGCTCGATTGCCGTGCTTGGTCAAAGGGCTGATCGATGCTGATGTAGTCTTCCTGCTCCATGCGTTCGATCAGCTTCTCGATGAGCTCATCGAACTGACCTTCGGCACGCATTTGCTCCAGGCGCTCGCGCATGTTCTCATCAAGCAACTCGCCGGCTTCGAGCGCCTGCTGAATCGCCTGCCGCAGCTCATCGAGTGTCTGCTCGCCATCATTGAATTCGTAGGAGTACCAGGAATCCTGAAAGCCACTCTGCAGCAGATAATCGGAGAGAGCGCTGAGCAGGTCATCCATGCTCATCTCGGAGGCAGGATCGGGAACGTACTTTGTGTATTTAATAAACTTCATTTAATGCGAGCCTAGTTATACGGTCGCCTGTTCCGAACGGGGACCTCTTCCCGACTCGGAGCCTTCTCCGCGTGGCGCTGCTTATCGGGCGCCATGAATACGCGCTCCTCGCTGCGGCCTATGCGCTTGTGTGCGTAGAGTCCTTCGAGCAGGAACTCTGCGCCGGAGACGACGATCTCGGCTTTGTCCTTCGGCTTCACACCGACTGCGCTTAGCTTTTCCGAGAGACCTTGAATGTGCTTGAGACCATCCATCAGCTCGGCCGAAGGAGCGGTGTCACTGAACTTGAGCTGGCCTCCCAGATCGAACCATTGAATGATCTGCTGCATGTTGCCGTCCTTGAAGTAGGTGTCGAAGGTGCGAGCGACCGCGAGACGGATGAGATCGCGGACAACTGTGTCGGCTCCACGCAGTTCGCCTTCGTACTCCAGTTCCAGCTTGCCTGTGATCGCAGGCATCGCGCCATAGATATCACTTACGCGGGGAACAACGGTGCCCTCGCCGTTTCGAAAAGCGCGGCGCTCCGCGTTGGAGATTACGTTCTCCATCGTTGAAATCGGAAGGCGCTGGCTCACGCCAGAGCGCTTATCGACGCGCTTATCTTCCCTCGCGGCGAAGGCGATCTGTTCCACAATTTCGCGAATGTACTGCGGGACATACAGCGGATGGCCGTGGCGTTCGGTCCAGGCTTCCTGCTGGGTGATGGCAACGCCCTCATCGACCGTTCCGGCGTAGTGCGTGCGAATCTCCGAGCCAATGCGATCTTTCAGTGGCGTGACGATCTTTCCGCGAGCGGTGTAGTCTTCAGGATTCGCGCTAAACACCAGCGCCACGTCCAGGTTCAATCGGACTGGATAGCCCTTAATCTGTACGTCGCCCTCTTGCATGATGTTGAAGAGCGCAACCTGAATTTTCCCCGCCAGGTCCGGAAGTTCGTTGACGGCGAAGATGCCGCGATTTGCTCGTGGCAGCAGTCCATAGTGGACCGTGAGTTCGCTCGCCAGATCCAGCCCTCCGCGCGCGGCTTTGATCGGATCGATGTCCCCGATGAGATCGGCCACGGTCACGTCTGGAGTCGCGAGTTTTTCGACGTATCGCTGCGGCGGCGTGAGATATGCGATCGGCGTGGCCTCGCCTTTTTCGGCGATCAGGTTGTTGCAGCGCCGGCACAAAGGATCGTAGGGATCATCGTGAATCTCGCAACCCATTACGTAAGGCAACTGTGGATCGAGTAGGCCGGTCAGCGCGCGCAGCATGCGGCTCTTGGCTTGCCCGCGCAGCCCAAGAAGGATGAAGTTATGCCGCGACAGTACGGCATTGATTAACTGCGGTACGACGGTGTCGTCGTATCCAACGATACCGGGAAAAATCGTCTCTCCGGTCTTTATCTTCCGGATAAGGTTGTCGCGCAGCTCATCCTTTACGCGGCGAGTCTTCAACCGCTGCTCATTGAATTCACTTTTCCGAAGTTCGCCAAGACTGGTGGGGAGGGTCATTACCGATGGGATCACCTCAAATGAAAATTATACGCGGGGAAAAAGTGCCGATCAGCAATAGGCTAGACACTGGGCTGAAACCGCTGGACGAACGCGAACGATCCCATTGCTTACTGCCTCTACATCACATGTCCGTTCGATCCGCTCTTCTTTTTCGCCTGCATCATCTTTTGCAATTTGGGAATGATCGTCTCGTAATATTCGATCAGTGTAGATAGGCGCTTTGTCTCCGTGGGCATCGCCAGAATCGTTTGTTTGAAGTCGAGATCGACAGGAAGTTGTGAGATCAGGTAGAAGGAGAGAAATTCGTCGGGAGGATCCAGTGTGGGGATCGTCTGTCCGCTGGCTGCCATCAGTAGCAGGGTGTGGTGAAGATCGAATGCTTTTTTCTTTTCGCTTGAATCGGCATCAGGGCCTTGTGTCAGAAAAGTTACGTCGGCCTGGAGAAATGAGCGGTCCTGATTCAATTCGACGATCTCGAAGCGTTGCAAGCCCCGGGTAACGATGTCCATTCTTCCATCATCGTATTTCTTTACGACTGTCACCACTTCAGCTGAGCAGCCGATCTGGGCAAGCCCATCCTCCACAGCCCGTACCACACCGAAAGGCGCATCATGCTCCAGACATTCGCCGATCAGCTCTTTATAGCGCGGTTCGAATATATGCAGCGGCAGAGCCATGCCGGGAAAGAGCACCACGTCGAGCGGGAAGAGAGGTAGAAGTTCACTCACTACCCGATTCTAAACGAGCGCCGTTCGCGCGAGATTCATCACCGTACGGCAAGAGCGATCTTTTAGTATGTAGCCCTTGTGAATAATGCAACCATGCATTGCCGCGATCAGGTCGTAGTCATTACCGGCGCCTCCATGGGAATTGGCGAGGCCTTAGCACGTGCTTTCGCCGGCGAAGGTGCTCACGTTGTAATGAGTTCACGGAATTCGTCGGCAGTCGAACAAGCGCGGATCAAGGTGGGATTCCTGGACAGAACCAGAACAATTGCATGCGACGTTCGCGATCGCAATCAGATTCTTTCACTTGTTTCTCAAACACGCGACCAATTCGGGAAGATCGATGCTTGGGTGAATAATGCGGGTTACGGTCTGCTGGATTCGGTTGCATCGATGTCCATGGATGAATGCAGACGGATCTTCGACACGAACCTCTTTGGCGCGATCGAGTGCATGCAGGCGGTGATTCCAGTCATGAAGGAGCGGGGAAGAGGCGCGATCATCAACATCTCAAGTCTTGTGGGACATTTGCCTGTTCCTCACTTAGGCGCCTACTCTGCCACCAAGCACGCCCTGAATGCGATTAGCGAAGCGGCTCGTCTGGAACTCGAACCAGATGGTATTCGCGTGATAAGCGTCTGTCCGGGACGTATTCAGACCCACTTCGGTACGAATACTGTCAGAGGACTTGAAGGCAAGCGCTTAGGCGAGAGCTTCCAAAAAGGGATTTCAGCCGAGCGCTGCGCTCGCGCAATCCTGCGCGGCTACCTACACGGTTTACGTGAGGTATTCGTGCCCTGGCACGCAGGCGTCGTTGCTCATCTTTATGAAATGTTCCCTGCGATTGTTGAATTTGCGATGAGGCGAATGCTTCAAGCAAAGGAGCCTGGAGAAATGAGCGCGGCCGGAATTGGCACTCCTACCGCACGCTCCTCCGAGAACGACCGGAATCAACGCTGATTTGCACTACTGTACCGCAATCACAACGACCGTTGCGTCGTCGTGGAAGCGTTCTTCACAATGAGCGCTTACGGCCTTCATTACGGCACGCTGAATCTCTTCGGCGGAAGCCGTGCGATTTCTCACGACGATGTCTTTCACGCGTTGCATGCCGAATTCTTCGTCGTGACGGCTCTCCACTTCCGTGATGCCGTCGGTATAAAGGATCAATCGATCGCCTCTTTCAAGCTTTAGCTGCGTCTGCTCGTACGTCCATTCGGAAAACAGGCCGAGAACGCCTCCTCCAACGCGAAGCTCCTGAGCGGTTCCATCTGCGTGCACGAGAATTGGAGGATTGTGTCCAGCGTTGCTGTAGCAGAGAGTGCGCGTTTCCGTGTCGATGATTCCGAAGAAGAACGATACAAACTTGCCAATTGGCATGATCTCGCTCAGCGCTTCGTTTAGCGAGCTGCAGAGCTGCTGCGGATGAACATCGTGTGTGACAATGCTTTTCTCGAGTCCGCGCAAGCTGGCTGTGAGCAGGGCGCCCGGAACTCCCTTACCTGCGACATCGGCAATAGACACAGAGAACTTCGAAGACGTAAGCGGCGTAAGATGGCAATAATCTCCGCCAACGTAGCGCATTGAACGCGAGTCGCCGCTCACGGTGATGCCGTGCTGCTCCGGTAAACGCAGCGAGAGAAGCTTGCGCTGAATTTCAGCCGAAACTTGTTGTTCTTCCTCGGCTTCGGCGCTCAGGCGGCGAGCCTGCTCGGCACGCTCAATGAGATCGCGCGATTTTTGAATGAGCTGAGAATTGGTCCAGGGCTTCTGGATGAAATCCGACGCTCCGCGCTGCAATGCTTCCACGGCCAGTTCGATCGTGCCCCAGGCGGTAATGACCAAAACGGGAACGTTCGCGTTGATCTTGCGAATGCTCGATATCAGATCGAGACCCTCGGTTCCTGAAGTGGTATCCAGTGTGTAGTTCAAATCGGTGATGAGCAAATCGAACTCGCCGGAGTTGAGTGCTTCCATCACGGCCGCAGGATGACTGACCGTTTGCGACTCAAATCCCTCGAGTTTTAAGAGAAGAGCAATGGCGTGCAAGACGTCGGCCTGATCGTCGGCCACGAGCACGCGCTTGGGCCGCGCCGCGACGCCAACTCCGGCGCCAAAAGATGAGGGATAAGAGCTATCGGTCACTGCAATCTCCGATTTGAGCAGGGAAGACAATGGACGTATCCGAAGGAACCGGAAGTTCGATATTGCGAGCGGTCCTCTCTCTGCAATGAGCAAGCCCAATTCCATCGTTCGGAGTCGAGTCGCATCGGAACGTCCGGCAATATCTCTCAATGATTGAAGAGGTTACAAGAATTTACAGATGAAACAAAGTAGGTCAGGTGTTCGAATCTGAAATGAAAGAAGGCAAAAGCGAACAGTCAGCTTTGGGAGGCCGCGCGGGCTACGCCATCCAGAACGTATCTGATCTTCCGAGCCAACGCCTCGGTTGTGAATGGCTTTTGCAGGAACGCGACCCCGGCATTCAGGACCCCATGGTGGACTATGGCGTCATCGGCGTAGCCGGAGACGTATAAGACCTTCATCTCCGGACGTACCTTGATCAAGCGCTCGGCCAGTTCGCGTCCGCTCATCTGCTCCAGCACGACATCGGTAAGTAGCAGATCGATTTTCCCGGAATGGCGCTCGCACATCAGCAATGCTTCGCCGCCATGACGGGATTCAAGAACGTTGTATCCATGCTTATGCAGAACCTGCCGCATGAGAGCGCGGACGCCATCCTCGTCTTCAACCAGCAGAACGGTTTCGCTGCCTCGGCGGGCTGGCGGTAGGGTGGTGCAAGCAGGAAGTTCCGCTGGGGCGTCTAGTGCGGGCAAGTAGACTTTGAATGTCGAACCGATTCCCAGTTCGGAATAAACCCAGATGTAGCCGCCGCTCTGCTTGATGATGCCGTACACAGTTGACAGTCCAAGGCCCGTGCCCTTGCCGATCTCTTTTGTCGTGAAGAACGGCTCAAAGATACGCGACTGCACTTTGTCGGTCATTCCCGTTCCGGTGTCGGTCACGGCAACCATTACGTAGGTACCCGGCTTCACGGAAGCGTGATCGCGTATGTAGTTTTCGTCCAAATCGACATTCGCGGTCTCAATGGTGAGCTTGCCGCCATTCGGCATGGCATCACGCGCATTGACAGCCAGGTTCATGATGACCTGCTCGACTTGTCCGGGATCAGCTTTTACCCGGGCCAGCCCTGGCTCGAGCACCGTAAACAGGTCAATATCCTCGCCGAGCAGACGGCGAAGGAGCTTATCCATGTTCCCGACTACGGAGTTCAAATCGAGAACCTTTGGCGCGAGCACCTGTTGGCGGCTGAAGGCGAGAAGTTGCCGGGTTAGCGCAGCCGCGCGATCGGCGGCTTTCTTGATTTCGTCCACTTCGGTGCGCAAAGGATCGGCCGTGTCGAGCTCGTCGAGCATCAGCTCGCTGTAGCCTTTCATAACGGTAAGCAGGTTATTGAAGTCGTGCGCAATGCCGCCGGCGAGTCGTCCAATTGCCTCCATCTTCTGCGACTGGCGAAGCTGCTCCTCCAGCGCGCGACGCTCGCTCACGTCTTCTGCGATCATCTCGAAGCCGAGCGGCTCGCCGTGTTCATTCTTGAAGACGTTTCCGCTTAGCCGGACTGTGATGGACCTCCCATCTTTACGTTTCCAGCGCAGCTCGCAGCTTTCCAGGCAACCAGACTCGCGGTAGGCGTGAATCACCGCTGCTCTCTGATCGGAATCTAGATAGATGTCGCGAGCCATGTCGACACTCATCAGCTCCTCCGCAGAGGAATAGCCCAGCATTTTCACAAGCGCGGGATTCACGTCGAGGAACTTGCCATCTATGCTGGAGCGATACATTCCATAGACTGCGCTCTCGACGAGCGAACGATGCCGAGCCTCGGAGGCGCGCAGTGCCTCTTCCTGCTGCTTCCGCACGAGTGCAACCGAGATGTGTTGCGAGGCGTAAGTGAGGATGTCGCGGTCGTGGTCGCTGTGCCGGATCTTCGGATCGTAGCTCTGCAGGGCAATTACGCCGAATACTTTGTTGCCATGCCGCAGAGGAACTCCTAGCCAGTCGACGCAATCACGCCCGATGGCTTCGATTTCACACTGAGTTTCAAGGTGACGGATTTTCGCGAAGTCGGCGAGCAGAGGTTTCCCGCTCCGGAGCACGTACTCGGTAAGGCCGTTTCCTAATCTCCGGCTCACCGGCGGGGGATCGCCTTCATCGACGAAGTAGGGAAAATGCAGCCGCTCGCCACTTTTATCGAGCAATGCGATGTAAAGATTATTTGCGTACATCAACTCGCCGACAATTTTGTGTAACGCCGGATAAAGCTGTTCCAGGTCGACCACAGAATTGACGCAATCACTAATGGAATACAACGCGCTCTGCAGGCGTTCTGAACGCTTGCGCTCGGTAATGTCAATCAGTGTGCCGAGGATGGATTCGTCGCCTTCATCCTCGAGCATCACGTTTTCGAGTACCCATACTTCCGAGCCATCGCGCTTACGGAAACGGAATTCAACGTTGGCAAGGGCGCGTTCTTTCTTCAATTTCTCTATGTAGTCAGCGCGCTGTTGTGGGTTGTAATAAGGATTGAAGTCACCGGCAGCGATCATCTGCTCGCGCGATTCATACCCGAAGATGTGAGCAAAAGAATCGTTGCAGTCGAGCAGGCGACCCGATCGGCTGCTAAATACGCCTGCAAGGTTGCGCTCGAACAGCCGTCGGTATCGTTCCTCTGAACGTCGCAGTTCCAATTCGGCTTCAAATCGGTCGCTTACACAACGAAAGCTGGCCAGCAGTCCGGCTTTGCGTCCTTGGTAAACATAAGGGCTGCTGACGGCCTCAAACGACTTCCAGCAACCGGACTTATGTCGCAGCCTTACGGTGATTGCTTCCCCTTCAGATGGGTCTTCGAGACCTTGGCGGAAGCCGGCGATGGCCGTCTCCAAGTCCTCGGGATGAACGAAATCAAAGCAAGAAACACCAATGGTCTCTTCGGGTTGATATCCGAGGTGCTGGATGATCGACTTGCTCTGGTGAATGACGGTGCCGCGCTCATCGAGCAGCGACAACATGTCCGACGATTGCTCGACGAATGCCCGGAAGCGGTTTTCCGTGTCACGCAGCGCCTGTTGCGTCTCGCGCAAGCCGACGGATTTCGGCGCTTTCCCGCGCGCGGGAAGACGATTTTCGGGCGTGTTGGTCACACGCGCAGGCTTGGGCTTAACGCCCATGGTAAGGGAACTCCTGCGTGGTCATGAAAGTGGGGACTGCTGTCCGGGGGCCGAAATAATGTATCGCAAATTGGGCAGTACTAGAAAGGAAATACGACATTACTTTCGTTTATCAAGGCGTTAGCCTGGCAACGGCGCTTCCCAGAGAAGGAATGGCAGATTTCTCCCAGTGAAATCCGGCGAAAATCGCGCTCCTGCCGACCCCTCGAGTGAGTTCAACCTAGTCCAGGCGCCGTTAAGTCTTTTTCGACTACTCTCACGTATCCTTAAACAAGCCATGCGCGTGCGTGTCCTTTTGTTCGGAGTGCTTAAAGACATCCTCAAACGCAGTAACGACTCGCTGGAATTGGTGTCTGGAGCCACGGTTTCCGACTTGTTGGAACACTATCGTGGACTTGCTCCCGAAAGTGCCGGCATCTTCCATTCCCTTGCCTTGGCGGTGAATCAAGAGTACGCAGCTCCGGCTCAGCGCTTAAAAGACGGTGATGAGGTAGCACTACTACCGCCAGTCAGTGGTGGTGTGGAAACGGCAGCGAGGCCCGAAAGCTACAAGTGCGACATTGTCCGGGAGCGTATCCCCACGGAGCAGATTCTCGAAGGAATTAAGCTTGGACAAGACGGGGCGGCGGTGGTTTTCGAAGGCATTGTTCGGAACCATACACGTAACCGGCAGACGCTTTTCCTCGACTATGAAGCCTATGAACCTATGGCTCTCAGCCAGTTGAATGCGCTGGCTGAGAAAGTGCTTGCGAACTACAAAATTCGCAAGATTGTGATCGTCCATCGCGTGGGTCGGCTCGAGATTGGCGAAACCAGCGTTCTGATCGTGGTTGCCTCTGCCCATCGGGCGGCGGCATTCGACGCCTGTCGCTTTGCCATCGATACGCTGAAACGTACGGTTCCCATCTGGAAAAGAGAGCACTTCACCGACGGGGTGGTCTGGGCCGATGGAGAGCCTTTTCCAGAAGAACTGCGCGTTGCTCCAGATGCTCCGAAGGAGCGTTTGTAATGAGAGCTGTTGCCTCTGCGTTCGCGATTGCCTCTTTACTTCTACCGATCTTCGCGCAGGACAGTTCTGAGCCAACCTTTAAAGTCGATGTGAAGCTGGTGAACGTCTATGTCACTGTCACCGACCAGCAGGGCGCGCCGATTGGAGACCTCACGAAAAGCGACTTCAGCTTGACCGAGGACGGGGTGCCGCAAAAGATATCCGTCTTCAGCAAGGAATCGCAGTTACCGCTTTCCATTGTTTTAGCCGTTGACACGAGCTCGAGCACGCGCAAGGACATTCGCCTGGAGTTAGAAGCGGCACGAAAATTCATTCACTCGATTATCAGACCGCAGGATGCAATTTCGCTATACGCGTTTGCGACTGATGTAAATGAAATGGTGTCGTTCACGTCGAAGCTCCACCAAATCGATTCAGCGATCAATCAGGTCCAAGTTGGCGGAGCTACCTCGCTGTACGATGCCATTTATCTCGCCTCTAAGACCTTGATGAAGCGGGAAGGTAGGAAGGTTCTGGTGTTGATCACCGATGGCGGCGACACCGCGAGTACCGTCGATTACAAGGAAGCCCTGCGCGCGGCGCAGCAATCGGAAGCCCTCGTCTACAGCTTGATTGACGTTCCCGTCGAAGCTAGTGCCGGCCGAAACACCGGTGGCGAGCACGCGCTCATCCAGATATCGCACGATACGGGTGGAAAGTATTACTATGCTTCGAACATCTTCGAGTTGGACAAAGCTTTCGAGCAGATTAGCGATGAATTGCGTACGCAATACCTGCTCGCGTACTACCCGGTAGAGCGTCGCGCCGCATCAGACTTTCGCCAGATAGATGTGGTGGCGCGTCCCCATGAAGTGGACCTTAATGGTCAGCTTGTCGTCCGTGCACGTCGGGGATACTACACCTCGAAGCTGGAATAAACTGAGAACGAATATCCGGGTGACCTCTTGTCCTGCAATGACCTTCGTATTCGCTCTTGATTTAGAATGCACGCATGAGTTTTCGCGCCACAGCTGCCACGCCTGCTCTCCAGAAAAAGTCCAAAGCCGCTCCACCCGAAGAAACGGGTATGGAGGCCTCGTATCTGAAGGCTCTTGGTGAGAAGCAGACTCTTGTAACGGTGAAGCTTGCCGGCGGCGAGTCAGTCCGTGGCTGGATCGAGTACTACGACGCGAACATGATCCGGCTGACGCGCGAGCACGCCCCAAACCTCTTCATCTATAAGCACGAGATTGTTTACATCGCCGAAGACAATGGACGCCGAGGGCGTCTGTGACCAGTCGACATCCCGACTACATCACTACCGCTTCTGAAATCGCGCGCCGCGCCGGTGCGCTGCTGCTCGAGTACTTCCATCGTGGCGTTAAGACAGAGTACAAAGGCGTCGGAACAGTCGACGTGGTTACGGAGGCGGATCGGGCTTCTGAGAAGCTGATTGTTGACAGCCTTCGGGAAGCGTTCCCCAAGCATGGAGTTGTAGGAGAGGAAGGCTCGCGTGCTCAGGGCTCAGCCGAGTGTCTCTGGTACGTGGACCCGCTCGACGGAACAACGAATTTCGCCCACGGTTTTCCCGTATTCTGCGTCTCGCTCGGATTGGCTCGCAACAATGAAGTGATCGCCGGCGTGGTGTTCGACCCTACGCGGAACGAGCTCTTCGCGGCGGAGCGAGGCGGCGGGGCGAACTTGAATGGTCAGGCGATTCGCGTTTCGAAGATAAAGACACTGGGGGAGAGTTTGCTCGGAACCGGTTTTCCCAGTAAAAAGCGCCATCTCAATCCCAACATCCACTTCTATCATCAGCTAACGCTCAAGTCTCACGGATTGCGTCGTGCGGGGTCTGCTGCGCTGGACCTTGCATGCGTAGCATCAGGACGTTACGACGGGTATTGGGAATTCAATCTGAATGCGTGGGACACATCGGCAGGAGTGCTGCTAGTCGAAGAGGCCGGCGGAAAACTCACGCATGTTGATGGAAGCAGATTCGATGTCTCTGCAAGTCGCGACGTGCTCGCCACGAATGGAGTAATCCACGCAGAACTGATGAGTGAGATGCAGGCCATCATGAAAGGCCGGGTAGATCCTCTGCCTGGCACAGCAGAGTTCGCCAAATCTCACCTAAGTTGATGCGGGATGCACCGATCCTATGGGCGCTGCTCCAGGAGTCCTGCAGCAGCGCATTCCCCAAGGATTTGATTACCAGCCGTACTCTTTCAGTTTGCGATACAGTGTTGTCTTGCCGATGCCAAGCATGCGCGCGGCTTTCAGCTTGTCGTCATTTGTGGCTTTTAAGGCGCCCTGGATAGCCTGCTTTTCCAAGACGGCTAAAGGAACGACTTTTCCAGCTCCGCCGGAGGCTCGCGAAGCTGAACCTTTTTTCTTTGTTGATTTAGGCATAGTTGTCTTCCGTCGATATTAGGATTTGTTCTTCTTCCGCTGTTCCGCCCAACGTCTCTTCTGAGCTTCGGAGATTCGCCTCCTCGCTTCCGCACTCATCATCCGAGGTCCACGGCGCCCCCCGCCTCGTCCAGCACGGGACCCGCCGCCTCCTCCGCCCCCGAGCGCCGTGATCGCTTTATCGATCCGCTCGCGCTCGGCCTTCAATGCTTGAATAATCTGTTCAGTATCCAACGCGATCTCCTTAACTCCCGAATTGGGAAGATGATTCTAACAGTGAAAAGATAAACTGGTCACGCCACCAAGGTGGCACAACCTCTCATTCTCAAGATACCGAATGCTTGTGTATCCGTCGAGCGAATCACAGAGTTTACATGCAATTCTGAAATTGTGAATAGAATTCTTTCCTGTGCTTCGTTCCCATTATGGTTAATTGAGAAAGGTAACCAGTAAAAGTTACGACGGCGCAACATTGAGTTACGCTGTTCCATTCCGGTTCTATGTCTGCGAAGCGAATCATAGTGGAAATTGCGGCGCACTCGGTGCAGTCCGCATTGGCAGCCCAGGCCGGCGGGGCACATCGGGTGGAGTTGTTCAGCGATCCCTTGGAAGGAGGGGTAACGCCGAGTGAGGGACTAGTCGCGGTTGTTCGAGATCGGCTGAAAATCCCATTGCACGTGATTATCCGTCCCCGCGGCGGCGATTTTTGCTATTCCGACGAGGAGCAGGACGTCATGCAGCGCGACATTGCGGCCATGAAGCGGATTGGCGCTGACGGTGCGGTATTAGGCGCCCTCAATCCCGAAGGAAGTGTCAATGTGGAACTCACCCAGGCGTTGGTGGAGGCATCGCGCCCCATGTCGGTCACCTTCCATCGCGCGATCGACATGTGTAGGGATATTTCGGCTGCTCTGAAAGACATAGTCGCCTGCGGCGCAGATCGAGTCCTTACCTCTGGAGGCGTAGCTTCCGCGTGCGACGGAATTTCGGTTCTGCAGTTGCTGGTGAAGGAAGCTGGCGAGCGGATCTCCCTGATTGCTGCCGGCGGCGTTCGCCCAGCAAACGTTAGAGCTATCGTTCAGCACACAGGGGTCAGAGAAGTGCATGCCGGCCTCCGAACCACGGTGCCCGGTCCCATGTTGTTTCAAAATGAGACCGTCTCGTTTGGAAAGGCACGTAGCGAATTTGAGCGAATCATCATTCGTGAACAGGATGTCCGCAGTTTGGTGGAGCTGGCTGAAGGGCTCTAAAGATTCCGTGGTGCCATGGGATCGTTCCGCCAGGCTTGCATAAGCGGTGCAATGTGGCCTCATCTAGTGTGTTGCCATCCCTCTCTCGTCGATTTTCCGGTCCATGTCTCGCAGAAGAAGCTGCCACATCTCGATCTCCAACTGAAACTGATGCTTCAAAGGCGTGTCTCCGGCGGAGACGAAGGCTACATTTCGCTGCATCTGCTCGATAAGAACGCGCATTTTTTCCAGATCGCTCTTCAAATCTACGGGCTGCTGGATGGGTGCACTTCGCTGGGCGGTCGATGTTGTTTTCGGATTTGGCTCCTGGCCGGATTGAGCAAGAGAGACAGTGGCGCTTAGTAAAATCGCGCATACGCAAGCAAGTTGATTTGTCATGATTCACCTTTGAGCTTTACAAATGTAGCAACATCAGGGAAATCAATCCCGTAGATTGATTTTTCTTATTAGGTAAAGCTGTTCCACTCGCGATGTAATCAGGATGGAAGCAAATTCGCGCTTCATTGGTGCGGCGTGGACCTGGATCATCTAAAGACTTTTGTTGAAGTGGCGAAGGAAGGGAACTTCTCGCGTGCAGCGGCAAAAGTGTTTCGGTCGCAGCCGGCAGTCAGCGCGCAGATTCGCCAGCTCGAAGAAGACTATCAGCAGCGCCTATTCGATCGATCGGGGAAGGCGGTCCGGCTGACGCCCGCAGGCGAGATTCTCCTGCAATACGCGCAGAGCCTGCTTCGGCTCCACGACGAATCGCGCAATGCGCTCTCCCATGCATCCGAGGAGACGCGCGGAGTACTCTCCATCGGCGCTAACGAGGCTACATTTCTTTACGTTCTGCCGAAGGTCTTCCAGCGCTTCCACAATAAGTACTCGTCGGTTCGCATAAGTGTGTATCGCAATTTCAGCCGCAAGATCATCGAGAAGATCGAGCTCGGCGCCGTCGATGTCGGAATCGTCACCCTCCCGGTCAAGAGCGCTTGCTTGCGTGTCATTCCGATTTTTCGCGACGAGTTGCAATTTGTGATTCAGGCGAACCACCCGCTGGCAAGCAAGAAAGTCGTAACCCTTTCCGAAATCGCCGAAGTGCCTCTTATTTTCCCCAAAACAGGATCGACACGCCAGGCACTTGAGCGGATGTTCAATCCATATCGCGATACCCTTCGCATTTCGATGGAGCTTGGCAGCATCACTCTAATCAAGCAATTTGTCGCTGGAGGATTTGGCGCTTCGGTCATCAGCACCACCTTTGCTCAGGATGATATCCAGGCAGGGCGGCTCCGACTCATTCCAATCAAGGATCTCAAGCTAAAGCGCGAGCTGGGACTGGTCTATAGAAAAGACCGCACTCTCCCTCGTGCTGCCATGGCCTTCGTCGAAGTAGCGCATCAGTCGCTGCGGTCAAGCTCTGACCACAAGGCGAGCTAGGTTCACCCGCCATCATTCCTCCACCGGCTCGCCCTCAGCTATCCTAGAGCTGACTCATGAAAAAGGAATTGATCGAGCTGCGCGTGAATGGCAGACGGCGTGAACTGGCAATTGAGCCTTCACAGCTTCTGCTTGACACCCTACGTCAAGAGCTTGAACTTACTGGCTCCAAGCGCGGCTGCGACGACTCTTCTTGCGGGTCGTGTACGGTTCTGATCGATGGAGTTCCGATGCTGTCGTGCACCATTGTTGCGGCGTCGCTGGCCACCGACGAGGAAAACATCGCTCCTGAGATTACGACCGTCGAGGGCGTTGCCGAGCACGGGGCAATGGCGGCAATTCAGAAAGCATACGGCGAGTGGGGCGGAGCGCAATGCGGATATTGCACACCAGGATTCATCATGACAGTCAAAGCTCTACTTGAACGCAATCCCGAGCCGAGTGATGATGACATTCGCCAAGCGCTTAGCGGCAATTTGTGTCGATGCACAGGATACACGCAAATGTATCAGGCCATTAAGGCAGCCATCCGCGCAGAGCAGGAAGGAATGGCGGCGCAGAAGAAATAAATCATGTCAGAGTTCTCAGTCATCGGGAAGCCGGTTGCCCTGATCGACTCCGCAGGGAAAACGACAGGAGCAGGGAAGTACGCTGACGATCTATCGCTCCCGGGAATATTGATCGGCAAAATCCTGCACTCGCCTCATCCTCACGCCTGTGTCAAACGGATTGATGCGCGACGCGCTCTTGCACTCGATGGAGTGGTTGCTGTCGTGACTGGCGAGGATGCGCCGAACAAGTACGGAATCCTTCCCGTCGGACACGATGAGACCGCGCTGGCCGTGGATAAAGTCCGATACATCGGTGACAACGTCGCGTGCGTAGTAGCCGAATCAGAGTCGATAGCCGAGCAGGCGCTTGAGTTGATCGATGTCGAGTACCAGTCCCTGCCTGCATACTTCGATCCCGAAGAATCGATGAAGGCCAATTCCGATCTGATCCACGCGGAGAAGCTCAACAACATTGAAAAGGATTACCACCATGTCTTCGGTGATCCTGAGCAGGGCTTTCGGGAAGCAGCCCACATCATTGAGGGCCGCTATCTCGCCAATGAAGTGACTCACGCAGCCATGGAACCGCATTCGACGCTGGCCAGTTTCGATTTCGATTCCCAAACCGGGCAAGCCGGCCGGCTGACAGTCTGGTCGTCAACCCAGGTGCCTTATTACCTCCAGCACAAGCTCTCGATCGTGCTGGAGATGCCCATGGCGCGGATTCGAGTCATCAAACCGCTGGTCGGCGGCGGCTTTGGAGGTAAGAGCGAGGTTATTCCGCTGGAGATCATCGCCGCTGTCGCGGCTCGCAAGGCAAAAGCTCCGGTCAAGATCACATACACCCGTGAAGAAGTATTCTGGGCCCACCGCGGACGCCCACGCACCATTGTTGATCTCAAAACGGGAATTAAACGCGACGGTAAGGTCAGCGCGGTAGCCGCGCGAGTGATCCAGGATGGCGGGGCGTATTGTTCCTATGGAGTTGTGACGATTCTTTATTCGGGAGCCCTGCTCGGAGCTTTGTACGACATTCCGAACATCCGCTTCGATGGATATCGCGTATTAACGAACAAGCCAGCCTGCGGTGCGATGCGGGGGCATGGAACGGTAAACGTCAGATTCGCCTTCGAGTCGCAGCTCGACGAACTTGCCGCAGCAGTCGGCATGGATCCGGCGCAGGTACGTCGGATCAATCTTCTGAAGCCGCCATGCATCACCGTGAATGGATTGCGCGTTCAGAGCTATGGCCTGCCGGAGTGCATCGATAGAGTTCTCGAGGGTTCGCGCTGGGCTGAGCGCAAAGGCAAACTTGAACGCGGTCGCGGACTGGGCATCGGGTGCAGCCATTACGTGAGCGGCGCCGCGAATTCCATCATTCGCTCTGATATGCCACATTCGACAGTCAACATCAAAATCGACCGCGACGGCGGAGTGATCATCTACACCGGCGCTTCGGATATTGGCCAGGGCTCCGACACGATGGTCGCGCAGATTGTTTCTGAAGTGCTTGGCTGCAAGCTTTCGCGGGTGAAAGTCGTTGCTGCCGACACGGATTTGACTCCGGTGGACATCGGTTCTTATTCCAGCCGTGTGACTTTCATGAACGGCAATGCTGCGATGCGCGCAGCAGCGGAGGTGAAAAAAAGAATCGTTGCCGCGGCCGCACGGAAGATGGCCTGCGCCCCCGAAGACGTCCTCATGCGCGATGACCATGTAAGCAAGCAAGGAGTGAGTTCCGTTTCGGGAGAGAGAAGCGCCGCCGAGGTACTCGGCAGTAAAGATACGCCGAGAGGTCCGGCAAGCTTAGACGCGACTGTGCAGCAGTCTGCTCCGGTCGAAGGAATTATCCCGGGCTGCGTGTCGTCTGAACCTACCGTATCAGGCCGAGTCGAAGGACAGATCCTGCGCAACTCCGTTCAGCAGAAGCGCAAAGAGGAGGGTCCAAAAGAACACATATCCTTCGAAGAGGCCGTGGTCGCTGCAATTGACTTCAGTGGCGCACTCACCGGTACTGGTTCCTACGCGCCACCTCCGGAAGCCCGCGGAGGCAAACACAAAGGCGCAGGCGTTGGGCCATCTCCGGCGTACTCCTATTCGGCTCAGGTAGCGGAAGTAAGCGTCGATGAAGAGACGGGCGAAGTCACCGTTCACAAAGTCTGGGCAGCCCACGACTGCGGACGCGCGTTGAACCCTACATCGGTCGAAGGACAAGTGATCGGGTCCGTCTGGATGGGACTAGGTCAAGCGATGCAGGAGGAAATGGTCTGGAAAGACGGACTGCTGATGAATCCTGGCATGCTCGAATACAAATCGCCCTCCGCTGCCGAGTCACCGGAGGTTGTCAGCTACATCGTCGAGAGCGTCGATCCAGAAGGTCCATTCGGAGCCAAAGAAGCCAGCGAAGGTTCATTGGCCGCGTGCATTCCCGCGATTGCAAACGCGATCTATGACGCTGTAGGCATCCGTTTACGTGAAGCCCCGTTTACTCCTGACCGAGTACTCGCCGCGATCAAAGCTCGCTATGGTGCGAAAAAGCAGGACCTCACGCGCGGAGATGATCCCGTCCATCCAGGCAGTTTCCGAGAGCACGGCGGTTCTCTCTGGTTCAAGGGACGCGGACCAATGCGTCATCCTGCCGATCCAGCCCGAGTCGGCGATAAAACCAGCTACTGATCGCGACCATGTCGGCTACCAGGAAAGCAGTCGTGCTTTTGAGCGGCGGACTCGATTCCGCCACAGTTCTCGCCATCGCACGCGAGCGCGGATTTGAGCTGCATGCATTGAGCTTCGACTACGGCCAGCGTCATCGCGTCGAGCTCAAGGCCGCGCAACGAATAGCGCAGAGCTTAGGAGCGAAGCATTCCATCATCTCTTTTGACCTGCGCCAATTTGGCGGCTCGGCGCTGACGGCAGATATCGAAGTCCCCAAAAATCGACCGCACGATCAAATGTCCGAGGGCATTCCGATAACGTATGTTCCGGCCCGAAACACCATTTTCCTGTCGTTCGCACTAGGCGTGGCCGAGACCACAGGTTCTTTCGACATTTTTGTCGGGGTAAACGCGCTCGATTACAGTGGGTACCCGGACTGTCGCTCCGAGTTCATCAAAGCTTTTGAGTCACTGGCAAACGTCGCAACCAAGGCCGGTGTCGAAGGGCGGAGATTCACCATCCACGCTCCATTGATTGACATGACGAAAGCCCAGATTATTCGCGAAGGAACCAGGCTCGGAGTGGATTATTCCATGACGACGAGCTGTTACGACCCTTCGCCGGAAGGTTGCGCATGTGGCCATTGCGACTCGTGTCAACTGCGGCGTAAAGGCTTCGCCGAAGCTGGAGTCGTGGATCCAACTTCATACCAGTGAAGCGCCCCGCGTCTTCACACCAACTCCTGTTGCTTGGCCTCTGCCTCAATTTCCCGAACTGGGATGAGCCGATCCATCTGCCGCAGTTGCGGAAATATCCATGCCCAGAGTCCAACGACCACTAACGTGCCTACTCCGCCGAGGATGACTGCAGGCATGGCGCCAAGCCACTGGGCAGTAATTCCCGATTCGAACTGACCAAATTCGTTTGATGCCCCAATGAACAGCAGGTTCACGGCGCTCACGCGGCCACGCATCGCCGCAGGCGTTGCGATCTGGACGAGCGTGTTGCGGATGACAACGCTGATCATGTCTGAGGCGCCTACGACGAACAGCGAAATCAGCGAGATCGTCATTGAACGCGAAATGCCGAAGATGATGGTCGAGACTCCGAAGATAGCGACGGCGATGAACATCATTACTCCGGACCGGCGTTGCAACGGACGATATGCCAGCACAACTGCCATAAGCGCAGCCCCGGCGGCGGGCATGCTGCGCAAGACGCCGAGGCCGCCTGGGCCAACATGCAGCACGTCCTCTGCATAAACAGGGAGCAGCGCAACAGCGCCGCCCAGCAGTACAGCAAACAAATCCAGCGAGATCGATCCCAAAATGATCTTTTCGCGCCACACATAGCGCACGCCGGCAAGCAGGGTCTCGATGGAGATATCTTTCTTCTCCATCCGGCCGGTGCGCACGCGCATCATCAGCAGGAACACGAAACCCGCCGCATAACAACATGCAGCGGTGATGTAAACGTTGGCTGCTCCGTGTGCCCAGCCATATATCAGGCCGCCCAGTGCGGGACCGAGCACGGTTGCAATCTGGAAAACGGTAGCTCCCCAGGTGACTGCGTTCCCAAAATGCTCGGTCGGCACAAGCTGTGGGACTAAAGATTGACTGGCAGGTCCGCTGAACGCGCGGGTGATGCCGATTAATAGCAGCGTTGCGAAAATCGGAAGCACCGACTTGGCGCTGGCATGTGCTTGCAGAAAGAGTAAGACCGAGCAAATCGAGTAAGAGATGTAACAGGTCAGTAACACCGCGCGACGATCAAAACGATCCGCCGTGTGCCCGGCAGGAATTGAGAGCAAAACGCCGGGAAGGAATTGGACGAGACCTACATATCCGAGGTCGATCGGCCGGTGAGTAATCTCGAAAACCTGCCAGCCGACCGCGACCGACTGCATCTCCGTGCCGACGATCGAAAGTGCGCGCCCAAACTGGAACAGCCGGAAATCGCGATATTGAAATGCGGCTCTCGGTGGGACAGCCGGTTCTGTCTCAGGGGGCACCTTCATAGGTTACACGAGCAAATCCTCGCGCCGGTTTGCGCCTTCAAAGCGAATCCGTATAATCCTCGCGTGCTCAACACAAGACTGCGCAGTCTAGCCCTCGCCACTCTCAGTTTCTGTGCGATTTCAGTTTTCGCGCAGCAACAGCAGCCGCCGGCTCCGATAGTTTCGCCGGAAGTTCAGTCGGACAATCGCGTAACTTTCCGCTTTCGCGATCCGAATGCGCAGAAAGTGGAAGTGGCGCTTGAAGGTCGCACCGCGCACATTCCGATGCAAAAGGACGACTCGGGTGTGTGGAGCGTCACAACCGATCCGCTGGAGCCGGATTTCTATGGCTACTCTTTCGTGGCCGACGGCGTAATCCTGATCGATCCATCGAATCCGCTGCTGAAGCCAAATTTGCTGAATACGCAGAACATGGTCCACATCCCCGGACCATCGCTGCCATGGGAAGTGAACGATGTGCCGCATGGAGTAGTGCATCATCACTTCTACAAATCGGGTGTCGTGGGCGATCAGCGCGATTATTACGTGTACACGCCACCGGACTACAACCCTGCAAAAAACAAGAAATATCCCGTCCTGTACCTGCTGCACGGCTATAGCGACGATGCCAGCGGCTGGACCGCAGTCGGACGCGCGAATGTGATTCTCGACAATCTCATTGCTCAGCAGAAAGCGAAGCCCATGATCGTTGTGATGACGCTCGGATATGGCGATCTCGATATGCTGAAACGCGGCTTCCGCGCTTTCAACAATGACGATCTACGCCAGCGAAATCTCGACAACTACCGCAAGGCGCTCCTCACCGAAGTGATGCCGCAAGTTGAGCACGAATATCGAACGCTGACCGACCGCAAGTCGCGTGCAATCGCCGGCCTGTCGATGGGAGGATCGGAATCGCTGTTCGTCGGTTTGACTAATCTCGATCGCTTCGGCTGGATCGGCGCATTCAGCACTGGTGGACTCAACGAAAATTTCGACCAGCAATTCGCCGGCTGGGATCCGAAAGACGCTGCGAATCTCGAACTGCTATGGATTGCTTGTGGTACCGAAGATCGCCTGATTGATGTGAACCGTCGCTTCCGCGAGTGGCTCACCAGCAAAGGCGTGAAGCACACGGACATCGATACTCCCGGTATGCACACGTGGATGGTCTGGCGACGCAACCTGGCTGCGTTTGCGCCTTTGCTGTTTCAGAAGTAACAGAACCGCCGGCGGTAGCCGGTGGGTGTCGCTGGGCGTCCAAGCCCCGCGACAATTGTTGTTGCTGGATCTTTGCAATTTCGGATCGCGCTATTTCGATTTGCAGCTCAAGGGTGCCTCTCCTCTCTGCTTCGTTCCTCCGTTTACAATGTTGATGGAGCCTCATCTTGCCCAAATTTGAAGACTGCTTGCAGCAGCTAGAGAAAATCGTCGAACAGCTTGAGAAAGGCGACCTTCCGCTCGAGAAGTCTCTTCAGCTCTTTGAGGAAGGCGTGCGCCTTTCGAATTCCTGCCGTCAGGAGTTGGAGGCTGCCGAAGGAAAGGTTGAGATCCTGATGAAGCAAGGTGGCAAGCTTCAAGCAGAGCCGTTCGAAGCAGGGAAGCAGGCAGCGGGAGATAGTCACTAACTTCCAAACACCCACTTCGAAGCGT
Source organism: Terriglobales bacterium (assembly GCA_035277605.1). Taxonomy (GTDB): domain Bacteria; phylum Acidobacteriota; class Terriglobia; order Terriglobales; family Acidobacteriaceae; genus Gp1-AA112. Next base: position 9,014 of record DATEKE010000237.1, on the reverse strand, counting down.
CCCTCACTTCATTAGGACAAGCAAAAACCCACAAAGCATTGCCGTCTCCAGCCGCAAAAGCCGCCAGATCGACCAAGCAATCCAACCGCAATGGTGCAAAGTCACGAGCAAATTCGCATGCGCCTGAGGTGCGGTCTCTTCCCGAGCTGAATCAAGCAGTCATTGCTTGCCGGCTGTGCCCAAGACTTGTCGCCTATCGCGAGGAAATTGGGCGCGTGAAGCGGCGGGCCTATGTCGACTGGGAGTATTGGGCCAAGCCGGTTCCTGGTTTCGGCGATGCCAATGCGCGTGTTCTCATTTTGGGACTCGCGCCAGGAGCGCACGGTTCCAATCGCACAGGTCGGCCGTTTACAGGCGACGGGTCCGGCTACTTTATGTATCCCGTACTCTACGAGACCGGATTCGCATCACAATCCACTGCCACGCACTGCGACGATGGGCTGAAACTCACTGACGCATACATCACGGCAGCCGTTCGTTGCGCTCCCCCGGCGAACAAGCCGAGTCCGGAGGAGATCGCCAACTGCTCGCATTTTCTCGATGTCGAACTGGCAGCGCTGCGGCGCGTGAGTGTTGTGGTCGCGTTGGGGAAGATCGGCTTCGATGCCTATCTCAATCACCTTCGTCGCGGAGGAATAATCACTTCGCGTGCTCCGTACATCTTTGGCCACGGAGTTGAGTATCAAATGCCGAATAACGTGATTCTAATGGGGGCCTATCATCCCTCGCTTCAGAACACCAATACGGGAAAACTCACGAAAGAAATGTTTCGCGCGGTGTTCGAACGTGCGAGGGTGTTGGCACAGTTGTGAACTTCGGCTGGCAAGGCATTGGGAAGCCTCATTTGTGCGTCTGCCCGCGGATTGTGCGCGCGATCGTTACGCTCGTCCGAACTGAATTCCAATCGCGTCAAACGCAAGTGGATCAAGAGGATGATCTTTGCTAAGGCTTTCGATCTGGTCCTCGCCATCGCGCAGCATGCGATACCAGAGCAACTCGCTGATCGCGCGACGATAGAAGTCGGCGTTGGCGCCTTGCAACTTCTCCGGAGCGAAAAAGGTTTCGAGTTTCGTCATCTTCAACCTCTGGAATCCGCCGTACGAGAGCGGTGTTCACCTGTACTCAACCCACATCTGATGCAAATTCCTCTCGGTCAGCAACTCAGCAGGTAAAGAATTCTTAACGGACCCTGCCGGGTTCAGGACCGTTTTTTTTCGGTCAGCCGAGGAGAATTAAAGCCAAGCAGCAGTGCGCCATTATGCGCCAACCTCAATAACTTCAACGTCATCCCACATCTATCCCGCGTTTTGCAAGTACTACGACCGGGCCTCTTTATGTCTGCTTCCACGGCCAGGCCGAGATTTATGCGTGCGCCTCGCCTCCGCACCGGACGCTCTTACTGGAGCTATGTGCTTGCTGCAGCTCTGGCACTTGCAGCCGTTTTTGTCGCAGCCGTACCGGTCGGAGCGCAGAAACCTGCAGGGCTGATTTGCCTCTTTGCGCTGCTCATCAGCGCACTGGTGGGGGGATACGCTGCCGGTTGGCTTGCTCTGATCATCACCGCTGGGGGACTGTGGCTTCTGCTTCCTGGATCCAGCACAGCGCAAGCGGATTTCCGGTCGGGACTGGTGCTTTGGTGCGCATACGTTGGGCTCGGTATTGTCCTGATCGAGGTGATCCGTCGCCAGCAGCGCGAACAATTGCAGTTGTTGGAACACGATCAGCGGCTCAGACTCGCCCGGCGTGCCGCCCGCATCTGGTTCTGGGAGTGGGATCTGGAGTCAAATCTGCTGCGCTGGTCTCGCGAAGGGGAGTACCGGGCCACTGACGCTGAGCGAAGTCAGTGCTACGAGATTGCAATCGATGATTACATCAATCGCAGAGTTCACGCTGAGGATCGCGAACGGGTGCTGACTTCATTGTTTGAAGCTGCTGCGCGTCATCACCGCCTCGAACTCGAGTACCGCGTCGTCGAACGTGACGGCACCATTCGTTGGCTTTCAAGCAAAGGCAAGATCTTCGAAGAAAACGGCACGCACCTGATGTTGGGAATGGCCTCGGAAATCACTGCGCAAAAGCAGGCTGAGGAAGTCCGGTCACACTTTCGCGCAGTACTGGGCAGTCTGACGGAAGGTGTGTGCTACATCGACACCTCAGGCGCAATTCAATATCTGAACGCAGCCGCAGAGCGCATGCTGGGCTACAAATCGGAGCAGGTGCGAGGCAAGCAGCTTCATGAACTCGTCCACATCGGGTGTGATGCGGAAGGCGGCTGCTGCCTGCTGAATGCCACGCACGCAGGCCATTCCTGCTGGGTGGAAGAAGAAACGCTCATCACGAAATCGGGCGAAAAGCTGGTGGCGGAGTACACTGCCGCGCCGGTGATCAGCGACGGAATCGCCCTCGGCGCGGTGATGATGTTTCGCGATCTTTCTGAGCGCAAGCGCGCGGAAGCAGCGTTGCAAGCCAGCGAGAAAATGGCTGCAACCGGACGTATCGCGGCAACCATTTCCCACGAACTGCGCAATCCACTCGATTCTGTAATCCAGCTTCTCTACGTGTTCAAACAAAGCACCCGCCTGGGCAACGCCGAGCGCCAGCAGCTTGAGCTCATTGATCAGGAATTGCATCGCATGACCGAGGTCACGCAGCAGACGCTCGCAATGCATCGCCAATCCTCGTCGATGGTGCCGGTGAATCCTGCCAAGCTGCTCGATGGTGTGTTGCTGCTCTACGGGAACAAGATTCGCGCCAGCAAAATCCGTGTGGAGCGTCGCTACGATTGGCTGGGAGAGTTGCCTGGATTTCCTGCTGAGCTGCGGCAAGTCTTCACCAATCTGATCGTGAATGCAGTGGAAGCGATGCCCGCGGGTGGCGGCTTGCGGGTGCACATCCGGCGTACTCGGCAAACAGGTGCTATGGGCCGGGATGGCGTGGTTATCTCGCTGCTCGATACCGGAACGGGAATTCCCAAAGACGTCCGCAAGCGCATCTTTGAGCCTTTCTTCAGCACGAAGGGAGAGAAGGGCAGCGGCGTAGGGTTGTGGGTGAGCAGCGGAATCGTCGAGCGGCATCATGGCACCATTCACGTCCACAGCGACTCGCGTCCCGGCCGCAGCTACACCTGTTTTCAGGTGTTTTTGCCTGAGAAGCACAACCAGGCTGTCTCTTTCCAACCAGCAGCACCTGTGACGGACAGAAAGCACCACGAACCGCAGCCCGAAGCTGCGTAGAATCTCGAAAATCGCCCGAATAGCTCGAAATGCCTTGACTTGATTTCGGGTCCTTGTCATGCTCATAACGTCCCCACATTGAGGTACCCCCATGGCGACATTTGCAACCAAAGTTGAGCAGAGAACCAGCCGCCGCTTTGCCCTCAAGCTGCCGGTATCGGTTCGTTGCGACAACGGACACGTCGAGGAAGTTTCAGCGGAAACGCGCGACGTAAGTGCTCAAGGCGTATTTTTCTACACAGGTTCGAATCTTACTGAAGGAACAAAGGTTGAATTCACGCTCACGCTACCGCCTGAGATCACGCTTACGGAAAGCATCCGTGTTCGTTGCCGCGGCCGCGTGGTTCGCATCAACGACGAGGCGCCTCGCGTGGGAGTAGCTGCGATAATTGAGCAGTATGATTTCGTGCCGGAGACAGCCGACGCGTAAAGTTTCGTCCTCAGCAAAGCACCACCCTCCCAAAGCAAAGACCCTGCGCCAAAAGCGCGGGGTTTTTGTTTTGGGCCTCGCGATGATCGCTCCAATTCCAGCAACCGCTCAGGTCGTCGGAGATGTGTATGCTTCGGACGCCTCAGTGAAAGGAAGCGTGCGCGAAACGTCCGGCGGGCTCGAAGTAAGCAATGGAGTGGCGATTACTGCAGGAGAGCATTCCGCCACGCTGCGTCTGGCGCGAGGTGGGCAAGTCCGCGTCTGTCCCGGAACGAACCTGACGGTAAATACCTCCCCTCAAGGGCAGGAACTCATGTTTGCCATGAGTGCGGGCTCGCTCGAAGCCGATTACAGCATTCCGTTTCTCGCGGATGTTGTTCTCACTCCCGACTATCGAATTCTCATTTCAGGACCGGCGGATGTGAGTGTCTCGATCAGCGCCAATAAGAACGGCGATGCCTGCGTGCGTTCGCGGGGAGATAACTCGTACGTGGTCGTCTCTGAGCTTATAGGAGACGATTTCTATCACGTGAAGCCGGACGAGCAGGTAGTCTTCCATGCAGGACACGTAAAAGACCCGGACGACAACAGCACGATGCTGTGTGGATGTCCCGCTCCATCGCCCCTACAGAGAGCCGAGATAGCTCCACAGCAACCGGCAGCCGTACCGGCCCAGGTTGCTTCCGCCAAGCCCGCGACAAACGCGCCAATTGTTGTTCCCAAATCGGAACCCGCACTTCAGTCCGCTTCACCCAGCGCACAGGCTCAGCAGCAGCCCGTCGCTACGCCGGAGCAAAGAGCCGAGGTCGCAGCTGCAATCCGAAATGAACCTGCCGTCGCTGCCACCGCCAGCGCAGCCGCAGGACTGCCGCAACAGCCTGGCGGTCCCCTCCAGGTGCAAGTCGATGCGCCTATGGTCTTCAAGGGTTCGAATACACAGCCTGATGTGACCGCCACGCTGGCTCGTGTTCATATCGAGCGTCTCCCCTGGCCGCAGACTCCAGCGGTTACTCCAGAGCCACCGCAAAAGGCCAAAACCGGCGCCGAAGGACAGAAGCGGGGATTCTTCAAGCGGTTCTTACACGCGCTGTTCGGATAGAACTAGTTCAGGGATGTTTCGCGACTTCCCAGTTAGGATTTAGAAGGGACTTAAATTACAGCCTCATGAGACCGAAGCCGCCTGCTTTCCTACGTGACAAGGCAGCTCAAACTCAACCACCAGCCCATGCGGATTTGCGTTATGTGCGGTCACGCTGCCGCCGTGCAGGCGCGCAACCTGCTGCGTGATGGCGAGGCCGATCCCCGTACCTCCGGTGCGATGTTCACGCGCATCACTGAGCCGATAAAAAGGACGAAATATCTTTCCTAGTTCAGCAGCAGGCACGCCGGCTCCCTCGTCCGAGATGGAAATGCGTGAACGTCTTGCGTCGCAATCCAGGTGAACCCGCACGGTGCTTCCCGGCGGCGTGTGGCGCACGGCGTTACGCACGACGTTTTCAATGGCGCTATGCAAAAGCTCATGCGAGCCATGTATCTCGCAGTCATTTTCGCCTGCCACCTCTACCGTGCAGCTCTTGGCCGTGGCTTCGAAGGTTGCGTCCTGCGCGATCTGATCCAGCAGAGGACGCAGAGAAACCGTACTGTGCTGCGGCGGATCGACTAGAGAATTGATGCGCGCAAGCGTGAGCAGCCTGCCGATCATCTCGTTCAACCGCTCTGATTCCTGCTCGATGCGATTGAGCGCGTCTGCCGCCTCTTTACCTGCCCATTTCCTTGCAATCTCAAGGGCGACGGTCAGTCGAGCAAGGGGTGAACGGAGTTCGTGGGAGATGTCCCGCAGCAACTGCTGTTGCGTTTCCATCAAGCGTTCGATTCTTTCTGCCATTTGATTGAAATCACGAACGAGGTCTCCGAGTTCATCGCGCCGGTGCGCCAGTGTGGGAGCCGCGCGCGCAGAAAAATCTCCGCCGGCGATGCTGCTCGCGGCTGAGCGTATGCGCAGCACAGGTCGAATTAGATATAGAGTGAGCGTGTAGCAGACCAGACCGGAGATCAGGATTGCGATAGCCCAGCGCAACAACTGTTGGCTTGCGCTGCCGCGAAACAATCCTGAAGTTCGTCTCGGAAGCTCTGCGACAAGGGTGTACTTCTTGCCCGAAGGTCCGTGCGTGATCGCGGCAACTTCGGCAAAATTACCGCGCATATCAAATTGCGTTTGCCCGCTCGATGTGGCCTTTGCGGCGAGCTGTTGGTCCGCATTGTTGAAAGTGCCCGCGAGAGTTTGCATGTTCTCGCTGAGCAGAGCGACTCGGATTCCGAAACTCTGCTGCAACTGCTGGAGAGACTGATCGGCAGCAATTGCGCCTTTTGCCTCGTACGCTTGAGCCGCAGACGTGGCATAAAGTCCGACCGCATCAGCAGTAAGCGACTGCCGCGACGGAGCAGCATCATTCTCCAGGCTCCAAACGAACACGAACGCCAGCGCGACGAGCACCATCGTGAGCCAGAACCAGAGAAAGATTTTGAGAAAAATACTTCTCATCGCTTAGCCCTGCTCTGGCTCGACTGGATAGATGTAACCGACCCCGCGAATGGTCTTAATACGCTCTTCGCCGTCAGATCGCGGTCCAAGCTTCTTGCGGAGGTTGCTCACGTGTACATCGAGGCTGCGGTCGAGAGCGGACAGCTTACGTCCGAGTATGTCCTGAGCGAGTTGTTCGCGCTCGACCACGCGGCCGGCAGAGCGCAGCAACTGCTCGAGAAGATTAAATTCCACCGCGGTGAGTTCGACTTTCCTTCCGGAAGACTGTACGCGACGCGTGCCTGGATCCAGCTCTACGTCTCCAACTTCAATTTTGTGGTTCGCATCGCGCGCTGCGGTCTCTCGTGACCTGCGCAGTATGGCCCGCACACGAGCCAGCAGCTCGCGTGGATTAAATGGCTTAGGCAGGTAGTCATCGGCCCCGATTTCCAGGCCGATGATTCTGTCCACATCTTCACCGCGCGCCGTGAGTATCAGAACGGGAACACTCGACTTTTGGCGCAGGTGGCGAAGAACCTCGAGTCCTCCCATATCGGGAAGCATTATGTCGAGAACTACAAGGCTGTAGTCGCCGGAGAGCGCGCGTTCGAGGCCCTTGGGGCCATCGTGTGCGCCTTCTATCTGGAATCCCTCAGGCTCCAGAAATTGCTTTACGAGCTGAAACAGATCTACGTCGTCATCAACGATGAGGATGCGTTCCATAGCGATGGCCTGTTCGGCCAAAAGGTCTGCTTCGGAGTTTAAACAAGTCACACCTGTTAGAGGCAAGTTCTAGGCGTTTGGAATCAGCTCTTTAGAGTTCTTTACATAGACTTGCCGCAGTCTTAACGGTCGTTCTTCTCCCCTGTGGGTCTAAAGAGCGTGGGAGAGGAAAAGGCAATGAAACACATTCAGCGGAAGTGGATTGGGATTTTCGCACTCGTAATTGCTGTGGCCGTGATGGCCGCATTTACCCTGCGCGGCAGCGACAAGCCGATGTACACAACGCAAGCTGTGCAGCAGGGTGACATTCGCCAGCTCGTACAGGCTACCGGCACCATCGATGCAGTGACCACAGTTCAGGTAGGTTCGCAAGTCTCTGGCACCGTTTCGAAACTCAACGCCGACTTCAATACGCGCGTGAAGAAAGAACAGGTAATCGCCGAGATCGATCCTGCCCTGTTCCAGGGAGCGCTGTTGCAGGCTCAGGCCGACTTGCAGAACGCGCAGGCAACTGCCGCAGCTTCGAAAGCCGAATTGTTGAAGGCACAAGCGACAGCGACGCAGGCGCAAAAGGCCTACGAGCGCAGCAATGCTCTCGCCAAAGACGGCGTCATCGCCGCGCAGCAGCTCGACATCGACAAAGCTACTTCAGAATCCAACCAAGCGGCGGTGTCGTCTGCGGCTGCACAGGTGAAAGAAACCAATGCGCAAGTAGCGCAGAAGCTCGCAGCGTTGAAAGTCGCGCAAACGAATCTTGATCACACGATCATCCGCTCGCCTATCGACGGCACCGTGACGGCGCGCAGCATCGATGTCGGCCAGACTGTGGCTGCATCTTTGCAAGCCCCAACGCTGTTCACCATCGCGCAGGACCTCACCAAGATGCGGGTCTACGCAAACACTGACGAGTCCGATGTGGGACAGATCCATGCAGGGCAGCCCGCGACCTTCACCGTGGACGCATTTCCCAATCAGGTATTCCGCGGGACGGTGGAGCAGGTGCGCATGAATCCCACGACAGTGCAGAACGTGGTGACCTATGACACCGTAATCGCCTTCGACAATCCAGACCAAAAGCTTTTCCCCGGCATGACCGCATACGTGACCATACCCGTTGCACAGGCGGAGAACACGTTGGAGGTCCCGAATGCTGCGCTGCGCTTCAAGCCCGACCTGAGCGCCGACAAGCTGCAACAACTTCTTGCAGCCAACGGCATACAGTCCTCCGGCAAGGGGCGTCAGTCGCAGCAGGCGGTGGTCTGGAAGCTGCAAGGTGCAAAGAATCTCGTTCCAGTCCAGATCGCCGGCGGCCTAACGGACCACGTGAACACTGCAGTGACGAAGGTGGTCGCGGGAACGTTGAACACCGGCGATCAACTTGTCACCGGCAAAGCGGACGCAGGCAAGAGTTCGGTGTCCGCAGCACGCCCCAGCGGCTCGCCCGCTACGCCTCGCGTAGGCGGCGGCGGCAGGATGGGACGGTAGGAGGTCTGTGATGGCAACCATACTTGCAGAACTTGAACAGATAAAGACGGCATACGAAAAGCACGATGCTGTGATCAGCATCCAGGACGTGCACCGGATCTACCAGCTTGGCGAAAACCGCGTGCACGCCCTGCGCGGCATCAATCTGGAGATTGGCCGCGGAGAGTTCGTGGCCATCATGGGTTCGAGCGGCAGTGGGAAGTCGACGCTGATGAATATCCTCGGCTGCCTCGATCGCCCGACCTCGGGAAACTACGTTCTCGACGGAGTGAACGTCGCACAGCTTCCCAAAAAGGAACTTGCTGCGATTCGCAACCGGCGGCTCGGGTTTGTCTTCCAGGGATTCAATCTCCTGTCCCGCACTACGGCGCTGGAGAACGTCGAATTGCCGACGCTTTACGCGCGCCTCGACGTCGAAGAGCGGCAAAAGCGCGCGCGTCGAGCATTGGAGATGGTTGGACTCGGCGAGCGTCTCGACCACTTTCCTTCGCAGTTGTCGGGAGGACAACAACAACGCGTCGCTATCGCTCGCGCTTTGGTGAATCAGCCGTCGATCCTGCTGGCTGACGAGCCGACTGGCAATCTTGACAGCCGCACATCGGTGGAGATCATGAGCATCCTG
>DATEKE010000236.1:0-8048 GCA_035277605.1 Terriglobales bacterium | reverse complement strand
GGAGCAGTGAAGCGCGGACCATATAGCTCTTCGAGGACGCGCAGGCAAATCTCCTGAAGATCGACTGCCCGGTCGCGAATATACGCGCTGGCGGATTGCTGCAAGGTGGAGATGAAGTGCTGCGCGGCTTCGATGAGCGCTTGTCCTGCCGAGCGCCCTTCAGCGATCAGTTGACTCACCTTGTCGGACAGGGAAACGTCGTCCAGAATCGCGAGGTGAGCTTTCAGCACGCCTGCTTCCGCCGGCGAGATTGATCGCGAAAGCATCCCCTTGATGCGCTCGCGAACCGCAGCCAGTGCGCGCTCGATTTTGCGCTCTTCCCGTTTTGGGTCTTCGGCAAGCTCATCTTCCAACGCTTCGGGAAGACGCATACCACCGATCACAACAGCTTTGCCTTTCCCTATCCCGGCGCTGACGGCGACGCCGCAGTGGTAGGAAATCGCGATGTGCGCAAGCGCCCTGGGCAAAGCGATCGCCTTGCGGTTGTCATCAGGCACGCTTAAAGGCTGATCGCTTAGCGGAAGATTTTGGTCGATGTATCCGCGCAACGCCGCGTGTGCAGATTCTTCGTCTGCTCCGACGATGCGAACTGAGCATTCATCGCCGCTGCGAACGTCGGCAGAGATAATCGCGAGCGTGCTCTTGAGATTGGCTACGGCTCCAGTTCTTAGGTTGGTCAGAGAGAGTTCCGAAGCAAGGCCGTTGGCGAATTCCGCCAACTGGCTTGCCGGCCGGGCATGGAGTCCATTAGGCAGCGGACAAACGAATTTGAACTCCACCGGATTACAGACTCCCTGACTCATGAACTAGCCCTGAATTCTTTTAAAGACACCGACTGGGTCTTTAATGGCGTCCTGCACCGGAACACGAATGACCTTGATCTGATCGAAGCGCTCGCGGTTTTCGATCTCGATGTCGACCGCGAAGATCGCAACCTGCGCCTGGCGAATATCGCTCTCTTTTAATTCGTTTTCGATTCCCATGGCGCCCTGGGTTTCGACTTTGATCTGGTGTCCGAGCGTTTTGGCGGTCTTCTCGAGCTGTTCGGCCGCCATATAGGTGTGCGCGATCCCGGTGGGACACGCGGTTACAGCAACGATCTTCATACTCTGGCCCTTTTCGAATTTTCGGCAGTCAGCCGAATCGTCCCCGAAATGGGAAGAGCCGAACTCCTGCCATAAGTGATTTGCGTTCTTCCAGCTTCGCCGAAGCTGAGTAAACGCAATCCCCTGTGAACTTCTGTTCTGCTGATGGTAAGTGCCGCCCCGGTTCTCGAGGAGAGCCGGCATCCACCCGCCAGGGCCATGAAAGCTGGCGGGTGGACGACAGCAGGTTTCCCGCCGCGCTAGAACTCCGCGCGCAACGAGAGCTGAAGGTTGCGTTCGCTGCCTTTGGTAGTCACTGTTCCGAACGTTTTTGGGTTACTCGGATCGAGGCTTAGCCCGCCGCCGCTGGTGCCACCCCAGTTCGGGTGGTTCCACACGTTGAAGGCTTCAGCTCGGAACTGGAAGTTGACTCGTTCATTCACAGCAAACTTCTTGAACAGACCCATGTTCCAATTCTGGAATCCGGGCTGATAAATGATGTCGCGAACTTGTTGGGTTACAAAAGTTCCATTAGCGGGGGCAGTGAAGTCGGAAGCGCAGCAGATCCACTGGCCAGTTGTTCCAAACGTATGCGGTGTGCTCAGCTTACCGTCCCAAGACCAATATTGCCCGTTTACGCCGCAACCAAAGTTTGCATCGAGCCCCACGCCAGCGTAGTCCTTGTTTTGGGCTGCGCTGCACGGCGTTCCACTCTGGAACTGCGTAATGCCGCTGAGCTGCCATCCACCAAGTACTTTCCCAACGAGATTCGACTGGCTGCGGAAGAACGGCAGCTCATACAGGTAGTTGATCATCAGAATATGGCGGGTGTCGAACTCCGACGGCCCCCACATCATGCTCGTGTTGTAGGTGTCAGGAACGACATCGCGCTGGTTAGAGCCATTGTCCATGCTCTTGGACAGCGTGTAGGAGACGCCAAACATCAGGCCGTTCGTGAAACGACGAGTAAGGTTCGCCTGCAAGGAGTTGTACTTGGAGTCGGCCACGTTATCAGTCTCGCGGATGGAGCCAAAGCCCTTGTAAGGCCTGATTGCGTCGATATTCTTGACGGTCGGATTTGCCGCGATAGTGGCGGTCGTCGGCTGGTTGATATTCGCCTCGCGCTGCAGGTGCAAGCCGCGCCGGCCTACGTAGGCAACATTTGCAATCAAGTTCCACGGCAACTCACGCTGTACTGAAGCATTCCAGTTCCAAGCTTCTGGATTTTGGAAATCCTTGCTTTGTGTTGTGACCACGAGCGGAATGGCTGAGGCGGAACTGGACCCGAGGGCATCAACGGAACCGTTCGTCAAGCTTGCCATTGGCTGGAATGGTGGATTGCCGCCCAGGAAGATGGAGTCGCTAACCCCCAGTCGCGTGTAGAAACGGCCCGCTCCGGCGCGTACCACAGTCTTGTTATTCAACTGGTAGGCAGCACCCAGCCGCGGCTGGATGTCGTTCCATTGAATATCAGAGTAGTGGTCCGGCACCCCGCGGAACAAGAAGTTCCATTGGTTGGTATTGGCTTCAGGGATGTGGTTCTTCGCGTCAGACGGGAATCCGCTGCCAGGAATCACCATGCCGTTGTAGAGCTGCTGCAGAGTTGGCGTGCCGAGGATCAGTCCCGTTGTGGGATCAACTGTTACCGCGAGCGAGGGATCGTAGAACTGCGGATCGAACACCGCCTGATTTCCCCACCAGGTGTGGTACGGAACTATCACCGAGTACCGGAGGCCTGGGGTCAGGGTGAGGTTTTGGCTCACCTTCCAGGTATCCTGTGCGAAAGCTTCCCACATGCTACCGCGGAAGACGGTGTAAGCGCGGTGGCCGATTTCTGAATAGCGATCGAACAAACCAAGCGCTGCGTTTGCTGCTGCTACTCCCGTTCCGCCTGCGCGGTTGTCCACGAACTGGAATTGACCATTCTGGTTGTTGGTGCAGGTCGAGCAAGCTGATACGTTGATTTCGTCGTTGTCGTTCTCACCCGAGTACTCGTACAAACCGCCAAATTTCCAGGTGTGATTTCCCTTTACCCAGGTAAAGCTGTCAGAGAGGTCACCAACCGGGCCAGCAGAGTGTGACGGGTACGGTCCGCCGTTCAGCGTAGAAAACTTTGACATGTTGACGCTGGGAATACGAGTGGGCAGCAACTTCGCGTCGCTAAAAATATAGGAGTAGTTGGCGCCGAAGAGATTGGGACCTTGGGCTGCGCCCTTGGTGCGATCCAGGAAGTTCGCCGCGTCGATGGGGATATGAACGACGTCCTGACTGTAGGACAGCAATACCTCATTAACTTTGGTCGGGCTGATTGTCCAGGTATGGTTCAGCGAGTAAGTGTAATTGGGGCGATCAAAGAACTTTGGCGTTTCATTCGTTCCGCCGTCCAATGGCTGGTACTCAAACCATGCGTAATTGAAACGATGGAAGCTGAGACGCTGCTTCTCAGTGGCGTTCCAATCGAGGGTAAGCGTGTCTTTGCGTTGGTTCTGAGGGTGCGGTGCAAACGCAGTCCAGTTATTGTTGTTGATCGGCACGGTGAGATTCGGCACTGGCCAGGAGTTCAAAATGCCAAGACCATTGTGGCTAACGCGTGCCGCTGGAATCACGTTCGCGCAAGTAGCAGCACCGGTGCAGGCTGGGCTGTAGTTCGGATCCGCGGGATTCGATGAAGCCACAAACTGGGTACCGGTGGTAGGGTCCTTGATGATTCCGGTAGCGGCGGTATACCCGAAGATCGGGTTGGTTAGCAGTTCTCTGAAATCACCCTCGCGCATCGCCAGCGTTGGCACGGTCTGGGAGCTCGTGTCGGTGAAGACACGTCTTACCCACTCCTGTCCCCAGTAAAAGAAGAGTTTGTCTTTGTTCGAATTGAAATGATTGGGTATGTAAACCGGCCCGCCAATGTTGTAGCCGAACTGGTTCCAATGGTCCGGAGCTGTCACAAAGCGCGTAAGCGGGTTCTGATTGCGGGCCCAGGTGTTCGCGTTGAAGATGGTATTGCGCACATATTCGAACGCGGAGCCATGGAACGTCTGTGTACCGCTCTTGGAAACTATGCGGATCTGTCCGCCGGAGGAGCGGCCATATTCTGCCGCGTAGTCGGCGGTGAGAACCTGAATTTCCTGCACCGAGTCCACATCAGGCTGGCCGAGAATGGCGCCATTGGAGCGCGTGCGCATGGCCGGGGCGCCATCATAGGTGACCAGGCTCTCCGGAGTGCGGGCGCCGTTGATGTTGGTTGATAGTCCTCCGACACCGATCGAGACGCCCACAATGTTGGTGCCGCGAACGCCCGGTACAAGGTTGGCCATGAAGATCGGGTTGCGGCCATTGAGTTCGAGGGCATCAATCTGCTCGCGATTGACGAGTTTCTGCACCGTCGCTGACTCAGTTTGCAGTTGCACTGCGGATGCTGAAACTTCGACCGTTTGCGTGGTAGCGCCGACTGACAGCGTTGCATCGACCACGAGGTTGCTGGAAGGGTCGAGCTTGTTATCCGCGCTTTGATACTTCTGGAAGCCAGTTGCTTCGGCAGTAACTGTGTACAGGCCGGGCGGGACGTTGGTCACCGTGTAATAGCCTGACTCATTGGTGACGGTCGAGCGCTGCAGCCCGCTCTTGTTTGCCACAGTGACCTTGGCGTTGGGAATGGTCGCGCCTGACGGATCTTTTATGAATCCGGAAATTCTTCCCAGGTCAGACTGCGCGAAGGTGAGCAGGCTGAAGAACGTTAGCGATCCGACGCACAGGACGAAGCGCAGAAGACGACGCACGTGAATTGACATATTCGTACCCTCTCTCAGTTGGGCAATTCCGATATGAGACTCCGGAAGACAGCTCGCTTTCCGCTTCCGGCCTAATGACCCGATCGTGCGCAGAGCTACACGACACACTTCGGGTTCTACATTCGCTTACGCTGGGAAAGTATCGCCGAGCAGCGGGCCGGGATGAAATAGGAGACAACGCACATTTGTTGGACAAACGTAACAATTCTTAACGTCGGCATATCCGAAGACAACATGTCAAGACCCTCAAGAAAACCAAAACCGCCACCGATCTCACGGATACTTTCGACCCGGATTGCACGGAGTACACAGAGCGTTTTCACTTTTTCTCTAATGAAATCCGTGCGCGCATCGTCCGGTGGGATCCGTGGCGGTTTTGGGTGAGGATTTAGCTTTGGTAGTCGTTGATACCCATCCGCTACCGCGGACGGTACTGACGTGGATACTTACGCGTAGGATTAAACGTTTATGAAAGCCGACCACCTGAAGAACGCTTCTGTCGAAACTAAGCTCATCCACGGTGACCGCGAACTGAACTCGACCTCTGCCGTCGCTCCGCCCATCTTTCAGACGGCAACCTTTCGCGGCGATTCGGCGCAGGACTTTGCCGATCGCGCCAGCCGTCCGCGGCATCCGGAGTTCTATACCCGTTATGGGAATCCGACTCTGAGCCAGGTCGAGAGCGTACTCGCGTCGTTGGAAGGAGCTGAATCGGCGCTGGTGACCGGCTCGGGAATGGCTGCCGTGAGTGCGACGGTGCTGGCACTGGTGAGCCAGGGTGACCACGTGGTTGCGCAGAAGAATCATTACGGCGGCACACTCAACCTGCTCAGCAGCTTCCTGCCGCGATTCGGAGTGGAAGTCACGCAAGTCGATCAGACGGACACTGCCGCATTCGAGAAAGCAGTGCGTCCGAATACCAAATTGATACTGATCGAAACTCCAAGTAATCCACTGATGACTTTGACCGACATCGGAGCCATCGCCAAGCTCGCGCGCCCCCGCAGGATTACGACGCTGATCGACAACACCTTTGCTACGCCGATCAATCAGAGGCCGCTCGATCTCGGAATTGACCTGAGCTTTCATAGCGCCACGAAGTACTTCGGCGGACACTCCGATCTGATCGCCGGCGCGGTAATGGGCAGCTCTGAATTGATCACGAAGATCTGGAACGCGCACGTAATCCTCGGAGCCGCATTGGGTCCATTCGACGCCTGGCTCATGCTGCGCGGCCTGCGCACCCTCTCGCTCCGCGTGCGGCAGCACAACGAGAACGCGATGGCTCTGGCAGAGTTCCTGAAAAGTCACAAGGCAGTAAAGGTCGTGCACTATCCGGGACTGAAAAGCCATCCTCAGCACGACCTCGCGCGAAAGCAGATGTCCGGTTTCGGCGGAATGCTTACCTTCGAGGTGAATGGCGGATATGAAGCCGCCGACCGCTTCCTGGGCCGCATTCGCCTCGCTTCACGCGCCGCCAGCCTGGGAGGAATCGAGACCTTGGCCGTCCATCCAGCCTCCAATTTCCTTCATTACATGACTCTCGAGCAAGCGGCAAAGATCGGCATAGCTCCGGGACTACTGCGAATTTCGGTGGGACTGGAAGGAAAAGATGACCTGATCGCCGACTTCGATCAGGCGCTGGGTTGAGCTTGCGTCGGGCATGCTAACCTAAGCGGCCTTGGATGTTTGAACACGGAGGGCACGGAGGAAACGGAGGGTGGAGCAAGGCGCGAAACCAGCTTGGTCGTTGATCGAGCTCAGTCATCAGGTTATAAAAGCCGCTCTTAAAGTGCATTCGGCGCTTGGCCCCGGTCTCCTGGAGAGTGCATATGAAGCGTGCCTTGCTTACGAACTGCGTAAGGCTGGATTTCAAGTCAAGACGCAGGTTCTTCTGCCGGTTATTTACGACACGGTCAAGCTCGATCTGGGCTATCGGATGGATCTTGTCGTGGAGGACCAGATCGTTATCGAAATCAAATCAATCGACCAAGTTGCTCCTGTGCACAAAGCGCAACTGCTCTCGTATCTCCGTTTGAGCAAGAAAAAAGTAGGCATTCTGATGAACTTCAACGTTACTCATCTTCGAGAAGGTATTCACCGCGTCGTGAATGGCCCCAACCTAAAACTTCCTTCGTGATCTCCGTACCCTCCGTGTTCAAACCCATCAAGCCGCTGTCGGCCCGCGCCAATGCATCTAAGTTGTTGCATGCGCATGACCGAACAGAGCACTGCTGCCGAATCACTGAGTCTCGCCGAAGTACTGGAACAGATCGTTAACGAAACCGGCAACCGTCCGCTTTCTACCTACCGCCTTCAGTTCCATAACGGATTCGGGCTCCAGCAGGCGCGAGAGCTTGCCGACTACCTCCACGATCTTGGCGTCTCTCATCTTTACGCTTCGCCGCTGCTCGAAGCACGTCCCGGGAGCGCGCACGGTTACGACATCATTAATCATGATCGTCTGAATCCCGAAATCGGCAATGAAGAAGACTTGCGTACGCTGGTCGCTGACCTGAACGCTCGCGGCATGTCCATCGTGCTCGACATTGTTCCCAATCACATGGGCGTGAGTACCGCGACGCCATGGTGGCGCGACGTGCTGCAGCACGGACGAGCCTCCGAGTACAGCGAGTTCTTTGACATCGATTGGAATCCGCTCAAGCCCGAGCTGCACAACAAGCTGCTGCTTCCCGTCTTGGGAGATCAGTATGGCGAAGAGCTCGAACAGGGAAAACTGCAGATTCGCGAGAAGGATGGTGAGCTCGTGGTCCAGTACTGCGATCACGACTTCCCTCTCGATCCGCAAACGCTTCCGCTGATCTTCGAGGCGCTTGGACCTCTTCCGGAATCCGATTCGAGCGGCGATCTTGCGCGATTCCGCGGACTGCTTGAACGTCTGCGCTCGCTGCCGCAGCACAGCAGCACAGATCCGGCGCAGGCGCAGGAGCGCAGCCGGATTTGGAATCAGCTTCGTCCGGAATGGCAGAAGCTGCTGCAGACTTCAGCGCCAGTGAAGCAACTACTCCACCGAGCACTGGAGCACATCAACGGACATGCGGGCGAGCCGCGCAGCTTCGACCTCCTGCATCTTCTTCTAGAGCTTCAGGTCTACCGCCTCGCGCATTGGCGCGTCTCCGGAGAGGAAATCAACTACCGCCGCTTCTTTGATATTAAC
>DATEKE010000235.1:0-4208 GCA_035277605.1 Terriglobales bacterium | reverse complement strand
TGGTCCCACAACGCCGGATCAACGTTCATGATTGCCGTGGATGCATCGGCGTCGATGACGACGTACTTCGACAATCCAACCTGATCGACTTCGACGCGCGAGAGTGCATTCCAACGGGCAAACTCAACCCCGCTTCGGCGCGCGCCTTTAGCGTAGATGATGTCGATCAGGCGGCCGTTGTGGTTAGCGGCAATCAGCGCGACGTACGCGATGACAATCGCCAGCGCGGCACAGCGCACGCCGCGATTCTCGCTCCAAAGAGCTGCGCCCACCGCCATTAGCGCTGCGGCACAGAGGACAGTGTTGGGTCCACCGACAAAATTGAGCGCTGGTACCAGCAGAATGCAGGCGCTGGCGCCCCCGATCAAGTCGAATCCGTAAAGCTTCGCCACCTGCTGAGTTTCTCGCGCGAAGACGATCGAAAAAATCAGTCCCGTGATGAAAAAAGGAACGGCCGCAGCCAGATAAATGACGGTCAGCTTCTCAAAATTGCGCAGCTCAAGATTGAGCGAGACTGCGGAGTGAAGGACGATCTCGAGGACGCCGAATACCAAAATGGAACTGAGAAGCAGCGCTCTACTCCCAAGTTCCGGAACTGTCCACCGCGAAAGCCGTGCACGAAAGATGTGCGCGAACACGCCACCTGCGCCAAGTCCGAGCAGCGCCACTGAAATTGCCAGAAAAGCGAAGTGGTAGAAGAGCACGACCGAGAACAGGCGTGTCAGCGCGAGCTCAAGGAGAAGGCTCGAGCAACTCACTACGCCGATGATCATCGGCAGCCGGACACTTACCTGCTGCCCGAGTTGCACTTTCTCTGGCTGGAGGACCAGGGTCGATTCGGACATCCTGTGAACATATCAGATTGCCTGCTGCTGTCATTCCGAACCGCCGTCGTTTGGCGGCGAGGAGTCCCTATCGACTTTCATGCTTCTCGAAAAGCCGTGCTGGAACTTACTCGTCTCACGAAAGCTTGGTTGTAACCGGTTGGGATTCCTCATCGCAAAAAACGCGGTTCGGAATGAGAACGAGAGAGATCATTCCACCTCGTTCTTCGCCTTGTACCCGTCGCGCGCAATGATCTGATACTTGATCTTCTTCCTGTGCTGGTCCTGCACGATCAGAGGCTGTCCCGTTTGCGGATCGACCAGTTCCACTTTGACCTTGCGCCAGGTACCATCCTGCTTTGCGTTCGATGGACGATACGAAATCATGTACTGATTGCGGATATCCGCGGCGATGTCGGCGAAGTCTTCGGGAAATTCCGCGGTGAAGCGCGGGAAGTAGGCGCGTCCGCCGGTCATGCGCGCGAAGGTGTTGAGTTGGTTGTCAGCCTGGAGAAAGTCGAGGTTCGCGATTGGGCCCATGTAGCCGTGGGACTCGGCGTAGAGGCGGAACGCCTGGCCGGTGCCGACGCAGAAGATGGTGATGTTCTTCGAACCTTGGATTTTTTTCAACACCTTGTCATAGTTCAGCTTGCTGAACGTGTCGATTCCGTCGCAGATGAGAAGAATGTACTTCTGCCCTTCTACGCCTTCGAGGCGGTCGATAGTGTCGTAGAGCGCGTCAAAAAGATTGGTTTCGCTAAAGCCTGGTATGCGTAGCTGCCCCAGCGCCCCCATCACCTGATTCTTATCCTGCGTGAAATCGACGAGAATATGCGACTTCATGTCATAGGAGGTGACCGCGATCCAGTCTTCCTTCTTCATCTGCTGGGTGAACGAATAGGCGGCGTTGAGGGCATCCATCATGAAGTAGTAGTTGTTAGCCGCGAATTCGATCAGCAGGACTGCGGTGATCGGCTTGTCGCCCTGCTGGGCGAAGGTGTCGATCTTTTGCGGGACGCCGTCTTCCAGGATTTTGAAGTTGTCGGCCTTCAGTCCGGGAATGAACTGGCCGTTAGCGGTGACAACGTCTATCGGCAAGTTCACTAATGGCACATCGACTTTGAGCGAAAATGTGCCGATTTCTTCCGGATTCTTCACCTTTGGAGCGCGTTCCGGCGGTTTTTCATCCTCGGGCTTCTTTTTCGGTACGGCAATAGGCCCGATATCGCCCGTCGGTCCACCGGCTTCCGGTGTCTGTTGTTGCTGCTGAGCGCCTTGCTGATTCTGCGATGAGTTCTGCGAATCCTGTGCGCTGCTGGGGGAGATTGCGAATGCAACGGTGCACAACGCCATCAGGATCGCCTTAAGAACGCCTGATGGTTGCACCCTAGTACCACTAAGGGACATTTTTGATGCCTTCCTACTGACTCTTTGCGTATTGCTTTCGAGAGTCTCTGTATTAGTATAGATGGCGAACTACTCGGAAACCATCGTGGATTGCGTGTTTCCTGCGCGTGCGGGACGTTTCATCCCCGCATATCTGGTGCGCCCCGAGTGTTTCAACATCAGTATGAAGAGCATTCTTTCCTACCTCGCTCGGATTTCCCCTTTAATTTTGTTATGCAGTATGGCGGGCGCGCAAACGACTCCCGCGGCTGAACCCGTTGCCGCCGCAGCGCGCGTAACACCGCAGATCATGCCCGTGAGCGATATCCATGGCGGCATGCGCGGCGTTGCCTACACGGTGTTCGAAGGAACGAAGCCAGAGCCGATGGACGTGGAAGTCCTCGGCGTGTTGCCGAACCTCAACGGCCCGAAGAGCGACCTGATCCTCGCGCGTCTTCACGGCGAGAAGGTGGAATACACGGGCGTGGTCGCGGGCATGAGCGGCAGCCCGGTATACATCGACGGCAAGCTCGTCGGCGCGATCTCGTACCGAATTGGGCAATTCTCCAAAGAGCCCATCTGCGGTATTACGCCGATCGAGGACATGCTCGAAATCGACGCCATGGATCGCAGCCAGCCTGAGCAAGTCAGCACGGCACGCGCTGCGAAGACCATGAGCAAGATCTCGAATGCAGGCGATGGCGCCCCAGACCTGCAAAACTTCGCTTCGATGATGCAGCCCATCGACGCGCCGTTCGTCTTCAGCGGATTCACCGAATCGACGATTCGCCAGTTCGCCTCGCAGTTCGCACAAGCCGGACTCGTTCCCGTTATGGGAGTGGGCTCGGCCAGCCACGAGCATCAGCCGGAGCCGATCGAGCCGGGATCAGCCGTCAGCGCCGTGCTTGTCAGCGGCGATCTTGATATCGCGGCAACCTGCACGGTCACCTACATCGATCCGCAGCGGCTGCTGGCCTGCGGACATCCGCTCACGCAGTACGGCATGGTCGATATGCCGATGACGAAGGCGAACGTTGTCGCTACGCTGGCCTCGCCCTACAACTCCTACAAGATCGTCAACACGACCGACGAAGTCGGCACCTTCGTGCAGGACCGCCACAGCGGCATCCTCGGACGCTTCGGCGAAACGCCGAAGATGATTCCCGTTACGGTAACCATCCACGGCGGCAACAAACCGAAGCAGATGAAGTTCTCGGTGCTGAACAACGCCAAGCTGACGCCGCTGATCATGATGACCACCGTCTACCAGGCGCTGCAGAGCCAGAACCAGTATGGCGACCAGGTCACCTATCGCATGAACGGCGACATCGCCGTAAACGGATATCCGTCGGTGCACATGCACAACATGTTTACGTCCAACGACAGTGCCGAAAGCTCGGTGCTGGCGGCGATGAACCTGGGCGAGCACTTCGGACGTATCTTCGAGAATCCTTACAGCACGCCCGGCATTAACGGAGTGAATGTCGATTTCGACGTAACGCCCGAACGTCGCGCTGCGCGTCTCGAAACCGCGCGCACTGATGTAACCGAAGCCCGCCCCGGAGACGAGATCACGGTGGAAGCGGTGCTGCGTCCCTATCGCGGCGATCCGATCGTGCGCCAGATTCCGGTAAAGATTCCCACTTCGGTACCACGCGGCCAACTCCGTATTTTAGTCAGCGACTCTGAGACGCTCGATCACAGCCGCAAGCTGCCGTCCAGTCTGGGCCGTAATCTCGAACTCGGCTCGACGATCGATCTGCTCAACAAAGAGCACGCCAACAACAATCTGTACGTCTCGTTGCTCGAAGCCAATCCAGAAGCCATGGTGGAAGACAAAGTCATGCCCACGCTGCCGCTTTCGGTAATGAACGTGATGCAGGGCATGCGCAACGGCCAGGACATGTACGTGAGCGGCGAGTCTGCGGTAGATGAGACAGCCACGCCGATGGATTACGTGGTGTCAGGCTCGCAGTTGTTGACGGTGCAGATTAAGTA
>DATEKE010000234.1:0-6789 GCA_035277605.1 Terriglobales bacterium | reverse complement strand
GGATCGTACATCTTTCTCAATCAGCATGATCTTGATCTGACGGATCGCTTCTTCGCGCGATTCGGCGATGTGACCGTGCTGATCAGCCGCATGCTGCCAGTGGTGCGAACGTTCATCGCGCTCCCAGCAGGCATCGGTCGCATGCCGCGGCTCAGGTTTCACCTTTATACGTTTATCGGATCGTTTCCGTGGTGCTTAGGTCTCGCGTATTTGGGCATGAAGGCCGGCCAGCACTGGGACTATCTCGGCAAATACTTCCACCAGTTCGACAAAGTGATCGGCGCGATTATCGTGATCGGCGTTATCTGGTTCGTTTGGTCGCACTGGCAGAACCGCGTGCGGACTGCGGCGTAGGTTGTAAAGAACGCGTCCTCGCACCAACCTCTTTCAATGCCTGAAGTTTCATTTCAGTTTGCCGAAACGCGCGACGTGGAGCGGCTCCTGCCGCTCATGCGCGATTTCTACGTTTTCGAGCGACTGCCATTTGAGGAGAATCGGCAACGTCAGCTCGTTTTGCAGCTCATTCAGAATCCCGCTTTGGGACGCTTGATCCTGTTCGAACAGGTTGCGGAGCCGGTGGGATACATGGTCCTGGGCTTCGGATTTTCACTCGAATTTCATGGTCGCGACTGTCTGCTCGACGAGTTCTATATCGTGCCTCAGCATCGGTCGAAGGGAATTGGGCGAGCTGCGGTCGAGTTCGCGATTGCAACTTGTCGCGAAATGGGAATTCGCGCTGTTCACTTAGAAGCCGACCACGTGAACGTGCGCGGCCATGAGTTCTACAAGCGGTTGGGATTCAAAGACCACGAGCGTCATCTGATGACGTTGTGGATTTAGCGCTGCATGCGTTCCTGGCGCGCGGCGATTACGCGTGCCAGGCCCTCTCGGGCTGTCACATTGTCATGGTCGAGGCGGAGAACGATCGAATATTCGTAACGGGCAAGCGCGTACAAGCCTGATCCGGCAGCTGAATCGGCTTTGCTAAGCAGGTCGGGAATGTCGGCACGGCTGAAACCTTCCACTCGCCCGTTTTGTTCCAATCGCTGCTGCCTCATCGCTCTCCGGTTCTGCTTCGGCTGAGAGTCGGTTGCCCCTTGTTGCTCAATAGTGTTGTTCTCAGCTTTCGATTCAGAGGTCGATGTCGTGGCCGCTGCAGGAGATTGACTGGCGGTCTGCGTGGGAGTTTGAGTTTTGAAAGGATCTGAAGATGCGGATGCCGATGCCGAAGGAGGGGCTTGCGGAGCAGTCACCTGCACGGCTGTAGGTCCTGGAGCAGTGGGCGAATTTACTTTGTGCTCCTCCGTTTGCGCGCTGGGGTTTGCAGGAGCAGCATCCACAGGCGCTGCATCTTTTTTGGGAACTGGGGACGCGGAATCGTCTGGCGCCTCCGTTCCTGTTTCGGGCGGAGCACTGACTGCCGAGGCGGAAGCCTCCGGGCTCGGGCTTTGCGAAGGGGCTGAAGGACTGCTCTGCGGAATTTCCTGGCTGGTGTGCGCCGTCTTATAACCGTATGCGACGGCTTTCTGCAGCGGCGGCGGAAGTGCGCCAGTCTTCTTTTGAACTTGGTATGCCCATCCGGCAACGCCGGCTGCTGCCGCAAGCAGAACCAGCATGAAGGCCATCGCTCCCCTTTCGGAGCGCGCCTGCTTGTGCATTCCGTGCGTTTTTGTGGCGGCAACGGATCGCGTAGTGATTGGGTTGGATAATGGCTGAACCGATGGCGGAACTACGTGCGTTTGCGCAGCAGTGGTGAGCGTGACGGCTTGAGCGCGCAGAGCGTCGCGTAGCTCCTCGCAGGTCTGGTAACGATCCAGCGGATTCTTCGCCATCGCTTTGCGGATTACCGCGTTAATTCCGGCCGGAAGCGCCGGATTGACGACGGATGCTGCCGGTGCTTCTTCATGAATAAGCTTGTACAGCACGGTGGGTATGTCGCCTTTGAACGGCTTCTCGCGCGTAAAGAGTTCGTAGAAGACAGTTCCCAAACTGAAAATGTCGGAACGTTGGTCGAGCTTATTTCCTTTGGCCTGCTCCGGCGCCATGTGCGTCGGAGTTCCGACTACCATCCCCGTTTGTGTAAGTGATGCATCGCCAAGTTTGGCGATACCGAAATCAAGAATTTTGACCGTACCCTCGGCAGTGATCATGAAATTCGCCGGTTTCAGGTCACGATGAATCACGCCATGCGAATGCGCGAAGCCGACACCATTGCAGATTTGTTCTGTATACGAGAGCAGCGTAAGCAGCGGCGGCAGATCGCGACTTGTAAGTAGCGCTGCGAGAGTTTTGCCTTCGACAAACTGCATGCTCAAATAAACAAAATCTTTTTCCTCGCCGACGTCGTAGATGGTGATGATGTTCGGATGATCCAGTCCACCGGCGGCTTTCGCTTCCTGCTTCAAGCGTTCCACCAGTTCAGTGCGATCGGCGAAGTTCCGCTGAATGGAGATTGTCTTGAGTGCAACCGTGCGTCCGATCACCTGATCATGAGCTTTGTAGACGACGCCCATCGCACCGCGTCCCAACTCGGAAAGAATCTGATAACGGCTGGCTCCAGAAGGCGCGGCCGCAGGTTGTGAAGGCAAAGGCGGCTGAACAAAAGCCTGGAACTGTCCGGTCTTGCGCACATGCGCATATGTCGATTCGTCGGTCCAAAACAGCTCATACATCGCTTCAGGAAAGCCACGCTCACCGGCCGCATGTGCCGGTTTGGGATTGAAGGCGAACCCCGGTATGTCCTTGGCTGCACCATAGAGTTCTTCGCTGACCAGGATCTGCGCGGAATCCTGATCGATGAGCATCGTGCCCAAATTAAGAGTCTGGGTGTCGGGCGAGGTGTTCTGTGCGATTCCCTGAACAATGGTTGCTGCTACGGCCTGTCCTGCTGGTGCAGGACGTTGTAACGTGAGCAATCTGACCTGCAGCGATTTGGCCGCCGACAACGCATTTAAAGAATTCCCAAAATGGATCGCGAGCGTCCCGTTTGCGCGGGGCGATATCTGTCCATGCGACTCGTTTACCACCCGTCTAACCAAATCAGAGATCTGCGTGTCGGTTTGCCAGGACACTTCGTGCAGTTTTTCTTGCGGCCCGCGATATTCCCAAATGCGCGCGCAGAGCGCCGCTACACATGCAGGAAGCTGGTTTTCCTGCACCGCGTCTTCTTTCTGCGGCATGAAGGGCTCCATTCGCATCGTGTCCATATCGGGTGGTTCCGAATGTGTCGTCCTAATCCCCCTTGACACACTCCCAAGAAAATCTTACGTGCGACGCCCTATAAGCCGCTGGTTACTTTAGTGTTTCGACATCCGATTGGTACAAGCCTGCCCTAGGCCCAAAGTTTTCCCTGGAAGGTGCTTGTTTCACAATGACTTCGCAAACGTATTTTCGTTTGCAGCGGCAAGGGAGTGCGTCATGCCACTTGGAGTTGCGTTGCGCGTGCCGGATTGAGTGTTCTGGGTGAGATTTCTCGCAGAAGGGTGCCTGCTGTCAGCCAAACAATCGACCTCTTCGCAAACAGTCATCACAAAGATTTACGGCAAGCCGCGTACGTCGTGGCCAGTCGACCATGAGTTCCAAATCGCAGGTCAGAATTAGAGGCTCGCGGCACGTTTTGCGATCCACTCGCCCGTTTCGCGCGTGCCCAGGTGTCCGCCGATGTCTTGAGTCGTTTTCTTCTGACGAACGGCGTCGAGGACGGCTCCGTTAATTTTTTGTGCTTCATTTATCAGGCCGAGGTATTCGAGCATCATCGCCGCAGTTGAAATCGCTCCCATAGGATTTGCGATGTTTTTGCCCGCGAAAGGCGGAGCGGAGCCGTGTACTGGCTCGAACATGGACGTTCTGCCCGGATGAATATTGCCGCTGGCGGCCATGCCGAGTCCGCCTTGGAGGGCAGCCGCTAGATCGGTAATGATGTCGCCGAACATGTTGTTGGTGACGATCATATCGAACTGCGCGGGATCGCGAACCATGTGCATGCAGAGTGCGTCGACATACATATGCTGCGATTGAATCTCCGAATATTCATTCGCGACCTGTTTAAAAACCCGCTGCCAGAGACCGTGAGCGTAGGTCATGACGTTTGATTTGTCCGTCATGAGCACTTTTTTTCGCCCGTGCTGGCGCGCGTACTCGAAGGCATAGCGGATCACTCGTTCAACCCCTTTGCGCGTGTTCACATCCTCCTGCACCGCCACTTCATCTGGGGTTCCCTGTTTGAAGACGCCTCCGACATCGACGTAAGGACCTTCTGTGTTCTCCCGCACCACAACAAAATCGATATTCTCCGCACGACACTGCTTCAGAGGACACAGCGAATCGTCGAGGCACTTGACTGGGCGGACATTCGCGTAAAGATCCATTTTGAAACGCATGCCCAGCAGGATCTCTTTTGCGTGAATGTTTGAAGGAACACGCGGATCTCCCAGAGCGCCGACCAGAATCGCATCGAAGTCGCGTGAGAGCATGGCGAAGCCGTCGTGTGGAATCGTTGTGCTGTCTTCCAGGTAGCGATCTGCGGACCAGTCGAATTCCGTGAAGGCGACGTCGGCTCCGCTGGCTTTCACCACGCATACGGCTTGCGCAATTACTTCTTTCCCTATGCCGTCGCCAGGGACGACGGCGATGCGCCTGGTTGCGTTCACGTTAGAAACGATAGCAGAGAATCTTTTTCATCTCGGGGGGTCTGCGCTTTGTCATTCCCGAACCGTATGTTGTTGGAGGTAAGGAATCCCTCCGGACTGCTACGAAGCTGATAGAACACCACTGCATCGATGTTTGCTGACGCGTGAATCGTAGCCCAATGTGAGTTTGGCTGCTTTTATCCTCCAAGAGCATGGGCTTCCTAGGGATTCTTCACCGCCAAAGTTCGGCGGTTCGGAATGACAGTGCGGCAAAACGAACCTTTATAATCAAAAGTTCTGCCATGGCCAAAACTCCGCTCTATGACACGTTCGTCAGCTCTGGCGCCCGGATGGGCGAGTACAGCGGGGTTGAGACTGCGCTTTCCTTCTGCGACGTGCGTGGGGAATTTCGTGAGTTGAGGTCCGGCTGCGCTGTTTATGACCTGGGCTGGCGTGCGAAGGTGATGGTCGCGGGTAAGGACCGTGTCCGCTGGATGAACGGCATGGTCTCCAACAACATTAAGGATCTCGAATTAAGTCGCGGAAACTACAACTTCGTCCTGAATCCACAGGGGCGCATTCTCGGCGATCTGTACGCGTATAACCGTGGAGAGTACCTGCTGATCGATACCGAACGCTCGCAGCTCGAGACCCTTCTGCCCTTGCTGCGACGCTACATCATCATGGATAAAGTCGAGTTGATCGACAAAAGCACAGAGCTAATCGCAATCGGTGTTCAGGGGCCGAAGGCGAGTGAAGTGCTGGAGAGACTTGACATCGACGATCCCGGATTAGAACCAATGCAATTGGCCGATGTAACCTGGAACGGAGCACGCATCACGCTCACGCGAATGGCGAGTGATGAGTTCGTGACCTATGAATTACTGGGGAATGCAGAGACTTTGTCGCAGCTTTGGAAGGCATTGCTCGATTCCGGCGCAACTCCTGTTGGCAGTGAAGCTTTGGAGAACTTCCGGATAGCAATCGCATTTCCCAAATACGGAATCGATATTCGCGATCGCGACCTGCCGCAGGAGACAGGTCAGAATCACGCGCTGAACTTCACCAAAGGCTGCTATATCGGGCAGGAAATTGTTGAGCGCATTCGCTCGCGCGGCAATGTCCATCGCGCGTTCACAAAGTTTCGGCTGGAAGGCGAACTTCCTCCGATTGGTTCAAAGCTTCAGGCGGACGGGAAAGACGTCGGCGAGATTACCAGCGTAGCCCGGGTTCCAAGCGCCGCCGGGGAAGAAAAGCTGGCGCTTGGCTACGTGCGCCGCGAGGCTCTTGAGAGCGGGGCCAAACTTACTTATTCCGGAGGCGAAGCCAAACCCGCAGAGTCTCCGGTATCGATAGCATCGTAAAAGTATGGCGGAAAAGAAACCTGATTTTGTCGTAAGCGACCGCCGCAAGTTCACCGAAGAGGGTGACTTGCGCACTGACGTTCGCGAAGAGTCACAGCCGAAAGCGCAATCATCTCAACCGGCTCAAACTGCCGCTCCCACTACTGAGGAGCAACTGCCGCCTGCACCTACGCACGCTGAACAAGAGGCTCAGCATAGCGAGTACCGCGCCTCAAACAAGAAGCTCGACGATATGCTTGCAGCGGGCGGCCACGGCAAAGCCGAAGATTTTGAGATGACGTTTGATCGGCTGGTGCAATCGCTCTACGTTACGGCGATGCTGCAGCTCGGCATCATGCATCGCGAAGGCGAGAATCCGCAGCCGGACATCATTGGCGCGCGCCAGACCATCGACACACTCGGCGTTCTCAAAGACAAGACCAAAGGCAATCTCACCAAGCAGGAAGAAGGCCTGCTTCAGAACGCCCTGTTTGAGCTGCGCATGGCATTCCTGGAAATCACAAACGCCATCACGCGCGCACCTGGTCAGGTAGGCGGCAAGCCAGTCGCAAAATGAAGGCTACGCTCACGGTCCTGGGAAGCGGGACTTCTATGGGAGTGCCGACGATCGGGTGCAATTGCAAAGTCTGTACTTCCCCTGATGCGCACGATCGCCGTACTCGACCCTCTATCATGCTGGAATATGGCGGGCACGTTGTGCTCATCGACAGCACGCCAGATTTCCGCGAGCAGGCACTGAGGGAAAGGATTACGCGGCTTGATGCCGTGCTGTACACGCATGCGCATGCAGATCACAT
>DATEKE010000233.1:0-22901 GCA_035277605.1 Terriglobales bacterium | reverse complement strand
GTTCATCTTGAAGGTGAGGATCTGAGGGAACTGGGTCTGGCCCCTTCTCCGTCGATCGTCGTCACCTTGGAACTGGAGGCGCTGCCTGCCAAAGCTTAAGCGACTCGCAGGCAGAGAGGTCGTCGCAGCTCTTCATAATTTTGGCTTCGAGATTGTGTCGCAGCGTGGAAGCCATATGAAGCTCCAACGCATTACTCCAGCCGGAGTTCGGGACGCGCGCGGTTCCAGATCATCGTGAACTCGACACAGGCACCTGCCGCGCGATTGTTCGGCAAGCATCAAGGTACGTTTTCGCAAGCGGAATTGCTTCCGTTCTTTTATTCCAAGCCGTAGTACTCCGACTGTGCTGCTTTCCTCAAGTATCATGGAACAGTAGCGATTCCTCTTACCGCGCATCGCGCCGGCGGAGATCCGCTCCGCTTGAATTGATAAACACAGAAGGCTAATGGATCGTCAGTACATCCGGAATTTCGCGATTATCGCGCACATCGACCACGGTAAGTCAACGCTCTCAGACCGTCTGCTTGAACTCACAGGCGCGCTTACGGCGCGCGAAATGCAGGAGCAGGTGCTCGACGCAATGGATCTTGAGCGCGAGCGCGGTATCACGATCAAGGCTCATGCTGTGCGCATGATGTACAAAGCCAAAGACGGGCAGGAGTATCAGCTCAATTTGATCGACACGCCCGGTCACGTGGATTTTTCCTATGAGGTTTCGCGATCGTTGGCTTCGTGCGAAGGAGCGTTGCTCGTGGTTGACGCCTCTCAAGGAGTCGAGGCACAAACGCTTGCGAACGCTTATCTCGCAATTCACAACGGGCTCGAAATTATTCCCGTCATCAACAAGATCGATCTGCCCAGCGCCGACATTCCCCGCGCGAAGGAAATGATCGAGCATGCTGTTGGCCTTGACGCCTCAGACGCGCTGCTGGTGAGTGCCAAAACAGGACAAGGCGTTCCCGATGTACTGGAAGCCATCGTGAAGCGACTTCCTGCTCCGAAAGCTCCGGCAGATGCTCCGCTTCAAGGGCTCATCTTCGACTCCTGGTTCGATCCATATCGCGGGGTGATCGTGCTCACCCGTATTGTTGCCGGCACTCTGCGTCAAGGCATGAAAATTCGACTCTGGTCGAACGGGAGAGTTTTCGATGTCGAGCAACTGGGTGTGTTGACGCCGAAGCCAGTCGAGATTGATCAGCTCGAGGCGGGAGAGGTCGGCTTCCTGATGGCGAATATCAAGAACGTCGCCGACACAAAAATTGGCGACACCATTACCGACGATACGCGGCCTGCAATCGAAGCTCTTCCCGGATTTGAAGAACTCAAGCCGATGGTCTTCGCGGGACTATACACCGTCGATGCGCATGAGCACACGTTGCTGCGCGAGGCTTTGGAAAAGCTGCGTCTGAATGATTCATCGTTCTTCTTCGAGCCGGAAAGCTCGGCGGCGCTCGGCTTCGGATTTCGCTGTGGGTTCCTCGGTCTGCTCCACATGGAAATCATTCAGGAGCGGCTGGAGCGCGAATTCAATCTCGATCTCATCACCACGGCTCCGGGTGTGCGCTATCGAATCACCAGGACCGATGGCAGCATAGTCGAAGTAGATAATCCCTCAAAGTGGATTTCCCAAAGCGAGATCGCCAAAGTCGAAGAGCCGGTGATCACGGCGATGATCATGACTAACGAAGAATTCGTTGGTGGAATTCTGAAGCTAGTTGAAGAGAAGCGCGGAAAGCAGAAGAACTTCGAGTATGTGAGCGCGAATCGCGTGATGCTCACTTACGAACTGCCGCTGAACGAAATCGTCCTTGATTTCTACGATCGGTTGAAGTCTGTTTCGCGGGGCTACGCGTCGCTGGATTATCACCTTTCGGGAACATGGGAATCGCCGATGGTAAAGCTCGATATTCTGGTTTCCGGCGATCCGGTCGATGCGCTCTCGGTCATCGTTCACCGCGATAATGCTTATGAACGTGGACGCGCGCTTGCAGCCAAGATGAAAGAGTTGATCCCACGGCAGATGTTCGAAGTGGCAATTCAGGCCGCGATCGGAGGCAAAGTGATTGCCCGCGAGACGGTTCCGGCAATGCGCAAGAACGTTCTCGCCAAGTGCTACGGCGGCGATATCACGCGCAAACGCAAGCTGCTCGAAAAGCAAAAAGAAGGCAAGAAGCGCATGAAACGTATCGGTCGCGTCGATATTCCCCAGGAAGCGTTTCTCGCAGTTTTGAAAGTTGGGGAGTAAGATTTTTAGCCGTTCTGCATGAAGCTCCGGATCCTCGCTCGCTATTCACTGTTCCTCCTGGCCGCCGGCACTCCGGCATTCTGCCAATCAAGCGAAAGCACCTCTTCACTGAGCTGCTGGGACACTCACCACGGCGGCACGTTTCAGACTCGGCACGCGAAAACTTCAGTTGCGAAATCGAGCGGCGGATCCGCCTACGCCGAAGTGACCGCGGAAGCTTCCAATTCCGGCGAAGCGCAGTTCTGCAAGAACACAGTTCAGGTCTTCTTTGCCAAGGACGGAACTAATTACAAAGTCGCATACGAAAAGGCTGGGCTCGACGACGAGGGCGTCGGCATTCGAGTGCTGGGCTGGTCCCAGAATGGGAAAGAGCTGTTGATGGAAACGTCTGTGTGGGGCTATGACCTCGATCGGGACGTCTCAAAATCCGCTCTGCTCCTCGAGGCCGAGACAGCCGAAGTCAAAGAACTTCCGCTCGCCGATGCTTTCGAGCATGTCTTTGGCAAGGATTGCGAGTTCGATTCGTCCGTAATTGGCTGGCAAGGCGATGAGCGCGTGTTGATCCGCGTGGGTAAGACGCCTCCAACCACGAAATACCAGCAGACCTTCTGCGTGGAAAAGCCGACCATCTACAGCTTTAACTTGAAAGAAGGCAAGATTCAAACCGGCAAGCCGTGACGGAACCGCCGCCGCGAGGCGGTGGGGCAGCCGCCTGTGTTGCGGCGGCGCGTTTGGAGGCATTCGACGCAGATTAGCCTGCTCGGAGCTGGCCATTCGCCCATCTCCGACTCATCGGCTACCGCCGACGGTACTGTTAGGATTCTGTCGGGCATATTCCGCCATGCAGCCAGTATTGCTCGTCATCCTCGGACCGACCGCCAGCGGCAAGACCGCGCTGTCGCTGAAGCTTGCCGAAGAATTTGGCGGCGAGATCGTCAGTTGCGACTCGGTGGCTGTGTATCGCGAGTTTGAGATCGGCACGGCAAAGCCGACGAAGGAAGAGCGCCAGAGGATTCGCCATCATCTAATCGATGTCGCTGCACCTTCGGAGGAGTTCACTGCGGGCGACTACTCGCGCATGGCACGGCAGGCTATTGCCGATATTCAACAGCGCGGGCGGCTTCCGATCGTAGTTGGTGGAACCGGGCTGTATCTGCGTGCGCTAATCGAAGGTTTGTTCGAAGGGCCTCAGCGTTCCGAGCAGCTTCGCATCCGGCTGCGTCGCAAAGCGGATCAGAGGACTGTGGCTCATCTGCATCGTGTCCTGGAACGGCTCGATCCGGAAGCCGCCACGAGAATTCATCCAAACGACACGCCCAAGCTCATTCGTGCGATCGAGGTGTGCCTATTGGCGGGCGAGAGGCTCACAGCGATGTGGGACAAAGGACGCGATCCCCTTACCGGCTTTCGCATTTGCCGCATCGGACTCGAGCCTCCGCGCAATGACCTGTATGCAAGGATCAACGCGCGATGTGTGGCAATGTTCGAATCGGGCCTGGTGGAAGAAACACGGCGTCTGCTCACTGCATACCAATCTCCCGATTTCGTTTCGACTGCAGATCCGCGTCCTGTCGCACGTGTGATGGGATCGCTCGGCTATAAACAAGCGGTGCAGCTTCTACACGGCGAACTCTCGCAGCAAATCGCGATTCTGGAGGCACAGCAGGGCCATCGCAACTATGCGAAAAGGCAGCTCACCTGGTTCCGTCGTGAGTCCGACGTAAGATGGTTTGCGGCGTTCGGAGATGATCCTCAATTACAACGAGAAGTGGCGGAGTTGGTAACTGAACATCAGGGCCGTGCAGAAGAGCCGTTTGAGCGCATGTTAGTCGGAGATGTCTCGGAGGATCTTTCGCCCAGAACAGGGGCGCAGGATGACATATCCGAAGAAGATGCCTCCAGCGCGGATCATTTGTAGATCAGATACTTTTCCCGAATCGGGCGAAAGCTCTCCAGCGCTTCATTCCACTTCGACGAGATAAATCGCGGATCAACTCCCAGGTTCAGGTCCTCCATCGTTTCCTGATTGGCGACGATGGTCATCATTTTGTCCATGCGGAAGTCGTTGGGATAAAGCTTGTGCAGCGCAGCGGCAAGTTCGATGCCCAGCTCCGGCGAGTCAAGCGTGAGACGGTTGACGACGACCATGTTCACGCCTCCGCACAGTTGGTTCGCGTACACGGCTGATTTTGGCGTGAAGGTGTAAGGAATAAAGCGAACTCCCGAGATGTGCCGCGCGTTAAGGTAAATCGCGAGTTCCTGCGGCTTAATCCATGGCGCGCCAAGGACTTCGAAAGGAGTATCGGTTCCGCGGCCTACGGAAACGTTCGTTCCTTCAACCAGTGCAACGCCTGGATATAGAGTGTTCTCGGTGAGGTTGCGCAAGTTGGGCGATGGATTCACCCATTGCTGCCCGATCGAATCGAACCAGTCTCCACGCTGCCAGCCCTGCATGGGAACAACAGTTAGCTTGGCGCCGAGCTTTTGTTCGCCGTTGAACAATTGGGCGAGTTCGCCGATTGTCATGCCGTGACGCGAGGGAATCATGAAGTAGCTGACGTAGTTGCGTTTGTCTGCATCTGCGATCGGGCCGGAAACCATCGATCCCGTTATGGGATTAGGACGATCGAGAACCACGACTTCCGTCCCAGTCTGCGCGGCGGCTTCGAGGAAGTAGCCTGTGGCGGTATCGTAGGTCCAGAATCGAACGCCCGCGTCTTGAAGATCGATCACAACTGCATCCAGTTGTTTCAGGATGTCGAGTGGCGGCCGACGCTTGGCATCCGTGTCACCGTAGACGCTGTAAATGGGCACTCCAGTCGCCGCATCAGTGGTGTTGTTGATATCGGTCGTGTCGAGCTGTCCTACGGCGCCGTGTTCTGGCGCGAACAGCGCCGTGAGTTTCAATCCGGGAACAGCGTTGAGAATGTCAATCGTGCGGCGTCCGCTTGCATCCACTCCAATCTGGTTCGTGAGAATGCCGATCCTCCTCGGCGGAGCGTCGCCCTGAGAGGGTTTGAGCGCGGCGAAATTCGTTGCCGCCAACACGTCAATCCCATTCAGGACGTTTGTGTTGCGATAGCTCATCCGGCGGCTTCCCGCCATGGCTTCGTTGTACCCCGTGATTGCCAGCAGAGGATGCTTGCCATGAAGCTCCTGGCCAAGATCAAGCGTCGTCGCCACCACGTTCGCGACCTTGCTGCGCAGCGCAACGACCGAGTGCCCGACGTGAGGATGCACGGCGTTGGTCAGCAGGATGACGTACGTATTCGTGTACGGATCGATCCAAATGGACGTACCGGTAAATCCCGTGTGCCCAAACGATCCAATCGGCAAGAGTTCGCCGCGATTGGAGGAGAAGGCCGAATCGATGTCCCATCCCAATCCGCGCAAGCTGACGGCATCTGGCGGTTGCTGCGGGCGCGTCGCTTTGATGACGGTTAACGATTTCAGAAACTGTTTGCGTTGCGGCTTCGCATTGATCGCATCGATGAGCGCCTGCGCGTATTTCGACAGATCGGCAGCGGTAGAGAAGAGACCGGCATGTCCAGCAACTCCACCCATCCTTCGCGCCGTTGGGTCGTGAACGACGCCGCGCAGCATCTGGCCGTTCTCGTCGTACTCAGTCGGTGCGATGCGGCTCCGCCACGAAGACGGCGGCAGAAATCGCGTGTTCCTCATGCCGAGTGGCTGGAAGACGAACGCATCTGCGTACTTGTCGAGGGGCATCTTGGAGATGCGCTCCACCAGAAAGCCGAGGACCTCGAAATTGATGTCGCTGTAGCGGAAGTTTGATCCAGGAGGCGTGACCAGCGGTGAAGCGAATGCCATCTGCTGCGCGGTTTGTTCACCACTCCACGGGATTTTCAAATCAAGATCTTCCGGCAATCCGGAGTAGTGCGTCATCAACTCGCGGATGGTGACATACTCTTTCCCATTTTGGGCAAACTCAGGAAGATAAGTCGCCACTGGATCGTTCAGCCGAATCTGTCCAAGCTCCAGCATGCGAAGCACCGATGGAGTTGTGGCGACTACTTTCGTCAGCGAGGCAACATCAAAGATCGTGTCGAGGGTCATGCGCTCGCGCGTGGGTTCAAGCGAACGCATTCCATAGGCTTTCTGGTAGACAACCCGGCCGTGATGCCCCACCATAACGACCGCACCAGGGCACTGCTGTTCCTCGATGGCATCTTCGATGACGTTATCCAGGACCTTGAACTGCGAAGATGCTGCTGTCCTGCCGCGTGCGTGCGGAGCCCCGGGCTTTGCGAGCACGGGCTTGGTTGCATGCGCTGCCGACCTGGTTTGTGCTGAGAACGGAGAAACAAAGAGGCCTAGAACCAAAGCTAACGAGATCAATCGCATAGATGAGAAAAGCTGATTGTGAGGCATTGGCAAGCGAGGTGCAATCCGCGTGTCTTCTTAGAGTACCGGTAGCGCTGGAAAATTTCCGCAATCGGAAGTTGTGTGTCGTTGGTGCTGTTCGGCATCTCGAAGATCGGCAAGTCTATGGCCCAAAGTGGAACCCACTCGGGATGTAGGCAGTTCCCGAAAGCTAAGGCGAAGTAAGAATCGTGCCATTGGGATCGATGACCAGACGTTTCGTTCCCGCAGGTACGGTGAATGAAAACTGCGTTTCGCTCCCATCCGCGAATACGCGAGATACGAATCGGAGACCGCCTTTTTGGAGTTCTGCGTAGATCGGAACGGCGGTCACAAGCTCTTCCGGGGCATCCTTCTGCAGAATCTTTCCAGAGGCGCGCGCTGCTGCAGCGCGCCGCTCGAAGCGTACGCTCGAAAGTTGGTAGCGCGGCATCGCGGTACCGTTTACCCATCCATCGAAGAACCAGTCGAGCTTGGGCTTGCCTTCGTAGTACAGCGATTTCGGCAACACGCGCTCGAATGCGCGCTGCATATCCAGCGTGCTCATCTGTGAGCCGGAAAACTGATGCTGGAGCCCAAGGAGCACAGAAAAGAACAGATCGTCCGATCCATCGCTGCCGCGGGGGCGTGTACCGTCGCGCAGCAGCTCGCGCAGCATATGAATCAGCCAGGCCCCGCGTCCATAAGCAACGAGGTCCCAGCCCTGCGGAAACGCTGAGGAATTCAGGCGATGACCGAGCGTTACCGGTCCAGCTTCCCGATTTGGTCTTCCATCCGGATTTTTGGCACTGAGGCGCGTGCGGTAATACTCCAGCACCTCCCGAAAATCCTTCGGATAGTCTCGCTCAAAGCTCAACAGAGCGCAGTAATTCGAGAGAGCCTCGGAAATCCATTTATCGCGATACGTCGACCAGTACACTGAATCGCCCCACCATTGATGCGCAGTTTCGTGCGGCACCATGAGCCGATCGAACAGCACCCGATCGAAATCTGAGTTTGCCGCCGGACCGCGCTCCTGCTGCGGTACAAAGACATAAGTGGAAAGAAAGATGAGGCCAGGCCAGCCCTGGCTGAGATCACCCGGCATCTGCGTAAGAGAAAGAGTGCTGAAAGGAAATGGTCCAATGCGCGGACTGAGATAATCGATTGCGGCAGCCGCTTCGGTTGCAGCGATCTCTCCCGCGGGCTTTGGTTTTGGAAGCGGCACCTGCATGGTGTGAAGACGATCGATTCGGCGAGGCGGAATGATCGGCTCCACGACAGTCTGCGTAGCAGTTGGAAAACTTCTCTCCACGCCAGGGGCGGCGAAGCTCTCCACTTTCACATCGCCGGCCAGGACCTCCGATTCCTGGTAATGTCCCAAATTGAATCCAGCCACTGGAATGGGGTGCTCAGAAGTCCAGCGCGAAACACTATCGCCTTCGACCACCTGCTGGGATACCCGCTTGCCCGTCGCTACCAGCGTCCAATCTTGCGGATACCGGAATTCCAGGTCGAATGTCGCCATGTTGAGTCCTAAGTTGGGAAACCAATTTCCGCGCGAACCAACATAGAGGAGTCCGCCTCCGGCGTCTGCCAGCACCGAGCCTGAGTAGAGGAAGCGCAACTTGAATCTTTGACCTCTCTGCGGAGCCGCCGGGAGGACAACAGCTACGTAGTCGTTCCCCTCTCGCGCGATGTGCGAACCTTCGACCGCCTCGTTTTGCAGGAATTCGACGGGGCGCCCGTCGCTGGTCACAGATGAGACCTTCAGCGCGCGAGAAAGCTCGAAGAGCACAGCGCGGGTGTTTGGCTGGAGCGTTTCGATTTCAACTTCGGCATCGCCATCGAGTGATTCCGGGGGATGAACGTTCGCCTTGACGTGGAACGATTTCGGAACCCATGGCAACCCCGTGGTCGAGGACGGTTCTTCTCCGCGATGCGAGCGGGAGACAAACGACGTCCAAACGTTGTAAAAAGGCATGCCGCCCGGCGCGTAGGCCACCTGGCCGACGGCGATTTGTTCAGGCGCTGCCTCATCGTAAAAGACATCAAAGTTGCCGTGCGTGACGCCCACAACGCGGGCATGAAGAAATCGATCCTGGTGCGCGCCGGGTGGCGTGTTCATGTAGGCAAGGAGCAGACGGAGAGCGTCGGTACGGGCGAGTTCCTTGGCTGCCGCATTTGCCCTGTCAACAATCTCCGGATTCTCTCCTTTGCGCAGCGCCGGATCTAAGTCTTCGAGGAAGCGATCATCAAAGAAGCGAAAGTAGGCCGAAGTAAACTTCTCTTCAAGTACGCCGGTATTCAGGAACAATCCAATGGACGCGCGCTCGCTTCGGTCCGGTGGTATCACCAGCACTTCTCCATCGCCCACAAAAAAAACAGCATTGACATGGCCGGCCACTTCTTCTCCGACGATGACCCAGCCATCGTTCAGCGCGAAGTGCAGGTCTTCGCGATCGAAGGTCGCATCGCGCACGTGATAGACCTTCGTGAGATCGAGCCCTGATTCCCGCAGATTGCGATAGAGAGTGGCAGCCGAACTCGCGGGGGGTACCTGTGCGCCTGCAGTGCAGAGTGCAAACAGCACAGCAATCAGTGAGTACAGGGTCCGACTGCAGGCCATGAACTTCGGATTCGGGTGTGTTACCAAGGTCAGTTCCTTTGCAGAGGCCAGTGCTGAACCGGGAATTCATCTTGCTAGAATCTGCGCTGTGCGTCCCCTGCTTGTCATCCTGCTTGCACTCTCGTCCGCCGCTCCGGCCGACACCATTTATCTGAAGAATGGACGCACCATTCTGGCTGACGCTGCGAGACAAAGAGGGGAGCGAGTGGAGTATGACATCGGCGACGACACTTACGCCATCCCCTCCTCGACGGTCGATCACATACAAAACGGCGTTGGCGTGGCTGGAGCCTCTTCCGCGTCCGTCACCATTGCCGCGCCGAGCGTCAATTCCGGGAACCTGAAGCACAGTGTCGCTGGACAAATCACTCCTGAACGTCTCGCCCAAATCGAGCGGAGCGGTAATAAGGAGGACTTGATAGCAGCACTCATCTCACTAGGGATTCTGGATCAGCAGCAAGGCAGATTTGACGATGCGCGCGCTCATCTGCAGCGTGCTGTAAGCCTCGCTCCAGAAAATGGCGAAGCGTCCGCGATCTATGCCTGGGCGCTGCTGAAACAGGATCAGGCGACCCAGGCGCAGAGCTACGCCGAGGATGCCGTACGGAAAAATCCGGAATCCAGCTTCGCTCACAAGATTCTCGGCATGATCTACTACAAACTCGATCGCCTTCAGGAATCAGTAGATGAACTGAATAAGGCGAAAGAACTCGATCCCAACGACAGGGAAGTCGAGAATTATCTCAAGACGATTACGCGACAAGCGAAGACAGAAGCGGACTTCCGCAGCGAAGCCAGCACGCACTTCAACATGCGCTACGAAGGCGAGATGGCAACGCCCAAGCTGCGTCAGGAAATTCTGCTAACTCTCGAGCGCCATTTTGACGACCTCGTGTCCACTATGGGCCTGCTGCCACGCGATCCGATCATCGTCGTTCTTTACACCAATCAAACCTATTTCGACGTAACTCTCGCTCCCGCATGGACTGCTGCGCTGAATGACGGCAAGCTGCGGATTCCCGTTGAAGGCCTCACCGGCGTCACGCCCGAACTCTCGCGCGTACTCAAGCACGAGCTGGCGCACTCATTCATTCGCGAGGCGACGAACGGCCGCTGCCCCGTTTGGCTGAATGAAGGTTTCGCGCAGCTAGTAGAACCGCAATCTGCCGCTCGCTACCGCATGCAGCTTGCAAAGCTGTTCGACGATGGGAAGCAAGCTCCACTGCAGGCGCTCGAAGGCAGCTTCATTGGTTACGACTCAAATCGCGCCGCCGTAGCCTACGTCGAGTCACTCGCCTATGTGGAATACATACGCGACACGTATGGAATGAATCGCATCAGCGACATCATGCGCGATTTGAGCGAAGGCCAAGGCACGGAAGAGGCGCTCAAATCTGTTCTTCACGACGACTACTCGCAGCTGGAAGACGAATTTGCGCGGCACTTGCGGTAACGTGAGTCAGTCGCGGTAGAGCAGGAACTCGATGAGACATGGAGTCTAGCGAATTTCCAGCTCTTTTCCGACCGAATCCAGCACGCCATTGATGAACTGTATCGATTCGGGACTGGAGTAGCGGTGGGCGATGTCGAGAGCTTCGTTAATCACGATAGCGCGCGGCGTAGTCGGGAATCCCAGGAACTCGGCGACCCCGAGGCGCAGCAGATTGCGATCGACTGCGGACATGCGATCCATACGCCAGTGTTCGGCATGCTTTTGAATGACGTCGTCAATTTCTTTGCTGCGGTCGCAGGCCAGGCGGAATAGATCGTCGGCGAAGCCGCGGGTGGAATCGTCCACATTAGAGCGCTCGTGCCAGAAAGTCTTGCGCACCTGCTCTTCATTCTGCTTTCCCATATCGGACTGGAAGAGCATCTGCAGCGCGAGCTCGCGCGACTTGCGGCGCTTGCCTGCCTTAATGGCCATCCGTCGCTCCGCGTTTCAGCTTGCCCTTAAGTGAGACCATTTCGATCGCAGTCGCGGCGGCTTCCCATCCTTTATTCCCGCTTTTGAGACCAGCGCGATCGATCGCCTGTTCGAGGTTCTCGCACGTGAGGACACCATACGTATGCGGTACTCCGGTTTCTTGCGCTGATTGTCCGATGCCGCGCGTGACCTCAGTCGCAATGTGTTCGTAGTGCGTCGTTTCGCCGCGAATCAAACACCCTAGTGTGAGGATGGCGTCTATCGTGCCTGTCTGCGCCAGGGCTCGCGCCGCGGACGGGATTTCAAACGATCCTGGCACGCGCACGATGTGAATGTCTGAAAATTTCGCGCCATTGCGACGCAGACAATCGAGAGCGCCTTGCAGCAGACGCTCGGTGATAAACGAATTCCAGCGGCTCACGACGATGCCGAACCTCATGCCTGTGGCATTCAGCTCGCCTTCCGTACTCTTCGGCAGAGACTTGCTCGGATCGTTGAATGCCCAAAAGCCAACGCGCAGGTTCTTATCGAGTTGCACGGCAAAAACGCGCGACTTCCAATGCGTCTCTTCGATGTCTTCTGCGGCATCGGCGAGGTGCTTCTTCGCGATTTGGTGCGCCGTGTCGAGATCAAAGACCTCGATCAGAATCTCCGGAGTAGCCGGAGCACGGCCGTCCACCAGTTCGAGGCTGCCGACAGGAGAGAGAAAAGGCGCGCCGCGACTGTACTCGTCACTCCATCCTGCGCCGTCTTCAAAACCGAGCGCGCGCAGCAGCCCGGAGAGCTTCTCGAAGAGCTCTGGGGTGGTCTGCTGCACAAGTGTGAGGCTGCGAATCATGCGTAATCAGTGTGACATAAAGGCCGGGCCGCTATGAAACTGACTGGTGAAATCAAAACCAAACACGACACGATTCCACGGATTACACGGATCAGGCGGACGAGAACAATCAGAATCAACTTAAACTGATCCGTGTGATCCGTGAGCGAAGCATCCGTGTAATCCGTGTCGTGTTTTGCTGTTGTCTTAGCTTTTCTCTCGCGGATCGGGCACATGCGCGTTGGCGTAGTACATGTCTTCGATCGCGCGCTGCGCCTTTGCGGCCAGAGCATCGAGATCGCGCGTGGTGTAGCCCTCGGGTGAGATAGGATCGCCTACCATCAGCAGGAGCTCTCGCGGATGGATGTGATAGGTATTCATCGGCAGCGCTTCGAACGTTCCCACAATCGCCATGGGAACCACTGGCACCTGCGCTTTGATCGACGCGTAGAATGCCCCGCTCATGAATGGCGTGATATGGCCATCGGCCGCTCGCCCACCTTCAGGAAAGATGACCAGCGGCATTCCCGACTTCAAGCCCTCGATGGCTTTGCCGAGGCTGCGAATGGAGGCTCGCGCGTTGCTCTGATCCACAGGGAATTGTCCTGAACGCTTCAAATGTCCCCCAATGAACGGATACCGGAACAGCTCCTGCTTCGCCAGAATTCGGAACTGAAATGGGAGGTTCGCATACAACAAAGGAATATCCAGCGCGGAAATGTGGTTGGCGGCGTAGATCGCCGGCCTTGAAGCATCCATGCGATCCAGACCGACTACCCGGACCGGGCACATTGCGGTACCCAGAATCCATTGGGCCCATTTTCGAGCAATGGCGTGCTGCTTCGAACCGGTTGGATCTGAGAACGAAGCTGCTAAGGATAGGCTGCCGAGGGTAAAGGTATAGAAAAAAATGAGCGGATCGAGGACCGTATACGACCGTAGCTTGCTCAACCAATGAGGAATGCCTCGTGCAGGCGGCTGCGCGTCTTTGGACAATTCCTCTATTTCTGCGACGCTGGAACGATCGTGCACTTCGATATTGTAAAGAACGAATGCATTTCGTGATTTCGCGATTTCCTGATTTGGCGATTGGAAAGCGCGATTTTTTCAATCGGCGGCTTCTTGTTGCGAGTGCTGTTCGCTAGTCTCCTCGTCTTTTGACTCGGTTTCAGTCTCCTCTGACCCGATTCTCACCTGACCGTAGTTGAGGACGCTAACAATGAAGACTCCGCCAACGATGTTTCCCAGCGTAGCCGGCAGCAGCCATCCGAAGTAGTTGCTGAACTGAAGATGACCGGCCATGACCGCGGCAACGATTTCAGCGCTGCTGGCGATGCAGTGGGAGAAGTGTCCAGCACCCACGATGAACGTGAGCATCCACGTGATCACAACCTGGCCAATCGTCCAGTGGCTGGCAGTGACCATCCACGCGACGAGCGCGATCAGCCATCCGCCGATCACGCCTTTGGCGAAGATAAGCGTGAAATGCCCTTGGACAGCGTCGGTGCCGAGACCAGCCAGCGCATCGGAGAAGTTTGGAGCCAGCGCTCCGGTTTTCATCAACAGCCAACCGAAGAACACCGCTCCAGCGACGTTGGACACAAACACCAGACCCCATAACCGCAAAGTTGCAAGAAGATGCTTGCGCTCATCGAGTATGAGCACTACGGGAAACAATGTGTTCTCAGTGAACAGTTGCGCGCGGCCAATGATTACCACAATGAATCCAATGGGATAAAAGCAGAAGGAGATGAACTTCGCCGTGGGAGAGTTCCCGAGATAACTGAGCGCCAGCGCAACCCCAAGCCCGGTGAGTCCCATTCCGATACCGCCGGCAAATCCAGAAAAGAGCAGTGCAGGCACCGAACGCGAGAGCTCCTCGCGAGCGTTCTTGACTACCTGCTCGAAAATCTCATGCGCCGAGCGTCGTGTGCTGTCCTGCATCGCTGGTGAGATGCGGGCGCGAGGGGAAACTATGGCCGTCGCAGAGGCGACTTGGTTGTGTAACAGAACCGTCGGCGGTAGCCGATGGGCGGCACTGGGCGACAGAGCCCAGTGCCGTCTGCTCCACGATGCAAATTCCTCATGTAAACGTCCAAAATTCCAAAACGGCGGAGCAGACCTACTCAGCATGGCGCTGCGCAGCCGCGCAAATCGCGGCTGCCCCATCGGCTACCGCCGACGGTTCCGTTGTACTTTCGCGTTCGCTCTTGCCTTTATTCGCAGTGGCGCACGTTGGCTCTTCCCATTGATTTATCATCGCGGGTTGGCCTTCACGGGCTGAACTTGCAAGATAAAGGAGAAAGCCGTGGCGCACTCACTTCCGCCGCTCCCGTATGACTACTCCGCGCTGGAGCCGTACATCGACGCGCAAACCATGACCCTGCATCACGATAAGCACCATGCTGCTTACGTCAACAATCTCAACGCGGCACTGGAAAAGCATCCGAACCTCGGCAGCAAAAGCGTCGAGGACCTGTTGCGCGACATCAACAGCGTGCCTGAAGACATCCGCACTGCTGTGCGTAACAACGCCGGCGGCCACATGAACCACACGATGTTCTGGCAGATCATGAAATCAAAAGGCGGAGGTCAGCCTACAGGCCGCGTGGGTGACGAGATCAAGAAGACTTTCGGCAGCTTCGAAGATTTTCAAAAACAATTTAACGACGCCGGCGCGAAACGCTTTGGCAGTGGATGGGTGTGGCTAGTCCGGAGCAAAGCGGGCAAGCTCGAGGTCATTTCAACGGCGAATCAGGACAATCCCATCATCGACGGTCATCATGCCATTATGGGAAACGACGTTTGGGAGCACGCCTATTACCTCAAATATCAGAACCGCCGTCCCGAGTACCTGGCCGCGTGGTGGAATGTTGTGAACTGGGACGAGGTGAACAAAAGATTTAAGTAATTACAAATTGTCAAAAAAAAAAGGAAAGGCCGCTCCATTCGGAGCGGCCTTTCTCGCCTCTATCGCCTGCTATCGTCTGAAGTCGGTTGCCGGATTGGTAGCCGCAATTAACTCACCCATCAGAATTTGTGCCCATATGGCCAGCCAACGACGCACAGATTCGCATCTGCGGCTCAGGGATTTCATTGCCATCGCTCCTTCGCTCCTTCTGCAAGCTGGTGAGCAATTCAGGTTGCTTTGTAAGTTCACTGATTGTGATGAAAGACGGCACCACGGTGTTACCGGAAATTCGAAAGCTCCTGCGGGAAATCGAAAGCTGCTGGGGGAGGAGGCGTGATTGTGACATAGCAGGGGAACTGCCGAATCCCAGGAAGCATTCTTGAGGCGAGTTGGTGACGGTCGCCCGTCAGAATGATCTCGCAATTTCGTGATCGCTTTAGGGCGCATTCGCTCGTAATTCTCGACCAGCAAAGACTCGCCTTGGCGGGACGAAGCCAGGACCAACTGGAAAACCCTTGCGTAGAGTGTTCTTTGGGAAGAGCACGGCTTTCACGCTGTAACGCGCAGCACTTCCTCCATCACTGCATCGTGAAAAGCCGGCCGGATCTGCTTGATCAGCTTTGATTCGTTGCCGGGCCACGTGCGATTGGTCAGCAGGGCAATCGCGACCTGTCGCTCGCCATCGACCCACAGTGAAGTGCCCGTGTAGCCCAAATGCCCAAAGGAAGAGGGCGAGAAGTGCTTGCCGGATTGCGATGGAGGCGATGGAGTGTCCCATCCTAAAGCGCGCGAGCTCCCAGCAGGAGAAGATTGCCTTCGTGTGAACAAGGCGATCGTTTCTTTCTGGAACAGCCCCGCTCGGTGGCTCAGCATAGCTGCGGAAAACGCCATCAAGTCTGCCGTATTTCCAAACATGCCCGCATGACCCGAGACCCCGCCCATCACGCTGGCATTCTCGTCATGAACTTCGCCTTGAATCACACGATGCCGGAATTCCTGGTCATCCCGCGTCGGCGGAATCTGCTTGCGAAAGCGCTCGGCAGGACAGAAGCACGTCGATTTCATGCGTAGTGGCGCAAAAACCTCGCGACCACAAAAACTGTCCAGCGGCTCTCGTGCAAGCCTGTCCAGAATCTCGCCCAGCAGGATGAATCCGATATCGCTGTATTCGGCATGTGTGCCCGGACCGGCAACCAGAGGAACCTTGAACGCTAGATTCATCAGTTCTTGACGAGAATGCGCGCGTTCGAAGAGACGCTCGTAGGCCGGCAGACCGGAGGAGTGGGCTAGCAGCATCTCGATGGTGATCTGCTCTCGCCGAGCATCATCGGCCATGAATTCCGGCAGAACATCCACGACTCTCTGCTTGAGATTGAGTTGTCCGCGATCATAGAGCAGCATTGCCATCGCCGTGGTCGCGACAACTTTTGTCACCGAGGCCAGATCGAAGACCGTGGAGAGCGTCACGTCCTCAGAAGATTCGTCGTAAGTAAAGCGCCCAATGGCTCCCTGCAGCACGATATTCCCATGTCGGGAAACTGCAAACGCCGCTCCGGGAAAGGCGCGCCGGGCGACGCCGCTAGCCAGCACAGAAAGAGCGCTGCTGCCGGAATACCCAGGAGCACGCCGGATCGCGCACCCGGGCGCATTCCCGACAACTTCAAATCCATGAGCTCGCGGCAGAGTGTCC
The DNA here is from genome assembly GCA_035277605.1 of Terriglobales bacterium. GTDB lineage: Bacteria > Acidobacteriota > Terriglobia > Terriglobales > Acidobacteriaceae > Gp1-AA112. Next base: position 6,323 of record DATEKE010000233.1, on the reverse strand, counting down.
ATGATCAGCAGTTTAAGTGATACCCAAATCGATCCGCTCGCAACAAGCGCGAACGTGTAGAACCACGCCGGTCAGCGAATGGAAAGATGATCTGCTCGGGAGCTACCGCAAAGTCGATTTCTAGTTTGGGAAACCGCTCTAAATCGAGTATCGGCTATGACCCGAAGTCGAATAGCGTTTATTTGAAAGTAGCTTCCGCCGCGGCTCGCGCGTTGTTTACGGCATCATGATCCGGCGGCTGGTTGGGGTCGGAGCTCGTGAGCACCAGGTTGTGATCCTGCTTCACAGCCAACATGTAACTCATTAACTCCGCGAATTCGCGTTGATCGGCGGCGCTCACTGCCGATCGCCGCGCGATGTCCATAGCCACGTCCGCGTTTGCAATACGCGTCTGGAATTCCGGCTCCGACTCAGCTTCCTGAGCGCTCTCAATTCGGGTGAGAGCGGTCTTCCCGAGCTGATGGAAGGCCATGGAGACAGTGGCCGCGCGCCCGCTCGGAGCCAACTGGACGACGGCGTACCAGATCAGTGCCGAGAGCGACATCACCAGGAAACAGATGCGCAGCTTCATGCCGTCATCTTGGCGGAGGTCTGTCGCGGCGAGGTAATTACGAAAGTCACATTTCGCCGCGCCGGCACAAAACTCGCCAATAAGCCGGTGCTCACCCGGTTTTGGAGAGAAACTACTTTGCCGGCTTTAACACTGCGGTGTTCCGCTCGTCGCTGGCGATAATGCGATAGAACTTCTTCAGCTCGTCGGCTTTGCTGACAGGAACGCTAAGCTCCTTCACCTCGAAGGTGCGCGTGTAGTCGATCACATTGCCTTTGACTTCTGTCTTTGAGTGATAGCTGGCGAAGCCGAAATCGGCATCGATGGGCGGAGGCAGCTCGTCGACCTGATATCCAGCCGGCATAGTAATTTCAAAATTGTCGGTGTCCTCGACCGGACCGTCAAACTCGATGGGGAATTGTCGCGGCTCTTTGGTTTCCAAAATGCCCCTCGCCTTGCTTCCAATCACGCGCGGGCGAACCAACAGAAGATCGCCTGCAGCTTTTGCGTAATTCTCCACCTCGAAGCTGTAATTGAAACCGAACGGTTGATCGTTCCTCGTCAGATTGAGAATCGAGGCTTTGGTAATGCGAAAGTTCGGGAGCGAACCGGACAGCAGGTTTTCGATGGGTTTGATTCTGTCGGTGTTGCTGGTGACAAGGCGCAGAGCCCGCCGCTGCGAATAAGCGCGATCGCCCACTCTCGTCTCTTCTACCGTGCCTTCCAGTTTGCCGGTAGGATCGAGCGTCAACTTCGCCGTCCGCGTGATGCTATTCATATTGAGCGGCTGCTCAGGTAGTTGAACAAGCTCGCCGCCATCGGGCGTGACCAGCAGCCCGTAGTTGGCTTGCAGGTAGCCGCCGATCTGGCCAAACGGTGTGAGCTCGTTGGTCGGATCGAAGAACAGCAGGCGTCCCAATTTGGGATGCTTCATGACTGCAATCAGCGAGGCATCGTTCACCTCGTCCGGAAGCTTGATCGCGATGACCGCGTGATCGAATCCGCGATGCGCCGGAGTTTCTGCCGTAATCGATCCCCGCTCTGTATTGATGACGACGTAATACGATTCCACTCCGATCGCGCTAAGCATGGCGCTCATCAGCGTAGCTTTGTCTTTGCAATCGCCGTAGCGATGAGAGAACACTTCCGATGCCGAATGCGGCTGCCATCCGCCAATTCCAAGTTCAATCGCGACATAGCGAATGTCCTGCTGCATGAATCTGGCGATCGCGCGCATTTTGTCGAGCTGAATCGGCGATGAGGCTGTAAGCTCCGAGACTTTTTGTTTAATGTCGTTCGAAGCGTCGCGCCGCCCGTTGGTCAGGTTGGCGTACCACTTGCCCATCTGCTCCCAGTTATTGAATCCGTTGGCGGCAGCTCCTCCCGGCGGAAAAAATGAGACGAGCATTTGCCCGACGACTCCCTCCATCGGAGGCATGTCATCTTCTTTGCGGATTCCTTTTACATCGCTGAGCGTCCACTGCCACTCGTTTGAGCCCGATTGCGTCGGCTTCACTTCAGCATGATTCAGAAACGACGATTTATATTCCCAGCCGGCCGGGATTTGAAGTGAGTAGTGAGTTTCGCGAACAGGATCCTCTTCCTGGAAATCCCAAATGTCCTGCAGCACGAGCGGATGCTCCTCCACTTCGTACTCGTACCCGACGATATTTCCCGGATCGGGAGCGGGAATGTGGAGGATCCTTACTTTCACGTCGTTGACGAGGTCGCTGCCGTCAATTTTAGGAACCGAAGCCTCGACCGCGTCTTTATCTTTAACTTCGTAATCCTTACCCTGAGCCGGAATGCACCAGCCATGCAGACTGGTGATTTTGCGGTTCGAGTTCAGGAAGACAAGGACGGTGCCGTACTCTCGCCCATTTGGACGAAGAACCTTGTATGCCTTTCGGACGACGGTCTTTATCTTGTCAGCGGAAACGACGCTGACGTCGGTTTCTGAATAGAGCAGTACCGCGTCAGTCTTTTCGTCATGCTCCGGCAGCGGAGCATTCACCACAGCGTGCATCCACTGCGGAGCGTCACTGGAGGCGACGGACGGCAGGGCACAGCCCAAAACAAAGAGTAATGCCCAAAATGGAACTGAAAAGAACTTGAAGTTAGTTTCTGGCAGTTGCGCCGATTGGCTGTAGCACGACCTGTTCATCATCCCCGGACCTCACTACCTGGAAGAAGTTACGTAGCGCTGGATAGTATTTCTGCGGCAATACCAGCAAATCCACCTTCAATCTGCGGCTTAAATGAAGAGTGGCCTTATCGTTCTCGACCTTCAGCTCGTATAGAACAACCTTGCCGTCCTGGGTCTTGGCAGGAGGCAAGCTTCCTACTTGCCAGCCAACCGGCAAGATGATGGTTACATCGTCGATCTTCTCGAACGGATATTCGAAGTAGATCGGATGCTCCCTCTCGGTGTGTTCAAAGACGCGCTTTTCAGGAGCGCTGAAGATACCAACAGGCAGCATAGCTCGGCGTCCCGCGCCGGAAACCCAGCCCGGAATCTTCATTTTGTACTCAGCCACCAAGGTTGGAGCAGAGTTCTTCCATTCCGGCTTGTTGGTTAAGTCGATCTCGCTGGCAGCGGGAATATATTCTTTCGCTTCGTCCTCAAGGAACTTGCGCTGATCCGCGTCATCTTCGTTCCTCTCTTCCAGGCGCCGCTGCATTGCTTCGAGGCCGGTAAAGGTGATGGTGAGTTTGCCCTCAAGATCTCCGGTATCGGAGAGATTCAGGACCGCCGTACGTTTAATGCACGACTCCGAACTCTCAGGCAGCGTAGTTTGCACCCACGCACCGCCGTCTTTATCGAGCTTCAGGCCCTGAACTCCCGTTTCCGGCCACTCAAGCATTCCGAATGGGGTGTAAGCCGCGCCCGGATCGAAATACATGTCCTTGCCGTTCACCTTCACCAGAACGACGTTGGCGTCCAGCTTGTGAGCGTCCATCACGATAGGATTGAAGAAGAAGTTGCTGCGATCGGAGGCCATCACTCCGTAGGACTCGAATCCGGCAGCCCGTGTAAGCGCGAGGAAAAGCCAGGTTAGCTGCACGCCATCTCCATAGCCCCCCTTCCAGACATCCTCCACGTTATTGGCGTCTTTCTCGTTGTTGCGCTTCTTCTCCTCCTCGCTTTTGCGCACCTCGTAAGAGGTGTTGCGTAGCTGCTGAACGCGCGCATAGATCTTCTGGAGTTTCACTTCGGGAGGATCATTCGGGCTGACGATCTGCGCGACCGCCTCTTCCATCGCCTTTTTCTTGTTGATGAACCCCTCGACGCTGCCGTTCAGCTTCTTGCCCCGCTTCTTCCAGAAGGCGTTCGCATCTTTCTCTGGTAATTCGTCGCTGTAAGTAAAGTCGACGCGCGACTTCAGCTCATCTTCCGGAGGCATGTAGTCTTCGGTATGGAACGCGGGAATATTGTGCGCCTGCATCCGAACCACATGGTCCGGACCTTCGTTTGGCGGATCCGTTCCCGCAGGCAATCCTTGCCAACTCCAACGCATGTTCCATGGATACTCGGAATAAGGCTTCAGGGTGAAAACAGCAGTCTTGGTAAAGAGTTCGTTGCTGAGAATCCAATGGGAGTCGAAAATCGTGTGCTCGGCGAGATCCAGCGTGTACGAGTACTCGATGACGCTCCCGACTTGAACCTCGGGAAGAGTGAAGGTCTTGGCCATGTACTTCACGCCCTTCGCCTTCACAATCGCCTTAGCGTAGACCTTGCCGTCGTAGTTCACGACTGAGCCATCCGAACGGATCGTCCGCGCTTTGATACCCACTACGTTATTGCCGTTGCCGCCGAAGAAGGGAATCTCAACGTCGCCATACTTTCTTCCTTCTTCGGTGAGGATCTTGATGCGGACGAAGTTATTCTCATGCCCCGTGCGGACGTTGTCGTCGCGATCGACCTGCCGATACAAAATGATCGCCGGCGCACCGGGAGCAAGAGGCTCGCTCGTCATCTTGAGTTCCTCGGGCGTAACCGGAGGAATGCCGTCTGCCAAGGCCGGCTTTGAAGAAGCTGTGAAGGCGAAACTGAGTACAAATGCCCAGAAAGAGGTTTTCAGGATGCGCGAAGGAGGCACGGGAACTGTTGAAACTCCGTTGGAAAAGTCGAGGCAGCTACACTCGCGGCAAACGACAATATAGCGGCTCGTCCCAGCCGTCAAGAAGTCACTTTGCTTAGAAATGACGGTGGTTTTGGCGCAGCATTGACCGGCTGCTTCTAGGTAATTCATGTGCTTTTTCGGAACTGCCTTGCCGGTGTTGAGAGGCGCTGCGTCTCCTTTTCTGGCCCCATGTTGTCGCGCTTGCCGGATGCATTTTTCAAAAGAACAGGGAGAAATAGAGGGCACAAATGCGACAGCGGGGAAAAAACCGTTTTTCCTGCCCGAAATTTCGAGAATTTCCCTCGAGGCAGGGAACTCAGCAGGGAATCCAGGGAAAATCATCGCTAAAGCTAACGTCCTCAATATCTTAGAACGATTCGCTGGAGCTGCTAGCGAAAGCGATCAGGGAAGCCTCAGGGAATTTCCTTCCCATTTTGGTACTTCTCGCTTATGCCGTTCCGACCAAAGAGCTGCCGTTACCACCCGCACCTTGCAACTCGGCGGTTCCCCCTACTACAATAAAACAAGACTGTTTCAGTCCTGTTTGGGCTTCTGTAGCCAAGTTGCTGAAAAGACAATGATTCGCTTAGGCAAACTTACCGATTACGGCTTGGTGCTGATGACCTGCATCGCCCGTGAGTACGAGCGTCAGCTCCACACGGCGAGGGACTTGGCGGACAAGTCGAAGCTTCCGCTGCCGACGGTGAGCAAGCTTCTCAAGCAGCTCATGCAGGGCGGATTGCTGATTTCGCATCGCGGCATCAAGGGCGGGTACAGCCTGTCACGATTACCGCAGGCCATTTCCGTCGCGGATATCGTCGCCAGTCTTGAGGGTCCGATCGCTCTCACCGATTGCAGCACCGATATCGAGGGGCTCTGCGAAATCGAAACGTGCTGCCCGATCAAGAGCAATCAGCGAATCATCAGCAAAGTTGTGCGCGGGGCGCTGGAAAAAGTGATGCTGGCCGATTTAGTTCAACCGATGCAGCTCACGGTCATCAAAGACGCGGAAGGTCACCAGCTACCCGTGGTCAGGTTCCATTCTGGGAGAGTGCAATGAGCACGAACGTAAATGCGATTCGAGATTTAGCCGAGCGCGAATATAAGTGGGGATTCGTTACCGACGTCGAGGAAGAGAGAATCCCGAAAGGTCTCAATGAAGACATTATTCGGCTGATCTCGGCCAAAAAGCACGAACCGGAGTTCATGCTGGAGTGGCGGCTCAAGGCCTATCGCTATTGGGCTGCGCAGGAGAAGGCTGCCGCAGAACCAACCTGGGCGAACATCAAGTACGGTCCGATCGATTATCAGGGAATCACGTACTACTCGGCGCCAAAGCAGAAGCCGAAACTCGAGAACCTCGATCAGCTCGATCCCGAGATTCTTCGCACCTATGAAAAGCTCGGCATTCCGCTGCAGGAGCAGAAGATGCTGGCGGGAGTGGCGGTCGATGCTGTATTTGACAGCGTTTCGGTTGCGACCACCTTCAAGGACAAACTCGCGCAAGCCGGCGTAATTTTCTGTTCGTTCTCCGAGGCGGTCCAGAATCATCCCGATTTGGTACAGAAGTACCTCGGCTCAGTCGTTCCATATACAGATAACTTTTTTGCCGCCCTGAACGCCGCAGTCTTCAGCGATGGATCGTTTGT
>DATEKE010000232.1:0-3668 GCA_035277605.1 Terriglobales bacterium | reverse complement strand
GCCGATCCACCTCCTGGCGGACCTTCTCATAGACGCGCGGAACGCCGACGAACAGGTGCGGGCGCGTCTGCTGCAGCTTTGCCTGCAGCTCGTCGAATGTTGGGCAGTATGCGAGCGTGACACCACGTAGGTAGCACAGATAGTCGACGTGGCGCGCAGTCACGTGCGAAAGCGGCAGAAAGGACAGTGAAACCTGACCCGGCTGCCAGCCGAGGCTCTGCCCCGTTTGTTCCAAATTGGAAGCGATGTTGCCGTGCGTGAGCATCACCCCTTTGGAGACCCCGGTCGTTCCAGAAGTGTAGATGATAGTGGCGAGATCGTCGGGAGCAATGGCCTTCGCTGCCGCATCGAATTGCGCATCGCGATCGACTGGCGCTTCGGGTTGCATGATCGCGCCCATGCACGTAGCTTCGGCGGTAGTGATTTCGTCCATCACTACGAGGTGCTCGAGCCTGGTCCGCGCTCGGATGCTGAGGACCTTTTCGAGCTGCTTCTCGTTCGAGACCAAGATCGCGCGAGCGCCGGAGTTCTCCAGCATGAACTCGGTTTGCTCAGCGGTGAGCGTGGGATAAATGGGTACGTCTACGGCGCCGAGCAACAGACAAGCCCAGTCAGTGATCGCCCATTCAAAGCGGTTTTCGGCCACCAGCGCGACGCGATCGCCTTTCGCGATCCCCCATTTCTGCAGTTGGCGCGCCGTGTGGTACACGCGCGTGTATAGCTCCCGCGAGCTAATGTCGTGCCACGTGCCTGCGCGTTCGTAGCTCATGACGCGCGGCAGGTCGCGATCGACCGCAGCAAAGAAAATGTCGTTCAGCGTGCGCAGGCGCGTCAGGAGCGAACCTCCATCCCCGCAAGGAGCAAGTTCATTACGGGATCAGCGGCTACGGCGAGATCGTGCTCGCGTGTACTGAGGACCCAGGCGGTGGCTAATTCGTCGAGCGCGCCAAAGAGGCATGCGGCAGCAATCTTGTCGGAGACATCGCGCCGAATCTCGCCGGCAGCTTGCCCTTCGCGGATGATCTCGCGAATCAGGTCGAAGTATCCCTTCAGCTCGCGTTGGGAAAACTCTGCGAGAAACTTGGCGCTCTGCCGTAGCTCAGTCTGCAGTACCACTGCGAGACTACGATTGCGGCTAAGCTCGCGAAGGTGAAGCCGGGCGAGAATGCGCAATTTCATCTTGGGACTCGAGACCTGCTTGAGCTCCTGCTGCGCCAGACGATAAAAGGCCTGAAAAGCGCCATCGAGCGCGGCCATCAGGATCTGTTCTTTGGATTTGAAGTACAGGTAGACAGTTCCGTCGGCGACATCGGCACGTTCGGCAATATCGGAGACCCGACTGCTGTGGAATCCTTTTTCGGCAATTACCTCGATGGCCGCCGAGAGGATTCGCTGATATTTGTCGCCTCCGCGTGCTCCATTAGGCGAAATACGCGGGGAAACTCGTCCCCGCTCTTGCGACCCAGCCTGTATTTTCGCCTTGCCCGCGTGCCTGGTTTGCGCCATGGTGGTACTGAATCTGCACTCTACTGGGTTTTCGCCGCGCGACGCAAGACACCAAGGGTTGACGCTCTAGCTCACCGGCGAGTAATCTGACTTGCTTTTATTGGGAGCAACTCATATGCGAACCAGGGCCATAGGCTCATTACTGATGGCAGCGCTGTTGCTCGGCACGATCTCGGCAATGGCGGCGGACCAGGCATCAACGCCTGATCCGAAGGTCAAAGTCGGCGACACCGCGCCCGACTTCACGCTGCGCGATCAGAATGGGAAAGAAGTTAAACTCTCCGACTTCCACGGCAAGAAGAATGTCGTGCTCGCCTTCTACGTCTTCGCCTTCACCGGCGGTTGAGAGAAGGAAATGAAAGCCTACCAGGATCAACTCAAGACCTTGGAAGGCACAGACACCCAGGTTCTGGGTGTGAGCATGGACAGTCCATTCGCCAACAAAGCATGGGCGCAGCAGATCGGCGTAACCTTCCCGCTACTCAGCGACATGGGCGGCGATATCAGCAAAGAATACGGCGTCTACAACCCAAGCTACAAAGCCGCGCGACGCGTAACTTACCTTATCGATAAAGAAGGCAAAGTGGTGGAGATGCAGAAAGACCGCGATGCCATCGATCCGACCGAGGTGGTTACAAGCTGCCAGCGCCGGCGAATGAAAGGCTGAACCTCAGCAGTTCTTGACACATCGACGGCGGCAGTCCAGCATAGTGCCCAAATTCGGGAGATTTCATTGTGCTAGATCGTCGCCGTTTTCTTCTTTCTTCAGCCGCCATTGCTGCCGCTTCCGGACTTCCTTCGAGCATCGCCCAAGCTCGTGTTACCGCTCAAGTCGAAGATGATCCGCCGCTGCCTCCGCGGGAGCTTTACGACCGCGACGAGGAAGCTTACTGGCGCGAGCTGCGCAAGCAGTTCCTGATCCCAGCCGATGAGGTTTACCTGAACAACGGCACAGTAGGATCGTCGCCGCGTCCGGTGCTGCGCGCCATCTTCGAGGCATACGACAAGAGCGAGCAGATGGCCCAGGCCGATCCTGAGGACTATCCCATCTGGGGCTATGCCTCATGGAACGAGTATCGCGATCCGCTCGCAGGTTTCGTCGGAGCTACCCGCGATGAGATTGCCCTTGTTCGAAATGCGACGGAGGCCAATAACTACATTGCTAACGGCCTCGAGATGCAGGCCGGCGACGAAGTTCTCATGAGCGATCAGGAGCATCCAGGAGGCGAACAGCCGTGGCAATTGCGTGCGAAGCGCTATGGGATTGTCATCAAGAAATATCAGATTCCCGTTCCGCCAAAGTCGCCTGCCGACATTCTCAATCGCATCAACGATGCCATTACGCCACGTACACGCATTGTTTTCACCAGTCATATCAGCACCGCGACCGGCGTCGTACAGCCCGTGAAGGAAATCGCCGCTCTCGCCCGCAGCAAGAACATCCTGAGCGCGTTTGACGGAGCCCACGTCGTCGGCATGATGCCGCTCAATATCCATGACATCGGTTGCGACATGTACACGTCTTCGCCGCACAAATGGCTGCAGGCGCCGAAGGGCACCGGCTTCTTCTACATTCGTCCGGAGGTGCAGGATCGCGTGTGGAACACGATTGCCACGGAAGGTTGGGAACGGCCGGAGATCAAGGCTGAACGATTTCAGCGCATCGGGTCATCAAACTTGCCAACACTCGCAGGCCTACGCGCAGCGATCGAACTGGCAAACAATATCGGCATGGATCGCATCGAGCGCCGCCATCGCCAACTCGCCGACCGCATGCTCGCGGATATGACCAAGCGCGGAGCGGAATCATGGACGTCGGCTGATCCGGCCATGCGCTGCGGCATTGTGACCGTGAATGTTCCGCCGTTGAAGCGCTCGGATCTCGAAAATTGGCTGTGGCAGCAGAAGAAGATTCGCATCCGCGGCGGGGAACCCTCGAAGCTGCGCCTCTCCACACCCTATTACCTGCTGCCCAGCGACATCGATCGGTATCTGGCTGGCTTTGATGAATTCAAGCGCGCGCATGCATAAGGAGTAGCTTATATGTCCCTCGCTGCAGGCAAAGAAGGCAACGGTGTAGTGAGCGTTCGCAGCCAGCATCCGTTCGCTGAGACGATGCAAAAGCTCGAGCGGACTCTAGCCAGCAAGGGATTCAAGATCTT
>DATEKE010000231.1:0-3307 GCA_035277605.1 Terriglobales bacterium | reverse complement strand
CCACTGTGGCCGCCTGTGTCTTTATCGCAAGAAGATCAATCTCAGTACTAGCCTGGCTGGCCAAGCCGTCGGAATCAAAGAGGTCGACGACGGAATCTGGCTTGTCAGCTTTATGAATTACGATCTGGGTTATATAGACCTGGAGGAGAAAACTCTGCAGCCCCTTGAAAATCCATTCGGGCCAAAAGTGTAACCCGTGTCTCCGGAACGTTCTGTTACCTATGTCTCAGGGCCGGACAACCGAAAGTATGGCGCGCCCTGAGAGATTCGAACTCCCGACCTTCTGATTCGTAGTCAGACGCTCTATCCAACTGAGCTAAGGGCGCGAAGAATTGCGCGAGGAAAGGACAACGAAGACAGCAAAAATTATAACAGAGGGCGAATGCGCTCCCTTGGTCCTGGCTAACTCTCTCTTGAAGCAAATGTCCTTATCCTGCCCGGCATCTCTGGTCGAATTGGCCTGTCCGCCATGTCCCGGCATGGACGCAGTTTCGTTGCTGCAACAATGACGAAGAGGCGTAACATAAGCCTGCACGGCCCGGAGTTGATTCCGACTTCCTTGAAGGAGCACGGCGTATGAAGAGCTCCACCCGCATCGTTTCGGCAGCTTCCATATTAGTTTTCTCGATGTGCTTACCGGTTGTGGCCCAACGCTCTCAGCCGGGCAGTGCGCCAAGCAGCAGCCCAAGCAGCAGACCTTCGACTCCGACCGTGCAGCCGAGCATTCCGTCTCCGGGTTCGAATTTTCCCAGCACTCAGACGCAGCGCCAAATTCTCTACATCTCCGGTTCCGTGGTTATGCAGGATGGCACGCCGCCACCAGAACCGGTGGCGATCGAGCGCGTATGCGGCGGCGCGGCGCACAAAGAGGGATACACCGATTCCAAGGGCCGCTACCAAATCCAACTCGGTCAAAACTTTGAGCTGCAGGACGTTTCTGAAAGCAGCAATGTAAGCAGTGGTTTAGGCGGCATGAATGGCGGTTCCGGATTAGGGAATCAGGCCGGCATGGGCATGGGCGGCGTGAGTCCGCGCGATCTGATCGGCTGCGAGGTACGCGCCATGCTGCCGGGATTCCAGTCGAGTACCGCAATGATTCGCGTTGAAGGCGCCTTTGGTGAAATTCGCATGGACACCATCACGCTGCAGCGGCTCGGCGGCGGCGAGGGCACGACCATCAGCCTGACCACCATGCAGGCCCCGAAGAACGCGCGCAAGGCATATGAGAAAGCGCAGAAAGATGTCGGGAAAGACAACCTCAAGGACGCAGAAAAAGAGCTGACTAAGGCGGTGGAAGAATATCCGCGATTCGCAGCCGCATGGGCGCTGCTGGGCATGATCCACCAGGGCAACAAGCAAGTCGATGAGGCGTCGAAGGATTTTCAGCAGGCAATCAATGCCGACCCGCAATATGCGAAGCCCTATTTTGGTCTGGCGGTGATCGCAGCCACGCAGCAGAATTGGAAGGATACGGTGCGCATGAGCCAGCAGGTTAATCGACTCGCTCCGCTCGCGTATCCAGAGGCTTATTTCTTCGGCGGTGTAGCCAACTACAACCTCGGCAACATGGACGATGCCGAACGCAACATGCGCAAATTTATCTCGCTCGACAATGAGCACCGTCGGCCTGTGGCAGCGCTTTATCTCGGCGATATCCTCGCCCGCAAGCAGGACTTCGCTGGTGCCGCCGAGCAGGCCAAGGCATACTTGGCACTCGCACCGAACGCTCCGAATTCAGAAAATGTGCGAGAGAAGCTGAAGCAACTCGAACAGCTCAGCGCCGCTCCCGCCAAGCAGCAGTAAAACCGGCGCAGCAGCACTGAGGTTTAGCCGAGACAGGGTTACAGTTCGACGGGTACATCGAGCGAGCGCCACATGTACCAGCTTGCGACCGAGCAGTAGGGATGCCACGACTTGGCGATGCGCTCCATCGTCCTCGGCTTCGGCATCACCTTCATTCCGTATGCCTTCCGCATGGCACTGCGAACTCCGTAATCACCGGTGGGCAGGATATTCGGCCGGCGCAGCGCGAACATCAAGAACATGTGGGCCGTCCAGTCCCCGATCCCTTTTACCTGCGTTAGCTCAGCAATCACCTCGTCATCCGACATCTGGGGAAAACGTCCGAACTCCACGATACCGTCGCGCGTCTTGCGCGCGAGGTCGCGAATATAGGTGAGCTTCTGCTTCGAGAGTCCAAGTGATCGCATTTGCGCCGGCCGGAGTTTCAAAATGGAATCGGGCGTAATCTCGCCGCCTGCTTTGGCCTGCAGACGATCGAAAATCGCCCGTGCGGCTTTGCCGTGCAATTGTTGAAAGACAATCGAACGAACCAGAGCGCGGAAAGTCGGCTCATGGTACTGCATGGCATACGGTCCGACACGCTCGATGATGGAAGCAAGAATGGGATCGCCGGCGCACAGGTGCGCCATTGCGGCCTCGGGAGAGCCGTCGAGCATCGAAGCAATCTCTGCAGCAGCGCTCAGCTTTTTCTTGGTTGCTGGTTTCAATCTTCCTGATTGTAATGAATGCAGCCGGCACTCGGAATGCTTCAATTCTTTTTCAGGTCTGAAGCCGTGCATTTTCAGGAAGCCGCAAGAAGTGCGGTTCTTCGCTATTTTTGCGATACCGAGCTGGCGGTCAGATGCGACTCGATCTTCTGATACTCCTGTTCGCTCACCGCACCTTTGCTGACGATCTGATGAGCACTCCGATAAGGACGATCGGCGATGATGGCGTTGGCTTGTGCTTCGTCGATTCCTTGAAGGCCCATGAGTTCGGCCTTGCTCGCGGTGTTCACATTTACCTGCGATGAGTTCTTGTCATTTAAGCCCTGTTTCACGCCTTCGGCGGCAGCAGTAAGATCAGTTTTCGCAACCTGCGCACCCTTCTTCACATTGCCGGCGGCCTCGCGCGCATCCTGCTTGAGCTGCTCGGTTGCGTTCGCTGCCTGATCACGCGTGGTTGCCGGATTGTTCGAACAAGCCGCGAGACCTAGAGCGAGTCCGGAAAGAGCGACGATTCCGATTTTCGTTCGCATATCTGTTTGATTGGAAGGGTGAATATTCGGAACAGTTGCTCAGAGAAGATGCTGTTTGGATTTCCTTCAAGTTCCTGTTGGCTCGCGCGGCTGCGCTCGCCATTCGAAGAAGCCGAGGAGCTTCTCGTTATTTTCACCCTGCTATAATCAACATCTACCCTGTAGTTTTCTTTCCCAAACGGTGGGTGTAGCTCAACTGGCAGAGCACCGGACTGTGGCTCCGGACGTTGTGGGTTCGATTCCCATCACCCACCCCACAAACAGGCA
>DATEKE010000230.1:0-4982 GCA_035277605.1 Terriglobales bacterium | reverse complement strand
CACGGCGAAGCAGGGACGCGATCGTCGCTTCCAGGCGATTCTTCCGCTGAAGGGCAAGATTCTTAATGTCGAGAAGGCGCGTTACGACAAGATGCTCGGGCACGAAGAAATTCGCGCCATGATCACCGCGCTCGGATGCGGGATTGGAAAGGAAGACTTCGATCCGGCCAAGCTCCGTTATGGGAAAGTCATTCTCATGACCGACGCCGACGTCGACGGATCGCATATCCGCACGCTGCTGCTTACGTTCTTCTTCCGTCACATGACCGAGCTGATCAAGCGCGGGCACGTGTACATCGCGCAGCCTCCGTTGTATCGGATCAAAAAGGGAAAGTTCGAGCAGTACATCAAAGACGATCGCGAATTCGTGAAGGTAATGGTTCGCCGCGCTGCTGACGGCATGACCATTCGGTACGGCGAAGGCGCCGCCAAGCTGGAAGGTCCGGAACTAACGAAGTTCATGACCAAGCTCAACGAGTATCTCGGCTTCTTCGAGAAGGTGAACAAGCATCTCCGTGAAGAGCGCATCGCCGAGTTGCTGCCAAGAATCGACTTCACCGCGCGTAGCGATTTCGAGGGATCTGAGAAGGGTATTCCGTCAAAAGTGAAAGAACTCGAGAAGCGCATCAAGGCGCTGGTGAAGGAACTCGGTCTCAAGTCAGTCGAAACGCGCCACGAAGAAGAGCACAACACCTGGCTCCTGAGCGTCGTGGATTCACAAGGCGCCGAGCGCATCATCAACTGGGAGCTCATCACCTCGCCCGAGTACAGGCAGATGATCTCCAAGTACAAGCAGATCGCGAACTACATGGAGCCGCCGTTCATCATCGAGCACGCTCCTAAAGCGGAGAAGGGCAAGGCGGCGGAAGAAGAAGCAGAAACTCCGATCGCCGAAGCCGAATCGGCGAAGCAGGAAAAAGGCGCGGCGAAACGGAAGAGCACCGTCGAGCCGGTGGAGAAGAAATCTCCGCGCGAGCTGTTCGAGTACGTTCTCAGCCAAGGCAAGAAGGATTACGACGTCCAGCGATACAAAGGCCTCGGTGAGATGACCTCAACACAGCTTTGGGAAACGACTATGAATCCCGATGTGCGCAGCCTCATGCAAGTGAAGCTCGAAGACATCGCAGAGACAGAGACAATCTTCACCACGCTTATGGGCGAGGATGTCGAAGCGCGGCGCAAGTTTATCGAAGAAAACGCGCTGGACGTAAAGAACCTGGATATCTAGCAGTTCAGAAATGTTGTGTTAGGCCCAAATGGCACCCTTAAACGGGTGCCATTTTGTTTTGAAATCGCTGCCGTTGGCCGCCATGGGCCACGTTGCGCGTTTCAAATCTGCACCGTTCGCACGTCAACGACAGCCGACACTCGCTTCAACTCATCCAATGCAGCTTGCGTTACGGGTTGATCGGTCTGCACGACGGCCATGGCCTCGGCACGGGCAGAGGCCGCGCCCGATGACGCGCTTGCTGCAGCGCTGCTGGCGCTGGCTTCGCTGCGTCCCAAAGCAAAGTTGGCGATATTAATCTGGTTCTTTCCCAAAACAGTTCCGACTTGCCCGATTACGCCCGGCACGTCGCGGTTGCGCAAGACCGTGAGATGCCCTTCAAGCGGGGCCTCAACGCGGAATCCGTCCAGATCCAGCAGACGCGGATAGCGACCGTGCAGCACCGCAGCACGCGCGCGATGTTCACCTTGGTGCGTACGGACCTTCAGCGAGATGACATTTCCTCCGCTTAGGTCTTCCGGCTTCTTTTGCTCCTGAACCTGAATCCCGCGTTCTGATGCCATGGTGTTTGCATTTACCAAATTCACGCTGTCGATGCTGTGCTTCAGCGCACCTTTCAGCGCGGAATTACGAAGTAGGGCCGTTTTCCATTCGGCGATCCGTCCGTGATAAGAGACATTGATGCTCTCGACATTTCCTTCGCTCAGCTGTCCCAAGAAGAGACCGAGCTTTTCTGCGAGATCAATGTAAGGATGCATCTCGCCATACTCCTCGTCAGACAATGAAGGCACGTTGACGGCATTCTGAATCACGCCGCGCTTCAGATACTCCTTCACCTGCAACGCGATCTGCACGCCGACGAGCTCCTGTGCTTCGTTTGTTGATCCGGCAATGTGAGGTGTGGCAATCACGTTCGTGGCAGTCAACAGAGGGCTCTCTTTCGGTGGCTCATGAGAGAAAACATCGAGCGCAGCTCCGGCCACTTGACCGGAGTTGAGCGCCTGAAGCAAAGCTGCGTCATCGATCAACTCACCACGGGCGCAGTTCACGACTCGCACGCCCTTCTTCATCTTTGCGATCGATGCTGCATTGATCATGCCAGCGGTTTGGGGTGTTAGGCCGACATGGAGAGAAATGTAATCGGAACTGGTGTAGAGCGAGTCGAGTCCACCGAGTTCGATCTCGAGATCGCGCGCGAGCTGCTGTGAGACGAAGGGGTCATAGGCGAGGACTTTCATCCCGAAAGCCTTCGCGCGTCGTGCTACCTCGACGCCTACGCGGCCGAGTCCGATGATGCCGAGCGTCTTGCCTTTCAGCTCAGTGCCTTGCAGAGACTTCTTTTCCCACTTGCCGGCCCGGGTGGTCTGGTCCGCTTTGGGAATGAAGCGGGCCAACGAGATCATCAGGCCGATGGTGTGCTCAGCGACAGCAATCGCGTTCGCGCCGGGAGTATTCATTACTACGATGCCTTTGCGCGTAGCAGCCTCGGTATCGACATTGTCGACACCAACGCCGGCGCGGCCAATGACGCGCAGCTTTTGTGTAGAGTCGATCAGCTTGGCGTTGACATCCGTTGCGGAGCGAACCACCAGGGCGTCGGCATCGCGAACGGCGGTTGCAAGATCGCCCATTTGTTCGTGGGTGATGACTTCGAAGTCCGGTTCGTCGCGGAAGACTTTCAGCGTGGCCGGAGAAACTTTTTCAGCTATGAGAATTTTCATGAAGACCTCGATATGTAGACAATGACGACGTAGAGCCGGCCGCCCTCAGCCCGGGACCTCACTCTGTCATTCCGAACGGATGCTCACGCGTGCCGTTGCGAGAGCAGAAGAGAGGAATCCCTATAAACCCGATAATTTCCGCTCAACACGATTCTCTGAGGTGGTAGGGATTCCTCATCGGCCTCAGGCGGATTCGGAATGACAAACCAAAGAAAAACACCCGGCGAGCGCGGGCCGGCTCCACGTCAGTTAGGCGGTTACGGCCAGGCTCGACGAACACACGTCCGATGTCCGTCCACAGGAACAGCGCTGATCAGCCTCAAGCAGTTGCGCCAGCGTAGTGCCTTTGCGTTTCGCATAGACCGCTTGCGCAGCTTTCAATCCAACTCCGAGCAGATCGCGGCCCAGGATCGGTCCCAGCACGTGTTCCAGGCCGCCAACCATCGCAATTGTGTCCAGATAGTCGAAGAAGCCAAGGTGAGCGACACGGAAGAGTTGGCCTTTCATCTCGCCCTGTCCATTGGCGATCACGCCGCCGAATTGTTCCTTGAATCCTTTTACGATTTTTCCCGAATCGGTACCCTCGGGAGCGAGTACTGCGGTCACGGCTGCTGCCGGCGCAGTCGACGCGAAGAGCTTGAGCCCGAATGCCTGAACGGCAGCGCGTGTCATTTCCGAAACGACCTCAGCATTGTGGATGAGAGCATCGCGCCCTGCGGCGATGTCTCCGCCTGCTCCAGCAGCTATGTAGTCGAGCGCGGCGCCGAGGGCTGCGATGAGAGCTACCGCCGGCGTGTAGGCCGACTCGCCTGCGGCCGCCGACTTCCGCTCTTTGCGCAAATCGAAGTAGTAACGCGGATTCTTGCTGGTTTCCATGCGCTTCCATGCGCGTTCGCTTACAGCGCAGTAGGCGAGGCCAGGAGGAATCATGACCGCCTTCTGCGATCCTCCGATGATGACGTCAATGCCCCAACCGTCGACGTCGAAATGAGTGGTGCCGAGTCCCGTAATGGCATCAACCACGAGCAGAGCATCAGTCTCTTTCGTAAGTGCGGCGATGCTCTGGACGCAGTGACGCGCACCGGTGGAGGTCTCAGTCGCCTGCATGAAAACGGCCTTCACCTCGGGCTTGAGACGCGCGCGGACTTCTTCGATTGAGAACGTCTGCCCGTAAGGAGCAGTGAGCGTGTCCACCTGGCAGCCGAATGCCTTGCCCAGGCTGGTCCAGCGCTCACCGAATTTCCCGGCGCTGAGCACGAGGATGCGATCGCCCGGGGAGGTGAGGTTCGAGACCGCCGCTTCCATCGCGCCTGTGCCCGACGACGAGAGGATGATGACGTCGTTTCTGGTTCCGACGAAATCTTTAACTTGCGAGAGCACGCGCTGATATAAGGCGCGGAACTCCGCGGTGCGGTGATGAACGTCGGCGGCCGCCATGGCGAATTGCGCCGCGGGCAGCAACGGCGTAGGACCCGGAGTAAAAAGACGAACCTTCTTTAACATGTTTTTATTCTAAGTTGAACGGCTGCCCATTTGTGATGCGCGAAACGAAGTTTTGCGCGTTGAAGCCATCAAAAATTCTTCTACTTCGTATTATTGAACCTGATAAATGGATTCGGAGGCGTCTTTCGCCCCGTTCCGAGGCATCTGTTGTGCTTTACGTCTGCGAGGCGAATGCATTTTGCCTTTGTCAAATCGGGAGTGCTGATAGCTCTCATCGCGCACGCTCTGATCGGCATCTCGCTGGTTTGGGACAAGGTGCTGCTCAAACGGCCTGAGACGAAGAATCTGGTGAACTACGTCTTTTGGCTTGGCGCCATCAGCATCTTTGGCCTGGCGCTGATCCCGTTTGGATTCAAGATGCCGCACATCTCTGTTGCGGGACTCGGATTTATTACGGGCGTGCTGCATCTCGTCGCCGTGTACTTTTACTATGACGCGCTGAAACGCGGAGAAGCCAGCGAGTCGCTGGCCGCCATCGGCGGTTTCAGTCCCGTCGCCACCGCCGTGATCGGCTACTTCCTTCTCAACCA
>DATEKE010000229.1:0-5310 GCA_035277605.1 Terriglobales bacterium | reverse complement strand
GAGTATTCTGACCAGCCTCCAGAGGGCGCGCTCGCTCTTCTGCTCTCCACGGGAGAGAAACGCGCAGCGGCGTTGCTCGCTTTGGCGCTTGATCGCGCCGGAGTTCCCGCGAGCGCATTCGATCCTTCCCGTCTGGGACTGCGTACCAGCGGACGCGTACTCAACGCCGAACCGGTTCGCCTGAATGTCGGCGCGATTCGCAAGGCCCTCGATAACTCGCGTGTTGCCGTTGTGCCCGGTTTCATTGGCCAGATGCAGGATGGACGAACGTCTCTTCTCGGTCGTGGGGGCTCAGACTTAAGCGCCCTTTTTCTTGCTGTTCACCTTCGAGGCGGTTGCCGCCTGCTCAAGGACGTTGACGGCGTCTATGACCACGATCCGCACGTGAGCGCTGCGCGGTGTTATGCCTCTTTGACCTGGGAAGATGCGCTAGCGATCGGCGGGCGCATTATTCAGCAGAAAGCTCTGCGGTTCGCTCGCGAGCATAGTCAGAGCTTTGAAGTAGCGGCACTCGCATCGGAGCAGGCGACGATTGTTGGAGCTGAGAGCACCAGATTCTTTCCAGCGCGAGCAAAGCGCGATCGCGTGCGCGTAGCGCTATTAGGCTTGGGAACAGTCGGTTACGGGGTGTATCAAGAGCTTGCGGCTCAGTCAGAGTTGTTCGACGTTGTAGGGATCGCGGTTCGCAATCTGCATCGCCCTGAGCAGACGGTTCCACAGAGCTTTCTTTCAACCGACGTTTGGGATGTCGTGAATCGCGACTGCGGCATCGTGGTCGAAGCCCTCGGAGGTATCGAGCCGGCTGGCGGTTGCATTCGCGCGGCGCTGATTGCGGGTAAGCACGTTGTCACCGCAAACAAAGCTGCCTTAGCCAATCATTTTGAGTTGCATCAGATCGCTGAACAGAACGGGATCGAGCTACTTAGCTCAGCGGCAGTCGGAGGAGCAGTTCCCGTTTTGGAAACACTTCATCGGATCGCTCGTGAGCACGAAATCCAGACCGTAGAAGGAGTACTCAACGGCACCACGAACTTCATCCTGCACGAGCTTGCCCGCGGCATTCCCTTCGAGCAGGCAGTTGCGCAGGCGCAAGCGTGCGGACTGGCCGAAGCCGATCCTTCTTCCGATCTCGATGGCCGCGACGTGGCTTGCAAGCTGGTGCTGATCGCCCGCGCGGCGTTTGGCGTGGATCTGCCGTTCGCATCCGTTCATCGCGTCGGAATCACCGAAATCGATCCCCGACATGTGTTCGATCTCTCGAAATCCGGTTCAGCCGTGCGACTCGTTGGATCGTTGCATCGCGAGGGTGATCGCATCACGGCGGAAGTTAAACCCGTCGTACTCGAATCGGGGCATCCGTTGGCCAATACCAAGCGCGAAGAGAATTGCGTGATCGTGAAAACCACGAACGGCGAAACTCACACTCTGTGCGGCAAGGGCGCAGGCCGCTGGCCGACGACGGAAGCCGTTTTTGGCGATCTGTCGAGCTTGGTTCGCGGACGGCAGTGGATCGCGGATGAGCATGAGCAAGAACATTCAGCAAAGATTGCAGTAGCAGCCGCCGTTGGTGCAGGCGAGGAGGCGTTAGCGTTATGAAAATCGATACGAAATTGGTTCAATCTGCCGGTTGTCCGGGCGACCGGCACCGCGCTATTACGACTCCTATTTACCAGACCGCCACCTTCGAGCAGGAAGGCGCGCTCGAATTCAGCGAGTACGATTACTCCCGAAGCGGCAATCCTACGCGTGCTGTTTTGGAACAGCAGCTCGCCGAACTCGAACATGGCACGCGTGCTTTTGCCTTTGCCAGCGGGCTTGCGGCGCTTGCGGCCGTGACTCGCCTGCTGCGTCCCGGAGATGAGATTCTCGCTGTAGATGACGTGTACGGCGGAACCTGCCGCCTGTTCTCGAAGATCCTGAAGCGCTCAGACATTTCCGTGCGCTACGTGCAGGGCACAACCGGAGAAGACTTTGCCCGCTCATTCGGCCCACGCACTCGTCTGGTTCATATCGAAACTCCCACGAATCCGCTGCTGAAGGTCGTCGATATCGCAGGGTTGGCGCATGTTGCCCATCAGCACAATGCCCTGCTCTGCGTCGATAACACTATGCTCTCCCCGTATCTACAAAATCCGCTGACGCTCGGGGCCGACATCGTGGTCCACTCCGCCACCAAGTTCCTCTGCGGACACAGCGACGTGATTGCCGGAGCAGTCATCGTTCGCGACGCCCAGCTTGCGGAAGAACTGTACCTGATCCAGAACGGGGAAGGTGCCGTTTTGGGACCGTTCGATTCCTACCTTCTGCTGCGCGGAATCAAGACTCTGAGCGTGCGCCTGGAGCGCCAACAGGCCAATGCCGCTCAGATCGCGCAATTTCTTTGCGGCCATCCTGGGATCAAGCGCGTCTATTATCCATCGCTGCTGGAGAAAAAGAGCTTCGGCATCCATGTTCGGCAGGCGCGGGGAAACGGAGCTGTCGTGAGCTTCGAGACGGGGTCGATCGCGACATCGCGACAGGTGGTCGAATCGCTCAAGCTGTTCCCCATCACGGTGAGCTTTGGCGGGCTACAATCGTCAGTGAGCTTGCCGGGACGGATGTCGCATGCGAGCGTGCCGCCGCAGGTCGCGTCGCAAAGGCACTTACCGGTCGATCTCATTCGGCTCTCGGTCGGTATTGAAAATGCAGACGATCTGATCGCCGATCTAACTGAAGCTCTGGAAGTTGCTGAGAGCGTACCAGAGTTGCGAGCCTCAGCCGGTTGAGGAGAGAACAAGGCTCCGCAAATTCTCTGCAGGAACCGGCAGGGGCTTCGTTCATGGACTCAGGAGGCGGATACCACGCATGTTGAAGCTGGGAAAACAAGCTGCGGAGCCGCGAGGCCGCCGAGCCACAAAGCCGGCACTGTCGATCAAAGCAGCTCGAATTAAACGTCAGATTCTTGCGCTTTGTGGGATCACACTGTTTGTAGTCGGTGCCGCTGCGTGTGGGAAGTTTTTCCCAGACGCCGGTACTCTGGTCGCGATTACAATCTCCCCGAATAATCCGACGATTCAACCCAGCAAAACACAGCAGTTCACAGCTACAGGCACATTTGGTGACAACAGCACGAAGGATATTTCATCGACGGTAACATGGTCATCCGCCTCAGCGAACATCGCGACAATTAACAGCTCAGGCCTTGCAACTGCAGGAACCAGCGTTGGAAGTACCACCGTCACGGCAAAGTCCGGAAACCAAACCGCAAGCACCACGCTCACCGTCAGCAATCAGACGTCGAATGGCCTGACTATCTCATGCGCATTGTGCACCCCACTGGGATCCGGCGCGTTTACCGTTTCGTCGTCGTTGGGTTCGGTGACATTTACTGCGACGGACTCAAATGCACAAGCGGTAACGCCGACGTGGACCTCCACAAACGCCGCCATTCCCATCGGAAGCAATACGGGCGTTGCAACATTTAACGTTGCCGCAACGGGCCAAACTACGACTATCACCGCGACAGCGAGCAGCGCTACGGGATCAGCGACACTGACTGTCCAGTGAGCGGCTGCTCAGCAGTTGGCATGCCGAATCACTGCTGAAGCACTGTCCTGCGGTGTAGGATTCGGGTTCAGCGTGGTTGACACAACTGTTCCCAGATTCCCTTACGCAACGTGGCGGAGACCGGCGTGAGACCTCCGCCGACGAGGATCGCACAACCTACCTGCGACTATTTCGAGAAAATTTAGGCGAGACGCAGTGTGCCTGCTTTTTTCCTCTCCAAGCCCACACTCTCGAAATCGTTTATTGCGGCCCGTTGCCGCGATAGAAGTTAATGTTCTGCGTAAACGTTCCCGTGTCATAGCGCGGGAGGTTCTTATAGCCCGCCGAACCCCAAGGCACACTCAGCTGGAATTGCGACTTTACAGGATTGCAGCCCACGATGCTGATCGTGAACGAGGCGCTCGCCGTGCCGCTGGTCGGGATATCGCCGAGGTTAATTGGGAATCTACCCGCAGTGATCGCTTGGCCACTCACAGTCACGCCGGTGACAGTCGGCGTACACGGTGGGCCGGAAACCTCCGTCAGGGTGAACCCATTAAGTTGGGTCCCGTAAGCCGGCCCAACGTCTCCATTGGTCGCAGTGATAGTCACGGTACGCCTGTCGGCTGTTTGAGCGGTTTGGGACACCGAGAATGTCATGCCGTATCCGGGCAGCTGAGTCGGGTCGACAATGCCCCAGTATGCAGGCTTGGCTTGCAGTCCCATGTCGAACGGCAGTGGGTAGTTGGTGCGCGAGACTGGGAAGCCGTCGAGCCAGGTATCGTCGTCCGCCATTCCCCAAATGGTCACGGCTTTGAGATTGTCATTAGCCGCCGCTTCCCTGAAGACGTCGAAATACAGCTTATAGAGCCAGCCCTGTTCAGCCAAAATGGCTGGCGGAACATTGAGCCCGTAATTCGACAAATCGGCAAAATCGTAAACGCTCATATCGAGCTCTGTTACCTGCTGATCGAGATCGGGGAACGCTTGATGGATAGTGTCGAAGGCATTGGCCATCGCTGCAGGCGGCGGATAGTCGATGGTGTTGTGCGTCTCGTGCCCAATTCCATCGATAGGAATACCGCGCGAGCGTAGATCGGTAATCAGGTTCACAAAGCACGCAAGACGATTTTGATCATACGAGCTGTAATCATTGATGAAGAGCTTGGTGCCGGCAGGCGCATATTGCCGGGCCGCTTGCAACGCAACATCGATGTAGCTCTTCCCCAGCACCTTATAAAACGGCCCGTGGACCAGACAATCGGGTTGGCTGGGATCAAGTGGCTCGTTGATCACATCCCATGCATACACTTTATTTCCGAAGTGTTGCACCTCGTTTTTGATGTGCTCCTGGATGTTAGCTATGACGGTGGCCTGGTTTGCGGGCGAGCTAGTGCCGTCCCCAGTTGCGTAGGACGGAGTCTGTGCCCCGGTCGCCCATACCAGGTTATGTCCGCGCACTTTCATGCCATGGCACACCGCAACACCCACTTGCAAGTCCGCGTTTGCGTAGTTGAAGGAGGCCTTGGTGCTTTCCCCTGAGCTCCCCTTCATATCGTTGCCTGACACGATGCTGTTGAAGTGCGTGGTCAGCAGTTGCTCATGCGGACCTGAAACATCTGTCGGATCAACCGCGGCACCGACCGGGAAGACATTCGCGTAAGTTTGAAAGATTGACGGAATATCAGTCTGGATCGTTGGCGGCGCGACATATATCAGCTGGAAGTCATCGAGATAGAACGACACCAGATCCTCGGGAGCGCCAGAAGGCGTAACTGTCTGGAA
>DATEKE010000228.1:0-5240 GCA_035277605.1 Terriglobales bacterium | reverse complement strand
CTCTATAAGCCGCCAGACTTCATCTTGGGCGAGAAGTACCCGCTCATCATTCAAACTCACGGATTTGACGCAAAGCAATTTAGTCCCAGTGGCGCTTTTACGACTGCATTTGCAGCGCAGGAGTTGGCTTCGGCGGGCTTCCTCGTGCTCCAGGTGGAGGACTGCCCTATTCGAGGCACGCCTGACGAGGGACCGTGTCAGGTCGCTGGCTACGAAGCTGCTGTGGCGCGATTGTCTTCGGAGGGTTTGATCGATGCTAGTCGTGTGGGAATTATTGGGTTCAGCCGCACCTGCTACTACGTTCTGGAAGCTTTGACCACAAGCGATGTGCATTTCACTGCAGCCTCTGTTACCGATGGCGTAGATGAGGGATATCTGCAGTACATGCTTGATATAGATGGTGACAGCAGCGACTCGATCGCGCGCGAAGCCGAAGAGATTATTGGTGCACGACCTTTTGGCGAAGGACTGCTTCAATGGTTTAAACGATCCCCCGAATTCAACATGGAGAAGGTGAACACACCTTTGCAGGTAGTCGCCATGACTTCGGGAATTTCCCAGATGTGGGAGCCGTACGCCACCCTTCGCTATCAGCACAAACCCGCAGATTTCCTTGTCCTTCACAGCGATGAGCACATCTTAACTAATCCAAGGGAACGGCTGATTTCGCAGAACGCTACAGTCGACTGGTTCCGGTTTTGGCTTCAAGGAGTCGAGGATCCGTCGCCGTCCAAATTGGCCCAATACCGGCGTTGGAACTTAATGCGTGAGCAAGAAAGACCTTCACCGTGAACCCTGATCCAACCCAGACCGTGTTCACCGCAATTCGACGCGCGATCTATAGACGACTTGCCCAACAGAGTAGTGAATTGAGCGGGGCGTCCGCTGATGTGGACGCCCCGGTTGATTCACTCATCCGCTTCATACGCCGCAACAGAGGGTTGGTCCTGCGACGCGTCATTGAGGCTCTGCTGCTTCGGGATTCCATTCGATTGAATGGCGGCCAAAGCTGAGTCGACCTTCACGACTTCAGGCTTCTCATATTTCATGTTTTTCACCTCCTTCCCTGTTCTTAGTTCTCAGCTGAGAACGACGCGTGAGCCCCGCATGGCGAGGGCTGTGGGTTCGCTTCGTTACCTCCAATCAGGAGTCCGCATCGTGCTAGGTTCCTGAGCCAGCACTCCAGCAGAAGTGTGCGAGTCAATGCGATTACAGGAACCTCGGAACTATGTCGTACGCTGCGGAGAGCGAATTCGAGCTTGCCTCGATCAACGATCCCAAGGCGAAAGACGATGAGACTGTTACAAAATGTTGCAGGATCGGGCACCTCATCGCAAATCGCAGCTCTAACCCCTCGGCTGACGAAGGCCTTTCTCTTTCTGTTTAGCAGTTCGTCGGGAACGATTTCGGCTAGGGCACGCCTCAGGAGCGATCGGCGCTGGCCAGGTCGAAGCACCTGCTCGCGCGGGATCGCGTACATAAACTCGACCAGATCGCGATCGAGATAAGGATACCGTTTGTCGAAAGGTGGATTTGATGCAGGAACGTTGCATCCCAATTGGCGACGCACGGCGTCTAGCGCCGATCGGTTTTGTTGAAAGCTGGGAAGAGAACCGAATAATTTCAGCCGAGATTCATACCCTGAAAGAGCTTCGTAGTGAGCATTTACGAAACGTGGATTCAACCAGTCAGGGGGACGTCTCCACTCTGATACTCCAACCACGGCAGATGGGAGGAAATCTCGCACACTTTCCAACAACAAGTAAAACCACGGGAGCTGCTTGTTCAACGCCCACACTTTCAATTTGTGTGCAAGCTCCTTTACTTGCGCCCTTGTGAGTAGGTCTCTGAGTTCCGGCGACGGTGTCGGGGCACCTCCGCTGATTTCGTCCCCACCGGTTCCGGAGAGCAAAACGCGATTGCCATTTGCGGTTATGCACGCTGCGAATTCGCGCCTTATTTGGCTCTCAAAGCCTAGAGCTCCGGGGCTCGTTGCAAGATGGTGGCTCTGGCTGTTGAAATCGAATCGCTCCCGAGAGCTCACATCGATATGACAACCCGCCCGGCCGCGTTTTTCCTCCACCCTGGCAAAGAAAGGGCGTTCGTTCCAGTTCGGCTCAGAATTGTCAAAATACGAGACGGTATCGAGCCTTGGCGCCGCACCGCATCCGTTTCGCATAAGCGTGTCCGCCATACAAACAATGGAAGACGAATCCATGCCTCCACTCAGTTCCGCGAGGACCGGTTTATCAGAGCGAAGACGGCGCTCTACGCATTGTGCAAACAGGAAGCGGAAGTGCTCTTCGTATTCGACGTCCGTGCGATAACGGATTCTCTTGCAGGGGTCAAAATCCCAATATTTGTTTGTCGTGCTCCTTCGATTCTTCAAATGCACGAACGACGATGGCGGTACCGAATCGATCCCAACATAAGGGCTGAGGTGCGTGGCCGGGAAGAGGCCAATCCAGCCGGCAGCGTATTCCTCTCGAAGCCGAAGCTTTTTCTCGAAGAGCGCTATTAGGGGATCCAGGATAGTGCACCAAACGATGCGATCGTTGCCCCGCGAATAGTAGAGCGGCCGGATTCCCAGATAGTCCTTGGCCAAGAGAAGACTACGATTGCCCGGATCCCACACTGACATGGCCCAGTCGCCGATTAGTCTCGGAAAGCATTCCGTGCCCCAGCGTTCGTAGGCCGTAGCGACGAGCGCAATATCGGTCGTATCGTCCGACGAAGAATTGCCGAGGACGCGGATCAATTCACGCCGGTTGTCTAATCGCCCGTCCCACATAACGACAGCATCGGCTGCGGTAATGTATGGCTGCCTTTCAAAGTGCGACTCTCGAGTCGAATTCAATGCATAGAAAAGGAGGTTTACACCCCTGTTGCAGTAGGAGCCGTGGCGATCCGGTCCGTAGGGCGAGAGCACTTCGTCCAGTTTGGTGAGACAGTCCGGGCTCGCCGACTCCCCTGCAAAACTCCAATGTCCAAATTGCACGCTCATAGGCCTCATTGCCTACTCATGAGTTCCTGTCCTAAAGCCGATCGAGAACTGCGTACATCTCTCGCGTATAGGGCTTGTCGTTGATGACTCGCCCATCGATTTCCACCCACGCGTGAGCTTTCAACGGTAGCTGCTGTGCGCCGATGACCATCTGTGCCGAGACCCCGCTTTGTCTGAGCAAGCAGATTGTGACGGCGGAGCGCTGAAGGCATAGGACGGGCTTCCAGTACCACATACAAGCCAAATTAACCGCATTGCAGATACGTTCGACGGTGCCGGGCAAAGCCGCACGAGGGTTCACTACTGAACTGCGAACACGGTTGTGCAATCTGGCGAAGTCTCGGCGATAGATGTATAAGTCGAACTCAAACAGCTTGAAATAGGCGGCAACTGCCAGGCAGCGCATGGATGTCCCTTCCCTCACACAGTCAGCTGGTCGCACAGAAAAGCGATTCTGTCCGTGAGAGCTTCTATCCGGTCGCTTAAGGGGAGGACGGGCGAGTGGCCTCGCATATCACTGTAGGAGAGCAGGACCGGTCGGCCGCTCGAAGTCGCGGCTTGCAGGCGTGCTGTCATTTTTCGTGCATGGAGGGGATTGCAGCTCCCGTCTGCATCGCCAGATACGAACATTGTGGCGGGATAGGAGACATCGTTCGAGACTCTCTGATAGGGGGAATAGCGAATTAGCGCCGCAAAGTCTTCTGGATCATCTGCAGTTCCGAATTCGTCGCGCCAGGCTGCGGCATCGTCAAAAAGATGGTAGCGAAGCATGTCCAGCAACGGAGCCAGGCAGATCGCCGCCCGGAAGAGTTCGGGGCGCTGCGTGAGCGCCGCGGCAACAAGTAAACCGGAGTTTGATCCTCCGAAAATGGCGAGTCGATCTGGCGCGGCCCTGCCCGTCGTGATTAGCCATTCTGCGGCAGCCACGAAGTCATCGAATGCATTCTGACGACCTCGTCGTTTGGCCGCTTGATGCCAAGTGGCACCGAACTCCGATCCACCACGGATATTGGGCAATGCGAAGAGAAAACCGCGTTCCACGAGGAGTGCAACGAAGACGCTGAATTGCGGTGTCACCGACACGCCAAAACCGCCGTACGAAGTCATGATTGCCGCGCAACAACCACCGTTCAGCACGCTCGACTTTCCGAAGAGAAATATCGGAACCTGTGTGCCGTCTTTGGAGGTATACGAGAGCCGTCTAAACTCATATTCGTCCGGTCGAAAGGGAGCCTTCCCACGATTCCATAACGTCATTCCCTTGTGGGAGGGCGAAACCTGCCAAGTAGAGACCGGGTGCGCAAACGTTTCACTCTCAATGATGATTTCATTGCTGTCAGTCGTCGCGGAGACAAAACGGATAGTCCCTTGATCGGGCGCCGCCCATTCCCCTAGTTTTGTCCCGTTGAAATCGAAGCAAAAGATCTCAACAGCACCCCGTCGAGCATAGGAAACGAACACACTGTTTTTGGTTACGATCCATTGATGAATTCGGCTTTCTTGCTCCGGCACAATCTCAGCCCATTCGAATCCACCGTCTTTTGTACAGCGAATCTCGACAATCCGCAGATTAGGGGCATTGCGGTCCGTGATCGCAAAGATCCTATTTCGGACAAATAGAGGACGGAAAGCGAATTCAGCTTCGTGAACAACACACTGGCAAGCCATCTGAGCGTCAAGTGCTTTGATGTAAAAGCTGGTTAGCGTTTTTTCGAGCATCCTATAGACAGTAAAACCCAACCGGGATGAGCTCGCGGTCATAGATAAGCGGAAGTCATCGCCCTCTCCCGTGCGGAATACCTCCTCGTCATCAGCAAATCGGGTTCCTAGCACGTGAGAATAAGCGGCGCGATATAAAGGCCTTGGTTCAGCTGCGGCTTCATAAATGTAGAAGAAAGTGTTCCCATCGGGGGCAAATGCAAAACCAGGCAAATAACCCTTCGGTAGCACATCGGGGAGAGTTCTTTGAGTGACGATCTCAAGAATCGCAAAGGTTCCGGTACGTTCGCCTCCCTTTTTGATCTCGTACAATATGAACTTCCCATCAGGAGAGACGCGAAGCAGCTTCACGGCCGTGTATTTCCCGGAACCCTGTGCTGCCGGGTCAATAAGAAGCTCGTCTTGCCCATCGACACCCTGACGCTTGTAAATACACGGCTGCTCTTGGTGTGGCAGCCGTTTTCGGAAGTAGTAAGTCTCGCCAATCTTCTGCACCGAATCATAGTTCTCAACGGTC
>DATEKE010000227.1:0-2642 GCA_035277605.1 Terriglobales bacterium | reverse complement strand
GCGCACGACCAGGAACGCGTGCTTCAGATCCATCGCGGGCAGGGAAGGATCGTTCGCGATTCGTCCTTTCTCCCGCTGCTCGATACTCAAATTCCGCAATCGCTCGACCGACGCGAATACCTCTTGCCCCGCCTGCTCCTTAATGACTTCGCCGAGAATGCGTCCGAGGTTGCGGACGTCGCGGCGCAATGGAGCTTCCTTGAGTTCGGCGTCTGTAGCAATGAGTTCGCGCAGATGCTGCTGCTGGTCGCGAACCTGCCACAGCGGCTCAATCGAATCCCGAATGACGGCTAGCTGCGGAGGCATAGATAAAAGCTAACAGAGTGCAGCGGGTTGTGACATTGCGTGAACTCCAGAACCCCATTCAACGCTTTCTCGAGCCTCAGAGAGATCAATCGGAGAGACTGCATCGCGAGGGGTTCCTGAATTTTGTCCTGTCATCCTGAGTCCGCCTCAGGCGGACGAAGGATGACAGGCTATTGAACTTCTGTTCGTATCAATGAGGCGGAGCTGCGAACACCACTGCAAAGCGGCAAAGAGTTGAAGCAATCGGCATAGCCAGCGACGAGTCGCTGATTTATGCTTTGTCGGTTTCTCGCATCCCGGAGGGCGCATGACATTTTCGCGGCGAAAGTTCTTGTCGAGTGCTGGATTGGCAACGGCAACAGTGGCCGCGGGAATAGACGGCTTCGCGCAATCTCAAAACGGCAATCAATCTGTTCAACGCTCCCAAACCATCCAGATTGCCACTCCCAGGCAGCCTGTAATTATCACCAGATCCCTCGGAAAGCCGACGATCGACGAAGCCTGGAAGATGCTCAAAGAAGGTGGCGACACGCTCGACGCAGTTCTTCATGTGTGCAAGGGACAAGAAGATGATCCCAATGATCAGACCGTCGGGCTTGGCGGATTGCCAAATGAAGAAGGAGTGGTCGAGCTGGATTCCTGCTGCATGCACGGTCCAACGCGCAAAGCCGGCTCGGTCGGCGGTGTGAGAAACATTAAGAATGTTTGCCTGGTCGCGCGCGATGTTATGCGCCACACCGGCCACGTGATGCTCGTAGGGGACGGCGCGGAACGTTTTGCGGTCCGGATGGGCTATGAGCGCGAAAACCTGCTGACCGACGCCTCGCGCAAAACTTGGCTGCTGTGGAAGGAGACAAATTCCAATCAGGACTGGTGGGGACCAGGGCCGGACGATTCCCGCTGGAATCCTCCCAAGCCGCAAGCGTCACTTGAACTGAGACGCAAAAAGTTAATGGAAATGGCTGCTGATTTTGGCATAGAGCCAGAGCTGCGTGAGCGAGCCGTCGAGTACGTTATCTTTCCTCCGCACGGCACAATTCATGTCTCGGCCGTGAATGAAAAAGGCGAGATGTCTGGCGCGACCACGACCAGTGGAACAGCGTGGAAGCTTCCGGGCAGGGTTGGCGATTCTCCCATCATCGGAGCGGGCTGCTACTGCGATCAGGACGTAGGTTCCGCAGGTGCGACCGGCAGCGGGGAAGAAAACATCAAAGTCGCCGGTGCGCATAGCATTGTTGAGAACATGCGTCGCGGGATGCCACCGAAAGAGGCCGGACTCGAAGTGCTGCAACGCATTGTGCGCAACTTTAACCACGATATGAACCGCCTCCGCTATATCGAGATGGTCTATTTCATACTGCGTCGCGATGGCCAATACGCCGGTGTAAGTCTTTGGAGCAATACGCCGTCGGGGCAGCCGTTGAAGTTCGCGGTCCACGATGGAACATCGCGCGTTGAACAGACGGTTGCGCTGCTGCAGGGCAATTCCGTCGACTGGCCCGCAGTGCCTCGTCCTGTGGAGGAGAAGCGCTGAGCACCGATACCAATCGCCCACTGGCGGGGAAGTGCGTTCTGATCACTGGCGGAGCGCGCCGCATTGGCCGGGAAATCGCGCTGACACTCGCACGCGCCGGTGCAGACATCGCGTTCACCTATCTCAAATCGGGAAATGACGCCGAGCAGACCAGCGCGACACTTACAAAGTCAGGCGTTCGAACCTTCTCGATACGCTGCGACCTGCGAGATGTGAAATCGATCGAGTCCTGCGCCGGTGAAGCGATCGCCAAATTGGGGCGGCTCGATTTGCTCATCAACAATGCCGGAGCATACGAAACCGTCGCCTTCGAAGAGATCACGCCGGAGCAATGGGATGCGATGTTCGACGTAAATGTCCGCGCAGCATTCTTCATGTCGCAGGCATGTGCGAAGGAGCTGCGCGCCCGCAATGGACGCATCGTGAACATTGGCTCGCTCGGCGGCATTCGGCCATGGGCGACCCATGCGCATTATTGCGCGTCCAAGGCTGCGCTGCACATGCTCACGCAATCAGCGGCGAAGGCAATGGCGCCTGAGGTGAAGGTGAACTGCATCGCTCCGGGCATGATCGACCAGGGCGAATCGGCTCGCGGCAGTGAAGTTCTGGAGAACTTCGCAGCGAAGACCCCAGTGCAGAGGAATGGAACCGCTGCGGACGTTGCGCAGTCCGTACTGTTTCTCGCCACCTGCCCGGATTTCATCACCGGACAGATATTGGCGGTGGATGGAGGATTGGGCTTGGTTTAACGGAACCGCCGGCGGTAGCCGGTGGGGCAGCCGCGTGTGTTGCGGCTGCGTTT